>NZ_JNWJ01000087.1:0-83582 GCF_000716805.1 Streptomyces yerevanensis | reverse complement strand
AGTCGTTCCCACTCGGCATCCGTCAGATCACCCCGTCCCATGTCCATATCAACGACTTGGGAACGGAGTCGTCACATGATCGACCGGACAAGTCCTAGGCGAAGTCGATGGCGGCCAGCGCCGGGCCGGTGAACGCCAGCGCGTACTGCAACCAGACGGCTCCGCGTCGCGCTGTGTGGCTCACCGCGGCGCTGGGCAGGCAAAGCGCCAAAAGGCCTGCGGCTGCGGACAGACCCATCGACCACAGGGCGGCGCCCACCAACGGCCCGCTTGCCCCGTCTCCGCTGTATGCCTGATTGAGAACGATGATGAGAAACGCCCCGAAGGCAAAAACGAGCAGCAGGAGGCCGATACAGGCGAACATGCGCACTGCCGGTGTGGACGGCGCGAACGGGTCGGTCACCGCCGCTGCGGGGGCGTCGGTGGAATCCGGGGTGAGTGTGGTCATGACCGCCATGCTGGCCCACGCGCGCTGCCCGAGCATCGTGGCGAATACTCATGTGCAGAGAGAGCATGTACTCAAGTGGCTTGAGACATGGGCCGGTTCGGCTGAGACGGGACAGCACCTGCCCCGCACAGTTTGCCTGGTCAGATGTCTCGTCTCCAGGGAACTGGTACGCATCTCAGATGATCTGGTCCGATTCGCTTGTGGTCTCAGACCCACTCCACCTCAGAGTGGACCCCCGAAGCGCCTCCAGGCGACGGCAGCGGCGTCCTGGCCGTAGCCCCCGCGACCGGCCGACGGCCCTGAGCGCCAAGCGCGCCCAGGACCACAGTCACCTCGTCCTCACCGGCCTCCCCCAAAGCTTCAGCGATGCGCCGCAACGGCTCGCTCACGTCAACCGACATTTCAGCTGGTCGGAGAAGGCTTCTTGACCGTCAGCGGCAGCAACTTCTTCCCCGTAGGCCGATTTGAATGGACGTGTCCATCTGCGGCCAGAGCGGGTCTTGCAGCAGTCAACTGGCCAGGGACAGGGCGGCCGCTATCGCGTTCCGGTCCTTGCGGCCGACCAAGGGAAAGGTGATCTTCAAGCCTTGCTCGCTGTCCGGTGAGGAGACGACGAAGGACGAGTTGAGCACGCGCTCCTTGATCTCCGAGCGGACGAGACCGGCGCGCGGAATCGTCATCAGGTGCTCCTCAGGCTGAGCAAACGTCGGGTGCGCCCGGAAGATGAAGATGCGACGGTCCGTCATTGCCAGGTACATGGGGGCCGGCACCGGGATCACTGCCATTCCACCGCTCATAATCGCCGAGGCTGCCGCGAACGCTGCCGTCCGGCGCACGGAGACGGAACTCAGGTTCACGATGGTCGCTACCTCAACCTGCTCCTCGGGCTCGAGCATGGGGTCGATGGCGGCCAACAGCAATCGACGGCGTCTTCCGTTCACGGGTGGCACTCCTGAAGGTTGGGCGTGGACCGGACGGAACGCTCCCGTCCAGCTCGCCGGGCGTCGCCGCAGGACCCCGTGCTCGCAAAGCGGCCGTGGGCCGGACTCCTTCGCGAGGCCCGGTCGACGTGAGTCGTCGGCATACCTTGCCATACGCCATCACGGCTCCCGCCCTGGGCACCCGGACATGAGGAGAAGAGCTCAGGGGGCGTCGTGCGGAAGGAGGCCGACGCCGCAGCCGTGACCGCGCTCCAGCGGCTCCTCGGCGAGTTCTTCAACGTGCGAGAACCGCCCGACGGCCTCGGGCGAAGCTTCAGGGACCACCAATCCTGGCTGACGACACAGGCGTGGTATCAGTTCGAAACAGCGAAGCCGGACCAGTTCGGCTGAGACAGCGTTCGGCATTCACCCGCCCGGGACCACATCACCTGAGATTCCCAGTGCCTCCACGTCTCAGATGAACTGGTCGCCGCAGCTCAGGAGCTCGACTCGGAGCCAGATCATTTAAGACGGAACATCAGAGGCTGTAACGGTGGACGCGCGCTCAAGTAGGACGTAGCCGCTGACGATCCTGAAGCTGCCGACGGGCGGTCGACCAGACAATCTCGAACTCATGGGCCGACAACCACTGCGGGTCGTGCCCCTCCCACTCGGAGACAGGTGGCTCCGCGGTCCAACCGTAAACGCTCTCGTATTCAGCCAACCGACCGGCACTTCGGGCTTCTTGCCACTCGGCCAGCGAGGCAGCGGCCACAGCCTTGCTTCCGGGCTCCCGCAACTCGACTTGCCGGATCACATACCCCTCGTTGTCCAGCTCGAAGTAGAACCAGACGGCTTCCTCGTCCCAGAAGCAGCGAACCCAGCGCGTCACTGGTCCACCACGTCGAAGGGCTCATCGTGCCAGCGCCAGCCGGCGGTGCCGTCGTCATGGATGTGCAGCATGAACTCAGCGACCGGGCCGCCGCCGGGGAACATCATGGTCAGCGCACTGCGAATCCGGGTGTAACAGGCGTCGGCCCGCCCCCAGTCCTCCTCATGGACAGCCCGCTCTTGCTCACGGAAGAGGGGGCGGAATTCTTCAAAGCCAGGCAGTGTCTCGACTTCGGCGTAAGTCCAGGGCATATCGGCGCCGGTCACGGTCAGCCGGGCAATCTCCTGGTCGTTGTGGTGGAGCCGCCAGATACTGCCGATGGGCAGGTTCGGGTTGGCCATATCCCCATGATGGCGATCACCACCGACAGGTGGGGAGTGAGATCACCGCACCTCCCGAGATCGCGCTGTACCTGAAGGCGTTCGAACAGCTGAGGAGCATGGCGGTTTACGGGGCGGATGCGCGGGGCTTGATCCTCAAGGCGACCGAAGCGCTGAGCCGACCAGCCGTGGAGCGGATCCGGTGTTTGTGCCCAACTTCCGTGATACACCGGGAAGATCACCGTGACGCAAGCAGAGAGGGAACCGCCCATGGGCCGACCGACGACCTCGACTCCGCTGCCGGGCGACACGAAGGTCCTGTCCATCGGGCTGCATCCGAGGGCGCTCGACTACAGCCGGATGCCCGACGGTGTCGACGAGGCGACGCTCACTGCCCGGGTCGAGGCGGCGAACGCGGCGCTGCGCGAAGCGGGGTTCGATGCTGTTGTGTGCCTGATCGACCTCTCTCCGGACCGCGCCGAGGCGACCGTGCGGGAGCATCTCCAGGAGCACGCGTTCGGCGTGGCGATGATCGGCGGTGGCGTACGGATGCTGCCGGAGAACACCCTGCTGTTCGAGCGGCTGGTCAACGTCCTCACCGAGGCGGCGCCCGGGATCCGGCTGTGCTTCAACACGTCGCCGGAGGATACGGTCGAGGCGCTGAGGCGGTGGATCCAGACGTAGGCACGTAGGCCGAGGCGTGTCCAACTGCCCGCCCGCCGTTGCGACATCGACCACATCCAGCCGTTCGATCCACCCGTCCTGAGCGCGGCGGCCAGACGGTGCCGGACAACCTCCAGCCGCTGTGCAGCCGCCACCGCAGCCTCAAGACCCACCACCCGGGCCGGCGGGTGACCCGCGATCCCCACACAGGCTCACGACGTGGACGGGTTCGGGTCCACCCGGTTCCGGCAGGTGTGGGCTGCGGGTGCCAGGGGGCGCCGCAGGTAAGCGGCAGGCCCCGGAGTGGCATCTGCACTACAGCGGACCTGTGGTTGTCCCCAGGAAGAAAACTGAAGGTGGCAGGCTGTCCGGGACCTGTCGCCCATCGGCAGCCTTGATCCATGCCTGTATTGCACAGATCACATCGACCATATCGATCACGTCGGTTGCTGCTGCTCCTGCTGGCGCTGACGCTCGCGGTCGGCACTCTGACGGCTGCCTCCCGGTCGGCGCACGCGAACGCGATGACCACCACCTATCCGGTGCGCGAACTGGCGCGCGTCGCGGAGCCGCTGCGCTCCACGGAGCCCGGCGCCCCCGGCGGCGATCTGCGCCCGCTCGGCCGCATGATCGGCTCGGCGAAGATCGTCGGGCTGGGTGAGGCCACGCACAGCTCCCGGGAGTTCTTCACGATGAAGCACCGCGTCTTCCGGTACCTCGTCGAGGAAAAGGGCTTCACCACCTTCGCGCTGGAGGCGCCCTGGTCCACCGGCCTGGTCCTCAACGAGTACGTGTTGTACGGGAAGGGCGCCCCGGAGAAGATCATGCGGAAGGAGTTCCAGAGCTCGTACCGGCTGTGGAACACCCGCGAGTATCTCGATCTGCTGAGGTGGATGCGCGCCCACAACGTCCGTCACCCCGGCCACCCCGTGCAGTTCATGGGTGAGGACAACGGCTACGCGGGACCTGAGCTCTTCGACGAGGTCACGGACTATGTGTCCGCGCACCACCCGGAGCTGCTGCCGGAGTTCCGCCGCTTGTACCGCGAGCTCCGGCCGACGGGGAGCGTGGAGGAGACCGTCAACGAGAACATGGCCAAGCCCATCGCCGAGCGTAAGCGGACGGCCGCGGCTGTTCGGCGCGCCTACGAGCTGCTTCGGGCGCAGGGGCCGGACGGGGACCGGCAGGCGTACGAGTGGGTCCTCCAGCACGCCAGGGCCATCTCCCAGACCGGCACCTTCTACTCGTACTACGACTTCTCCGACCCGGAGAAGATCGCTCGGGCCATGCTCTACCGCGACCGGATCATGGCGGAGAACACCGTGTGGTGGCAGCGGCACACCGGCCACCGGATGCTGCTGTCGGCCCACAACGGCCATGTCTCCTACGAGTCCGACAACCCTGAGCAGTATCCGAAGACCCAGGGGGAGTTCCTGCGCCAGATGGTCGGGGGCGAGTACATGAACATCGGCTACACCTTCGGGCAGGGCTCGTTCAACGCGATGGATCTGACGGATCCGGAGGAGCCCTACCGCCGCTTCTCCGTGGAGCCGCTGGGCGCGGGCAGCAATGAGGAGGTGCTGGAGCGAGTCTCGCGCCGGGACTACTACGTCGATCTGCGGGCCGTGCCCGAGCCGACGCGAGACTGGCTGATGGCAAAGCGGCTGACCCGCTCCATCGGGAACGCCTGGCCGGAGGACCCCTACCGAACCTCGCTCGGGCGCCAGTTCGACGTGCTGATACACCTCCATCGCGTCACGGCCGCGGATCTCCAGCGGTAGCGACCTCAACCGGTTCCTGGACGCGCTCCGTGCCGGCGGAGGACTTAGGCATCGACGCGTCCGAGGACCTGACGTTACTGAGGTGAGGGCGGCCGAGTCGTGGTGGCGGCCCCGCCCACGCGGGCCTCGAAGCACTCCCGTTCGCCGTCGGCCGACGCGGGCCGGAAGCAGGCCCGGACGGTGCTGCCGGGCCGGACTTCGGTCATCTCGGTATAGGTGAAGGTTGCCGCGTCGTCCTTGTTCCTGATGCGCACGTCGTGGGTCGGGCCGCCTGCCGTGACGTCCACCCGGTCGCCGATCTCGGTCCCCCAGCTCCGGGCCCAGCTCGCGCCGCACTTCTTGCTGTGGCGCAGCTCGACGTGGGCGCCGGTGGCCGTGCGGTACGAGGCGAGGGTTTCGGGGCCGATGCCGCAGATCAGGCGCATCGGGTCCCGGCCCTCGCAGGCGGCTCCGTGGCATTCGGGAGCGAGGGAGAACGGGACGGAGGCCGGCAGCGGTCCGTCCTCCTGAGCCTCCGAGTCCGGCAGCAGGAGGAACAGCAGGGCCGCAGCACCACCGACGATCACGGTGTACGCCGACGCCAGCACCACCAGGAGCCTGCCCCTCAGGAGCCGCCGCCCGGTCCCGGCGGACGGCGGCTCCTGAGGTTGTGGCCGCGGTGACTCGTCCCCGGGAGGGGTGGGGGCCGGTGCGGGGGCCTCCGCGCGTCCGCTCCAGTGCGACTCGGCGATCTCCCACAGGGCCAGCAGCCGCCCGTCCGGTTCGTTCGCGAGCCGGCACAGGTCCCGTACGGCCTGGCGAGGAGGCAGGCTCTTGCCGTTGAGGTAACGCTCCCACGAGGACTTGCTGTACGCCGTCCGCTCCGCCAGCGCCGCCAGGCTCAGCCCCGCACCGGCCCGCAGCTCCCGCAGCGCCGCGACCAGCCGGGTGTGTTCCGTGGTCACTTCGGCGACGCCTTCCGTAGGGCCTGCCAGGTGGGCGGGTCGATGACTCCGTTCACGATCAGCCCGTTCTGCTTCTGCATGCGCTCGACCGCTCGCCGCGTCTTGGGGCCGAAGATGCCGTCGATCTCCCCTGGCGCAGTGCCCGCCCGGTGCAGCAGGCACTGCGCCTCGGCCACTTCGAGTCCCACTTGGGTGTTGGACAGGAGGATGTCCGTGGTCCGGCTCAGGCCCGCGTACCAGCGGCCGTCACGCTGCTCCAGCCGGCAGGTGTAGATGACCGGCACCAGGGACTCCGACACGGTGGCCGGGGCCGCCGCGACCGTAGCGGCGCGGTCGTCCGCGAGCTGGGCACGGGCCTCGGTGAGCCGCACGGCCAGCAGGAGCGCGGCGGAGACGGACAGTGCCGTGACCAAGGCTCCCGCCGTGACCGCGACGCGCAGGTGACGCCCGTACGGCTGCTGGTCCGTGGGCGTGGGTGTGTGTGCCGACGTCGCCGGGGCGCTCTCTGGGGCACCGGTGGTGACCACGCGTCCCTCCGCCCAGCGTTCGGCGGCGATCTCGTGCAGCACCAGCAGCCGGGTCGGATCGTCACCGCCGATGCGGGCCATCGCCTCGACGGCCTCCGGGGGCGGCAGTGACCTGCCGTTCAGATACCGCTGCCACGACCTCGCGCTGTACCCGGTCTTCGCAGCCAGTTGACGCGTACTCAGTTCGCCGCGGTCCTTCAGTTTGCGCAATCGCACGATCAACTGGCGGACCTGTGGATGCAGTTCAGCAGGCAGCTCTTTCCAACGCGACATGTTTCCCCCGCTCGCGTCAGGGACCGTTGGTCCGGCCCTCCGTGTCCCGGCCTCATTCTGCCTCAGCCGTCACGGCGCTCACGGAGCGGCCACCACACCCCGTGCGGAACTGGCCATCCCCGCTCGCGGCCGTCCCGCCGCAGTGACTCGGCGGGCGACGTCCCCGCAGGTCAGCGAGTGGGACGGCCCGGGATGGCGCCACTTCTGTACCAACTGTGGCCGGACATCGCGCCGAACCCGCAGTCTCATTCCGGAGCCGGCCGGTGCGGTCGACTCCGACCAACACACGTCAACGAGGGGAACAGCATGCGAGCTCTCACCAAGGCACTCGTCAGTGTCACCACCGCGGTCGGCATCGCCGCCGGCGGCCTGGCGACCGCGGGAACGGCCATGGCGGCTCCCGCGTCATCGGCCCAGCAGCAGGCGGTGAGCGCCGAGGTCGGCACGCTCGCGGTGGTCAACCTGGGGCTGAGCACCGCCCAGGCGAAGGACTGGCAGTGCTGGCTGCGCGCATTGGGTTACAACCCCGGCACGATCGACGGGCAGCTGGGTACCAACAGCTGGAAGGCGGCACAGAGGTTCTTCACTCCCCAGGGCTTCTACAACGATTCCATCGACGGAATCGTCGGACCCAACACGATCCAGGCGCTGCAGCGCTACCTGAACTCCCGCAACCTCGGCTACGACCTCGACGTCGACGGGATCGCCGGAACACGCACCAAGGCCGCGTTCGCGCATTACGCCGACAGGTTCTCGCACCTCTGCTGAGCCGACCCGACGCCCGCACACACGCCGCGGCCCGTCCTCCCCTCAGGGAGAGGACGGGCCGCGTGCCGTGCTCGACGCGACTCAGAGCCGCTCGGGCGTCCGGATGCCCAGCAGGGCCATGTCCCGGTGCAGCGTGCGGGCCGTGACGTCGCAAAGGCCGGTCAGTCCCGGTACATCCGCGGCTCGTAGGCGTACGCCGGGCTGTTGTAGGCGTACGCCGGGCTGTTGCCGGCGGCGGTGAAGTTGTCCTCGACGGCGGCTCGTTCGGCGGCGTCCGGAGTGGGGTTGGTGCAGTCGACCCCGGCCGAGGAGCCGGACATGAGGCTGCTGCACGGGCCCGGTTTCACGTCGGGCAGTCCGAGGATGTGACCGAGTTCGTGCGCGGCGATGCGGATGGTGTCGTAGCCCTCGTTCACCGCCTGACGTCCCATCCAGACGGTGCCGTTGCCCAGGCTGGTGGTTTGGGCGCGCGGCCAGCCGTCGTCCGCGAGGATCTCGATGTCGGCCTCGTCGCCCGCGGCCGCCGGCTCCAGTTGAACGTTGGCCACGCTGTCGTTCCAGACCTTTGCACCGCTGTGGACCGCGTCGACGAACTCCGCAGCCCCCTCCGTGTCGTACGTCAAGACGACCGCGGCGGTGGCCGCCGGAGACGCGGCCGAGGCCGTGGCCTGACCGATGGTCCACGACAGCGTCACCACGAGCATGGTGATCAGCGCCCGCGCGGCGTTTCTGAGTGTCACGATGATCCTCCTGTGGGGGGAGAGGGATGTCGAGTCTCATCATGTTCATGACATGCTGCTCGTCATCTGCCCCTCCCTCGCCCCTTCCAACCCGTCCGCCGTTGGGTCTGCCCAGTGAACGGTGGTTCTGGAGCTGTCAGGGATTCAGCGGCGGGCGGCGGAGAGCCGTCCGCCGAAGGTGATCTCGAAGGCGTTCAGGGACTCGCTCCTTGCCCCGGGAACTCGCCCCAATGGCCCCATTGCTGGCCCTATGTTGAGCGCGTCGCCATCACCGCCATTAGCGTTGCCGCTAGACGGAGGGACCGCCATGAACGAATTCACGAATTCACGAATTCGGAGGAAAATCGTCCGACCAGAATGAACATGGCGAACTCTCCCGGTAATGCCGCAGGCCTTCTCGTACGTTCTCGCCTGCGGTCCCCAGGTCCGCTCGGGGCGGCTTGCCTTCTGCGAACCGGCCCAACGCTTCGCCGTCCGGCGACATCGGCGTCGGACAAAGCTGGGCAGCCCTGAATCTGTTCATTCCCACCACACGGAGGCGACCATGGGCTTCGCTCGTCGGCCCTTCATATTCCTCGCCGTTGCAGGTCTCAGCGGCTCTGCAGGGCTCGCTCTCATCGGATCTGCGTCGGCTGGAGTGGCCCCGCAGAAGACGGCTGCGACTGCGGCAACCCACCCTGCCGACAACTCCTCGGCGAAAAGCCGCACCATCCGCGTGGAGGCCCGGCTACAAGTCGGTGAAGAGCTGGATCTGGGTGCAACGGGCCGCAGCGTCGGCGACCAGTTCATCTTCAGCGGGAATCTGGTTTCGACCGAGGGACCGGAAGAACGCTCCGTCGGACGCTTCGGCGGGTTCTGCGTCATCACCGACCTCGAACGCAACGCGGGACAATGCTCGTCGACCGCGGTGCTGCCGGAAGGACAGATCACCGTCCAGGGCGAGCAAGCCGGAATTCCGGTACCGAGCCCGGTCGTCAACGCGATCACCGGAGGCACCGGGGAGTTCCGTAAGGCGCGTGGCCAGGTGACACAGCGGGTGTTGACGTCGGCGACCTGGCAACTCACATTCGAAGTACTCGACGTGCAGCCTCGCCGGACCGGGGACGGTCACAGTCCGTCCGAGGCGCCGATGCCCATGCCTCCGTCCTTCCCCGGCAAGTAGCGCGTGAGGCGGTATCGACGCCGCCCCGGATGCAGTGGCGAGAGCAGCGGTTCCGCCCGCCCCCGGTCATCGGCTCGCCCCGTCCATCGGCCCGTCCCGGTCATCGACCACACGCAATGACCACCCATGGAGACGTCGTGATCAAGAACTCCCGCACGTTCACAGGCTGGGGCGTCGCCCTGGCCACCGCCACGGCCGCCACCGTCACGATCGGCGCAACCACCGGTGGCCCGCCGAACCCGCTGCCAACCGACTCGCAGGGCCGCCCGACGGCCAGTCAGGGGAAGGAACCGCCGACTGAGCCTCAAGTGACAGAGCGCCGACGGATCGCCACATCGGTCCTGGACCGGGACTTCAAGTTCACACTCACCGCTCTGAGGTCGCAGGCCGATCCGCTCGCGGCATCCGTGCGCCTCCAAGTCTTCGTCTTCAAGGACGGCGCGTGGAGAGAATCGGACCGTGCTCTGGTCGGCGACGTGGACGGCTGGTTCTGGTTCCCGCTGACCGGCCGCCACGCGGTGTGCGAGTTCTCGACCGCCGGCACCGAGCCCGCACCGGTTGCCGTCAGTCTGCTGATCACGCCATCGATCGGCTGCTCACCGACCGAGAACTTCCAGATCAAAGACGGGCAGATCATCCCCGCCTGACAGCGGCCGGCGGCATCCACTCTCTCGAGGCGAAGCAAGGGGTTGGCGCCGGCCGGCTCGCCATGTGTCCGGGCGTCGGGGAGGCAGACGAACACCGCGTGCGGACACCGCGTGACGGTGAGGAGGACGATCGTCAGACGGCGTCGACGAGGACCTCGCGCAGTTTGCGCGCGAAGGCCTCGGGCTGCCCGGGGTAGCCGAACTCGCCGTCGAGGAAGCCGCCGTGGTGGCTCGGGAACACCGTCGCCTGCTGACCGAGCAGCTCGGCCGTCGCCACCGAGGTGCGTCCGGTGAAGGTGTCCTCGGACTCCTCGCCCACGGCGATCACGACCCGCGTCGGCGCCGCGGTCAGCGCGTCGACGTCGGGCCGGTAGCTGCTGACCGCCCACGACCGGTCGGACAGCAGCGGATCGTCACGGGAGCCGTCGTCCTCGGCCGGCATCCCGAAGGCGGCGGGATCCGGTGCGGGCTGGGCGAAGTAGTCGTCGGTGAACTCGCCCTGCCACGACGTCATCGCGATGAAGGCCGCCATGCCGGCACCCCAGCCCTTCTTCTCGTACACGTCCCGGACGCCGGCCCGGGCGCGCTCGGCGGCCTGGGCGTCGGGGAGCACCGCAATGAGCGGCGGCTCGTGGGCCACCAGGGTGGTCACGTCCTCGGGGTAGGCCGCCACGAGGGCGAGCGCGGTCACCGCACCGCCGCTGCTCGCGAACATCTCGACCGGGCCCGCGCCGAGCGCCTCGATGACGGCGTGCACGTCGGCAGCCTGGATCTGGGGTGCGTGGTCGACGCGGCCGTCCTTGCGGGTGCTGCGGCCGAGGCCGCGCGGGTCGTAGGTGATCACGGTGCGCTCGGGGAAGTGCGACGCCAGCGCGCGGAAGCCGCCGGCGTCCATGGGCTGGCCGATCATGACCAGCGGTGGGCGTCCGTCGGCGGTCGGCAGCGGGCCGTGGACGTCGTAGACGAGGTCGACCTCGGGGGTCTCGAGCGTGTGTGTAGTCATAACCGTGTAGACCCGCTCCGCGCCGAGAACTCATCGGCCCCTACGCTCGGCAGCGCCCCGGCATCTGACGGTCGAGGCTCGTTCGGAGTGGCGTCTGTCAACGAGTGGCTGTGACCAGCACATTCGAGACGCCCCTAGGATCGCATCCCGAACAGGAAGCGGGTCGCCCGCGTGCGGCGGACCAGCAGCTCGTACGCGGTCAGGGTGAGGACGAGGGCGATCGCCACGAGCACGGCGTACTCAACCAGGATCGGCGCCGACCAGCCGGTCACGAAGTATGCGACGGCGACCACGATCGGCTGGTGCAGGACGTACAGCGGCAGCACGGCTGCGGCGAGATAGCCATAGAGGCGCCGACGCGTCGTCGCGGCCGGGTTCGCCGCCGCACGCGATTGCTCTGGCCGCCGACGGTCGAGGAGGCCTGGGATGGCGACCACCAGGCACCATCCGGCCGCACCGAACAGCGCCCGTGAGACGGTGGCCAGGGCGGTCATCTCCGTGAAGGGCTCGTCGGCCAGGGCAAAGCCGGGGCCGGCTGCCGCGAACAGCAGGACGCCGAGCCAGGCCGCGGTCCCGGCGTCACGCCGCATCACGGTGCGGAAGCGGTCGTCGCCGGCGAGCGCGAAGCCGGCAACGAAGAACAGCAGGTACGACCAGCGGTGCCAGCCCGCGTAGTCCTCCTCCAGCCCTGCGAAGGCACAGATCGCCGCGAAGGCGAGGGCCGGCAGGAACACCACGCCCTGCCGGTGCAGGGTCGCCTCCGCCACCCGGTCGCCGATGCGGCGGACGCGCTCGCGCGGCAACCACCGGTGGAACGGCACCAGCATGAGGGAGAACGCCAGGAGGAGCACGACGAACCAAAGATGGCCGGTCTCGAAGTGCTCGCCCTGGACGAGGAACGGGAACTCTTCGGGCTCCAGGTGTACGTCGTAGAAGCGGGGCAGGAAGCCGAGGTACGACTCGTGGTAGTCGGCGTCGGCCGAGCGCAGCCGCAGCCACTGCGGCAGCGGGTTCAGCGCCAGGGTCGCGAAGACCAGCGGAACGCCGAGCCGCAGCAGCCGCTCGCCGGCGAAGCCGCCCGCGCCGCGGCGCTGAAGCGAGTGCCAGGCGCCGAGGCCGGAGATGAGGAACAGCAGCGGCATGGCCCAGACGACCCCGAACCCGGCGATGATCATGATGGCTTCGGTGGTCTCGGCGTTCTTGACGTAGAAGTCGTCGTCGGCAGCGAATACGAGCGCCGAGTGGAAGAAGACCAGCCCGATCACGACCAGCATCCGGATCGCGTCCAGCTCCGGCCGCCGCTCCGGTAGCGGCGCCTGCTCCGGTTCTGTGCGCGTCGCCATGTCTGCGCCCCCCGTCGCGTCACCTGTACGCCACCAGTGTCGGGAAGGCGGCCGCCGGGGCGCTACCCCCGCAACGGACTCCGGTCTCGGTTCTCATAGTGGTCCGCAGGCGCGGGGATCCCGCAATGAAGTACCGAACCTCAGTCGACGGAAAGGAAGTAGCGCCGTTTCTCCTTCGCCTGGGCACCCAGCCGGTCGTAGAACCTGATCGCGTCCTCGTTCCATGGTGGAGTCTGCCACTGGACCTGGCCGAGTCCCCGTGCACGTGCTTCGGCCAGCACGGCATCCACCAGCATCGGGCCGACGCCCAGGCCGCGGTGGCCGTCTCGTAGGAACAGGCAGTCCATGTGGAGGTACTCCGCACCGTCCCATGTGGACAACTCGGGCGCGCACGAGGCGTATCCGATGATCTCGCCGTCCTCCAGCTCCGCGATGAAGCAGCACAGACGCGGAGCCGCCAGACCGAAGAGCAGCTTCTCCAGCCGCTGGGGCAGGTCGGCAGGCGGCGGCACCGCCTTCTCGTACGCGGCGTGTTCGGCCGCCAGCAGGGCGATGTGCGGCAGATCGGCGGGGCGCGCGTGCCGCACCCGCGGCACACCGGCGCCCGTCAACGAACCTTGCCTTCCAGCATGTCGCCGCGCCATGCGGACAACCGTGCTTCCAAAGCGCCGTCTCCGTCCAGCACATGCCGGCTGAACGCGTCCCGTTCGTAGGCCAGTACCGCCGCTTCCCAGACGCAAGGAGCAAGGCCCGACCGGCCGGTCCGCAGTTGGCTGATGTCCCCGGCCGGCCCGGTGAAGACAGCGAGGTCGGACATGTACCCCTCGATCCACGTGTGCACCAGCACGTAGTCACCGTCGCCACCGGCATGCAGCAGCACCACGGAAAGCCCAAGGGAGCCCCGCAGATAAGCCGACGACAGGTGATCGGCCGCGACCCGCAGCGCGGCCTGTGAGTCCTGGTCCGTCACGGACCGCTCGGGCGCCTCGATCGCATAGGACTTCACCACGTGCCCGGCGATCTCATGGCTGCCCAGCGGGCGCACGGTGCGGGCATGGTGGCCGTCAGCCAGCGCAAATAACGCGCCCGCATCAGCAGGTGACAGAGACTGGGCTTCATCAAATGTGGTCACACGCTCATGATGCATGCTCCCCTGTGGCGCCCGACAAGGACCTGTGATCCGCCGGTACATGAGCGCGTCCCATCGAGCGGGTGCTCCGCGGTGGGTCATGAGGCCCGGAGTGCGGCGATCCGGTCGGCGAGCGCCTGGTTCATCGCGCTGAACTGCGGCAGGGTGTTGGCGTTCAGCGTGCCGCGGTAGAACGGGACCACCACGCCGCTGAAGTTCTCGCTCTGGGTCAGCTTGACCCGGCGCTTCCCCAACGGCTCGATCAGGAAACGGTGTTCACCGTCGAAGATCCAGCCGGGGCCGATCCGGCCGATCCAGCGCAGTTCCTTGCCGGCCTCGGCGACCAGCACGGTGGGAGTGAAGGTGGTGTCTCCGGTCTCATCGCGCATCACCAGGTGCAAGGTGGCGTCCCTCTCGACCGTGCCGTCGGCGGAGACGATGAACGGGTTCCACTCGTCATAGGCAGGCAGGTCGGTGAGGACTCGCCAGACCTCATCAGGGGTGGCGTCGAGCTCGATCGAGGAGCTCAGGGTGTAGGGGCGGGCGTTCGTCCAGATGGTGAAGACCGTCAGCAGGGCGAGGAGGGATGCGAGCACGGCCGGCAGGCGACGGCGCCGGAGACGATTCCGGTGCGGGTGAACAGGGGCTTCCGGTAATACGGTCATCAGCTCTCCCTGAGGGGAAGGGCGCCGTTGACGGCGCCGGTGACGAGGCGTTCGGCGTAGCTGCGGTCGATCGGTTGGCCGGTGATGAGGAGCCGGTAGTAGAGGGCACCGGCGAGCTGGTCGAACAGCACGCCGGGGTCGGTGGCGGGGTGGAAGGTGCCGCGTTGCCGGGCGCGGTCGATCAGCCCCAGGACGACCTGGTTGCGGCGGGCGAAGACGGCCCGTACCAGTGCGCCTATGTCGGGATGCCGGGCGGCCGCGGCCACCAGCTCGGCGACCACGCCGGCCGAAGGGTCGTCCGCCTCGTCCTGCCGTCCGGCGCGCCGCATGCGGTTGAGTCCCAGAGCGATCTCCTCCACGTAGTCGATGAGATCTGCGCAGACGTCCCCGGTGTCCGGGACGGCCACGTCGTCCTGCATCCGGGCGATCACCGCGACAGCCAGGTGATCCTTGGTGGGCCAACGCCGGTACAACGTCGTCTTGGCCACTCCGGCCTGCTCGGCGACCTTGTCCACGACGAAGCCGGCATAGCCGTACTCCATGAGCTGTTCCAGCGCCGCCCGCAGAATCCGCTCATCCGCCTCCGCGTCCCGAGGTCGTCCCCGTTGTGCCACGTCTCTGCACCCCATCATTTTTCCGCTACGGCTGTTTCGTAAATCGACCGTACGGCGTCCCCGGGATTTACGCAACGGCCGTAGCGAAATACCTGTCTCGGATCAGTGGGACGTCGGAACGACCTTGTGGGCACGCCCCCTGGTCGAGGCCGCAAGCGAGTGGGTGCGAAGAGCGGGCTGGGGATTTTCAAGGCTTCGACCGCAATTTCGTGATCAGCGGTGTCGACGGCTGTGCCGTGGCATCTTGGCCGAGTGATGCATGGAGAAGAAGAGGAGTGGCTGGCGACTCAGCGTCCGTCGCGCGTGCGCGAGGTCCAGGCCGGTCGCCTGGCCTGGACCGAGATTGACCTGATCGACATCGAGGGCGGGTTCGCGCATCCGTTGCGTGACGGGCTGGAAGTCTTCGGCGTCCATGTGAACTATCTGCGGGTCGGCCAGCCTCGCCACCTGGTGGCGGCGCTGGACGGCACCAGACCGATCGCACCCTATGTGATCTTGTCCTGCCACGGCGACGAGGGACGCATCCTGATGGAAGATGTCGCCGAGGAACTGACCAGATTCCAGCCGTTCAACGGTGCCATCGGGCCAGACCGAGTACGCGAACATTTCCAGCTGCCAGGCAGCGTCACTCTCGTCACCGGCTGCGACACGGGGGAGCCTGCGCTCGCCGACGCCTTCCTCGATGCCGGCGCCAGCATCTATATCGCCCCTCGGGGCGCCCCGTTCGGCTATGCGAGCGTGTTCGCCCCGTTGTTCTTCTTCTACGAGCTCACTGAACAGCGCACCCCCATGGAGGCCGTCGAACGCCTGCGCGCGCACGACGACGAACTTGCCATGTGGCAGCTCTATCGACGCTGACCCGAAAGCCTGCGGCCCGGCGGAACGCTTCGGGAAGCTCATGGCCGGGTGAGGACGCGGGTCCGCAGGAGTTCGAACGAGGCCCTGCGATACATGGCTCTCTTGAGTGTTTTCACCCGGTTCACGTGTCCTTCGACCACCCCAGAGCTCCACGGGAGGGTAAGTCCGGCGGTGACGGCGTCGAGGTCCTGACGGAGGAAGCCGGCGAAGCCCTGCATCGGCTTCGGCGCATCCTGCTCGGCTTGGCGGATCCACTCCAGCAGCAGGTTTCCGCGCCGATGACGTACCAGGTCGGCGAACGCGCGGGCCAAGTCGCAAGCGCGGGTGAGGTCCGGGCAGGCAAGCCGGACTTGAAGCAGGCGCTGATCCTGGCTTTCGGTGAGCGTCTCCCGGGGCCGCATGATCCACGAGGTGATCTTGCGAGGGCTGGGGATGTCGGCCCGGACCGGTTCGGCGGTGCCCGCGCGGAGGGCGGCGAGGTGTTTGCGGACGACCTGGCGGCTGCCGCGATAGCCGCGAGCCTGGATCTCCAGGAACAGCCGGGTGCCGCTGACCTGGCCTTGTGCTTCGGTGAAGCGAGCGTTGAGGTACGCCTTGAACGGCTCCAGCACACCGTTGGGGCGGCGGTCGCGGGCGGAGGCCAGCAGGTGGTCGAGGTCAGTGTCGCGGAAGCGGCGCACTGTTTTGCGGTCGAGGTTCAGACGGCGGGCAATGGCGCTGATCGTCCAGCGCTTCTCCAGCAGGCTGTGGATGTCTTCGTAGCGGTGGCGGGCGCGTTCGATGATCTGGGTGCGGGGCAGTTCCGCGGGCGGTAACAGCACCGGGGCCACCTCCGGCACCACTGAACTACCTGTTCAAGCCATACGGCATCAGCGCCCGTCTCAACACCGAACAACGCACCCTGGCCGACCAGATGACCGCCTACTGGAGCTCCTTCATCCACGGCTCAGCCCCGAGCGCCTCCGGCCAGCCCGCCATGCCGGACCAGACCTCGACGCCTGGTGAAGTGCTTCAGCTACGGACCGCCTCACAGAGTGGCAATACCGCAACGTCGGATACCGAGGCCGCACACAAATGCGACCTGTGGGACGCCGCCACCACTCCCTGACCCGCACCCGTTCCTCGCACCCACGCGTGGGGAACGCCCCCCGCCTACCCTCTCGGTGTCACCAGCCCCGTCTCGTACGCGATCACGACCGCCTGCGCTCGGCTGTTCAGGTCCAGTTTGGTCATGGTGCGGTTGAGGTGAGTCTTGACCGTCGCCTCGCTGATGGAGAGCCGGTCGGCGATCTGCGGGTTGGACAGGCCGCACGCGATGAGCTTGAGGACGTCGACCTCGCGGGAGGTCAAGGTGCCGAGGACCGACGGGCGTTGGGCATCGGGCGCGGACCTGGCCTGTTGGGTGAATGCCTCAACCAGTCGCCGGGTCACGCTGGGGGCGAAGAGCGCGTCGCCGCCGCTGACCGCGGTCACCGCTGCCAGCAGCCGTTCGGGTCCTGAGTCCTTGAGCAGGAACCCGGAGGCTCCGGCCTTCAATGCCCCGTAGACGTACTCGTCGAGGTCGAAGGTGGTCAGGACGAGCACCCGGGGAGCCTGGTCGGCCGCGTCGGCGAGGATGCGCTTGGTGGCTTCGATGCCATTCATGCCGGGCATGCGGATGTCCATCAGGATCACGTCGGGCCGCGTCTTGGCGGCCAGCCGCACCGCCTCCTCGCCGTCCCCCGCCTCGCCGACGGCCTCGAAGCCGGGCGCCGCGTTGAGCAGGCCGACAAGCCCGGCGCGGATGAGGAACTGATCGTCGACGACGAGGACTCTGGTCATCTCGTACGTTCGTCCTTCCACCGTGCGGCAGTCGCCGATGTCGGCAGGGTCAGGCGGACCGCGAAACCCCCCTCGGCGCGTGGGCCGACGCTGATCGTCCCGCCGTAGAGCTTGGCCCGCTCCCGCATACCAATCAAGCCATGTCCGCCTCCCGCCGGGACTCTGGCCGGATTCACCTCCTCTCCCTCATTGGTGACGCTGACGGTCAGTTCGTGCTGGGTGTAGTTCAGCCGCACCTGCGCACCGGCGTTGCGGGTGTGTTTGAGGACGTTGGTCAAGGCCTCCTGGACGACGCGGTACGCGCACAACTCGACGCCGGGCGGAAGCGGGCGCACGGTGCCCTGGATGCTCAACCCGACAGGGACACCGCCGGCCCGGACTCGCTGCACCAGGTCGTCGAGGCGGGCCAGGGTGGGCATGGGAGCGGGCGACCCGGCGGCGCCGCCCAGATCGTGTTCCCGCAGCACCTGGAGCATGCGCCGCAGCTCCTCCAGGGCCTCCGCGCTGGTGTCCTCGATGGTGCCCAGCGCGCCCCGGGCCGTCGCGGCATCGGAGTCGAGGACGAACCGGGCCAGGCCCGCCTGCACGGAGATCACCGACATGTGGTGGGCGACGACGTCGTGCAGCTCCCGCGCTATGCGCCCGCGTTCGGCGGCGACCTCACGGCGGGCCCGCTCGGCCTGCTCGGCCCGAAGCTGCTGGGCGAGTTCGCGGGAGCGGCGGGCCAGAATGCCGAACCACACCAGCACCGAGCAGAACAGCAGCGCCTGGCCCACGAGCCATCCCATGAACCTGCTGTCGCTGATCACACCGCCATACACCCACTTGGCGGCCATCAGGGCCGCGCAGCCGACGGCGATCCGTGCCGAGTGCACCGACGCCACCGTGTAGAGAGCGAGCATCGAGCCGAACGCAGACACCACCGGCCAGTAGCCAAGGCTGATGTAGGCGACACCGGCCACCTGCACGACCGCGAAGACCACCAGCGGTGCCCTACGCCGCAGAGCGACAGGCAGATGCGCCACGACGACCAGCACGTAGGCGTCCGCGTCGAGTTCCGGCCAGCCCTGCGTCACCGACTCCTGCCCCAGCCGGACCGCCATGCAGACCATGGCCAGCGCGATCAGCGTGTCGACAACCAGCGGGCGGGGCGTATGCATGCGCATCGCGGCAGCGTAACGCCAGGTCATGCGGGGCGGCGTCAACCTTTCGCGGTATCCCGGAAGTTGCAGGAACCACTACCGCGGAAGTCGCACGAACCGCGCGGCTACCGCGCGCGGTGGGGCCAGAGTTCCACCCGGCGCGGGACGCGACAACTGCGCCGCCGCCCCTACCGTCATGGCGTAGCGGCACCGCCCGACCAGCGGCGCCACACAACTCGCGGGCTGAACTGTCTCTGCGGCGATGCGCCGGAGGGTGCCTGCCAATGACAGGCCGCCTTAGGTCAGGAACGGTGCAACTTACGTGTGCGGAGTGCCGAAGAACCGGACACCTCGCCCGTGCAAATTCCAGCATCCTCGGGCGTCCTGATGCGTACACCTGGCTGCCGTTGTGGCTGGTTTTTCTGCACTGGCTGTCGCACCGGCATCCGCGGAGACTCTCATCAAGGTCACCCAGGGCGACGACTACGCCTATCTGGACGCGGAGACCATCGACGCGGTCTACGTATGTGACGTCGAAGCGGACGGCCATGGCGTCTACGTCAAGGTCTGGAAGAGGAGCGGGTATTCCTGAGAGCGTGAGCGGGCCTGACTGGTGCTCCGACAGGAGGTACCGGTAAGACCGGCAGAGGTTATGGACGGCCCCGCTGTGTCGGCCACTGGGGTGCGGACGCGCCAGGGGGCAGCAGGATGCCGGCTCTGACGAACCGGGTGGGGCACCCCGGGCCGGGACGGTCCAGGCGATGCCGGTGCTTGCGTGCGCGAGTAACCGGTTTCCCAGCGGGCGAGATCCCGCTCCCACTGCATCACACGGGCCCGGAATTCCCAGACTTGCCGTTCCAGAGCCGGGAGGGGAGCTGCATGGCCAGGGTTCGCTGCCGCGGTCGCCATCGCCTGTGCACCCTGCGTGATCGCCGCCTGGGGGACTGGTCGGACGCGGCCCGCCGATGACAGGGCCCAATAGATCACGAAACGATAACGGCGCAATTGCGGAGTGCCGAAGAACCGGACACCTCGTCCCCTGGCTGCCGTTGTGGCTGGTTTTTCTGCACTGGCTGTCGCACCGGCATCCGCGGAGACTCTCATCAAGGTCACCCAGGGCGACGACTACGCCTATCTGTACCAGAACAGCTGGTACGACAACGTCTATGCATGTGACGTCGAAGCGGACGGCCACGGCGTCTACGTCAAGGTCTGGAAGTGAGAGCGTGAGCGGGCCTGACTGGTGCTCCGACAGGAGGTACCGGTAAGACCGGCAGAGGTTATGGACGGCCCCGCTGTGTCGGCCACTGGGGTGCGGTCGTGTCAGGGGGCTGCCCATAGGGCACTGGCTCTCAGCCGGTGAAGGGGGTGGCGGTGTACCGGATGTCTCCAGCGGCGTCGATGACGTGGCATCAGCCTCTGTGGCCGACACCACGGCAGCGGAGCCGACCCCCGACTCCACCCTGCCCGTCCTGGTCGACCCGGTGCCGCTGACCGCGACAGAGGAATGCGCCGCCCAGAGGCACCAACTGCGCATCAGCAGGGCGTTCTCGGGGACGGACACGGCCGCGTACGAGGAGATGCGGGACAAGCTGACGAGCCTGAACTACCCGGCGGCGCGGATCCACCGCATGCCGGACTTCTCGGGCGAGCCCGTGGCAAGGCTCGACCTGCGCGTGGGGGCCGAGCACTTGGCTCTGGAGGTTACCGACATCAACAACGGCGTGATGGTTGAGGCGTTCGGCGCTCCGGAGGGCGGGAGTGTGACCGAGGTGCGGCTGGAGCCGCAGCTGGACGAGCCCACATCCTGAGGCCCCTGCCGACGCCCCGCCGGGGCCATGCCACCGGGTCACTCCGAGAGCGTCGGCTCCGGCGGGGTGGTACCCACTGTCGGCGTTTCCTCTTCCCTGCTTGGTGAGCGCGTCGAGGTCCGGGGGCGGGTCGCGTAGTGCGCGCGGAGGATCTTCAGGTCCGCGTCGGCAGCCATGGCCGGCGCGGAGGTGATTCTGCCTGCGGCGCCGCGCAGCAGCCAGGGCGGGGACTCGGGTTCGGCGCCGCGATTCTGGCCCTTCCACTGCGGGGTGGCGGCCACGGCCGTGTACGAAGGTCAGTTCCAGGAGGCGCCGGCCGGCTCCTCGATCGTCGTGTTGATGCGGTTGAAGAAGTTGGTGAGGCCGATCATCAGGATGATCGCGGAGAGCTGCTCGTCGTTGAAGTGGTCCGCCGCCTCGTCCCAGATCGCGTCGGTGACGGCCTTGCCGGAGCGGTCGGCGATCCGGGTGGCAGCCTCGGTCAGGGCCAGGGCGGCGCGCTCTTCGTCGGTGAAGAACGGGGCCTCGCGCCAGGCGGCCACCGCGTGCAGCCGCTCGTCGGTCTCGCCGTGCTTCTTGGCGCCCGCTACGCCCGAGAACACGCAGGCGCTGCAGCCGTTGATCTGGCTGGCCCGCAGGTGGACCAGCTCCAGGATCTGCGGCGCGACGCCGCCCTTGTACATGGCCTTGTAGATGTTCTGGATGCCCTTCATGGCGTCCGGCAGAACCATCGCGGGGTTCTTCATGCGGGCGGTGGTCGTGATGTTGGCGTTCGACATGATGTTTCCCCTTCATCGGTTAGCGTCCGTCACTGGACCGACGGGCCCCGACGCGAGGATGTGACAGGTGAGCGAAGAAATTCTTCTGGCCGAGCGCTTCGAGGCGGAGCGTCCCCAACTGCGCTCGGTGGCCTACCGGATGCTCGGGTCGCTCGCCGAGGCCGAGGACGCCGTCCAAGAGGCGTGGCTGAAGCTCAGCCGCACTGACGTGAGCGACGTGAAGAACCTCGGGGCCTGGCTCACCACAGTCGTCGGCCGGGTCTGCCTGGACATGCTGCGCTCCCGTACCTCGCGCCGTGAGGACCCGCTCCCCGAGCAGGAGGGCAAGGTCCGGCTGCCGGACCCGGTCGTCAGCGGCCTCGCCACGAGCAACCCCGAGCAGGAGATCCTGGTCGCGGACTCGGTCGGCATCGCGCTCATGGTCGTGCTGGAGACCCTGTCCCCGGCCGAGCGGCTGGCCTTCGTTCTGCACGACATGTTCGACGTGCCCTTCGACGAGATCGCACCCGTCCTCGGCCGAAACTCCGCCTCCACCCGGCAGCTCGCCAGCCGTGCCCGCCGCCGCGTTCAGGGCGCAGCCCCGGCCGCCGATGCGGACATCACTCGCAAGCGCGAGGTGGTGGACGCGTTCCTGACCGCCTCCCGTGGCGGTGACTTCGAGGCGCTGCTGGCCGTCCTCGACCCCGAGGTGGTGGCGCGTTCCGACGGCGGCACGCTCGTCCCGAGCGTTCTGCGGCGCGGCGCGGCCGACGTGGCGTCCCAGGCGATCACCTTCGCCCGCTTCGCGGCGGACGCCAGCCTGGTGCTGGTCAACGGCACGCCCGGGGTGGTGTCGTTCGCCGAAGGCCGTCCGCTGTCGGTCATGTCGTTCACCATCCGGGACGGCCGGATCACCGCACTGGACATCCTCACCGACCCGTCGCGCCTGGCCACCCTCGGCCTGATCGCCTGACCGCTGCAGGCCCCGCCGCAGTGGCCGATCGGCCACCGCGGCGTCAGGCGGGACCATGCCGTGTCGGTGGACAGTCGCTGTTGCCACGGGACTGAACTGGTCACCGCGTCCTCCTACCTTCGGCTGCTGAACAGGAATCGGTGAGGGTCACGCCCGGTGCAGCGGGTCGCGCATCATTGCGGCGAACACGGGGGAGTCGGGGAACGGCTGCTGCTCACCGATCTTCTCGTATCCCCAACGCTCGTACACGGCTTGGACCTTGCCGTCTCCTGCCTTCGGGTTGACCAGCAGTGTGACCCGGTCTTCGCCTCTGCCCGCCAGGAGTTCCTCGTGGATGTGGTGGGCGAGGCCGGTGCCGCGCCACGGGCGCCGGACGACGATCTCGTTCAGCGCGAGCGTGCGCTTGCCCGTCTCGAGCGTGTAGCCGTCGGGCAGCGGGGTGGTCATGGCTGTCCACCAGCGGGTGTTGGGGCTGAGGGGGGTGGCGTAGGTGAAGCCTGCGGGCTCGGTCCCGTCGTAGGCGATGACCGCCTCCCAACCGGGTGCCGAACGGTGGCTGATCAGGCGCTCGTTGAAGCGTTCGGCGGTGTAGAAGGGTCCGGTGAGGCCCAAGTCGCGCTGACGGACCTCGACATGGATGTCCACGATCGTCTGGCGCACCGGGTTCATGTCGGTGTAGTGCCGCAGCTCAAGGCTCACAGGGGCTCCTTTTCCAAACATCCCGCTCGTCGGCCGGGAAGTGACCGCACCATTCACCGACTCTGCTCAGAGGCCCGGCACCGCAATCCGGCCCGTCATCAGAACGTCGTGATTCGCGAAGAGCGCGTCGAGTTCGAAGCGCCGGCGAATGTGCGCCGTCCACCTCGCATCCCACAATTCCTTGTACGTGTTGACCATTCGGGCGCGGCTTGCCCGAGGTGCTCTGGCTCGGTGAGGCCTGTGCACATCGGTCGGCACTGGCAGCTGATGGGCTCGTTCAACTCGCCTACGGTCAGCTGGATTTCGGCCCGGGGATTCTCTGGCCCGGGCGGGGTGAGCTCTGCGTATCCCGCCTCGCGGATTCATCAGGTGGTGTGGTTTATCTACCGTTTGGTCGCTTTGGCTGATCTTGCCCGCTGATGATCGAGGAGCGCCCGGTTGCATCCTGGGGGAACGTGTTCGTGTTCTCCGGCGTGCCTGGCCGCATGCACTGTCCGACCAAGAGAAATGGCTCATCGTGCATTTGACTCCGCATGAGCGGGAGCGCCTGTTGATCCATGTCGCGGCCGACGTTGCACAAAGGCGCCGCGACCGCGGGCTGCGCCTCAACTATCCGGAAGTGATGGCCCTGCTGACGGTGCACGTCTTTGAGGCGGCGCGCGACGGCAAGACTGTCAGCGACATCATGGACTCGGGTCGGCAGTTGTTCACCCGTGATGAGGTGATGGACGGCGTCCCGGAGATGATCAAGAACGTCCAGGTGGAGGCCACCTTCCCGGACGGCACCAAGCTGGTGACCATCCACGACCCCATCCCGGAGGGCGCAGAGGAGAGCGAGGTCTACCCGGGCAAGGTCGAGCACCCCCAGCCGCCCCGCAAACCAGGCTCCCCGGTCGACTGCGATGACAGCGGCACCTCGCCTGTGTGCTGCGACGAGGACGACGACACAGTCTCCCGGTACGACGCGATCTCCTTCAATGTGCACCTCGACGGGGACACGCAGGGCGTCAGTCTGCAGAGGGGCGCCACCACCTTGCCGGGGCCGGGCAAGACGAAGATCAAGGTGAAGAACGAGTCGGACCGTCCCATTCAGGTCGCCTCCCACTATCACTTCGCCGAGGTCAACCCGGGGCTCAAGGTCGTCAGCATCGAGGTCCCTGCCGGTCAGACAGTCCCGGATGACCGCAGTCTGTGGAACTGCGATGCGGTGAAGGGCCGACGGCTCAACGTCGCCGCCGGCACGGCCGTGCGCTTCGAACCCGGCGACGAGTGCTGTGTGGAGCTGGTGCAGATCCAGGGTGATGTCACGGCCGGCGGCAGCAACACCAGCGACCTGACCAAGATCCAGGGACTGCGTGAAGGGATCGTGCGATGAGCAACCCGCAGGGACAGACCCGCGGCCAGGCGCCGGAGCCGGTGAAGGGCCGGCCGAAGCCGAGCAATGTGCTGACGCGGGCGGATTACACCGCGCTGTACGGGCCGACCACGCGGGACCGGGTCCGGCTCGCCGACACCGACCTCACGCTGGAGATCGAGGCCGACTGGAGCGGCGGCCCTTCGTACAGCGGCAATGAGATGGTCTTCGGCGGCGGCAAGGTGATCCGCGAGTCGATGGGAATGTCACACCTCGCCAGGGACGGGAGGAACAGCGAAGGCGATGACACGGACCACAGGCCCGTGGACACCGTCATCACGGGCGCGCTGATCCTCGACTGGTGGGGCGTGGTCAAGGCCGACATCGGCATCCGCGACGGCAGGATCGCGGCCATCGGCAAGGCGTACAACCCCGAGACGATGGACAAGATCACGCGCTTCGAGATGCCGGATCGTGGGCCCACGAAGGAAGCCCCGCCGGTGACGCCGACAAACTTCGTCATCGGGCCGAGCACCGAGGTCGTCTCCGGCAACGGGCGGATCCTCACCGCGGGGGGTGTGGACACCCATGTCCACTTCATCTGCCCCGAGGAGATCCACGAGGCTCTGGCCTCGGGTGTGACCACCCTGATCGGCGGCGGCACGGGACCGGCCGAGGGAAGCACGGCCACCACCGTGACCCCGGGCGCATGGCACATCAGGCGTGTCTTCGAGGCGCTGGATGAGTTCCCGGTCAACATCGGCCTGCTCGGCAAGGGCAGCACGATGAACGAGCACGAGCTCAACGCGCAGGTGGACGCCGGTGTCTGCGGCTTCAAGATCCACGAGGACTGGGGCGCCACGCCCGCGGTGATCGACCGGGCGCTGGACATCTGCGAAGAGCGCGGTGTCCAGCTCGCTCTGCACGCCGACTCACTGAACGAGTCGGGGTTCCTGGAGAGTACGCGGGCAGCCTTCACCGGCGACGGCAGGGACGCCGGGGGCAAGTTCACCAAGAAGAAGGCACGCTCCATCCATGTCTTCCACGTCGAGGGCGCCGGCGGCGGTCACGCGCCGGACATGATCGAGCTGGTCAAGGAGGCGAACGTGCTGCCGGCCTCGACCAACCCGACACGTCCCCTGACGGTCAACACCGTCAAGGAGCACGTCGACATGATGATCGTGTGCCATCACCTCAACCCGGAGATTCCGGCGGACATGGCCTTCGCCGACTCCCGGATCCGGCCGTCCACCATGGCCGCGGAGGACCTCCTGCACGACATGGGCGCCATCTCCATGATGTCCTCCGACGCCCAGGCGATGGGCCGCATCGGCGAGATGATCATGCGTACCTGGCAGACCGCGCACGTCATGAAGTGCCGCTACGGACCGCTGAAGGAAGACCTCGGAGCAGCAAACGTCCGCACGATCACCGACGACACCGACGACACGCACCACTCCTTCAACGACCAGCAGCTACAGCCGAACGACAACTTCCGTGCGCGCCGGTACGTCGCCAAGTACACGATCAACCCGGCGATCACGCACGGCATCGACGGCCATGTCGGCTCCGTGCAGATGGGGAAGCTCGCCGACCTGGTGCTGTGGGAGCCGAAGTTCTTCGGCGTCAAACCGCACATGCTCCTCAAGGGCGGGCAGCTCGCATACGCGCAGGTCGGCGACGCCAACGCGTCGATCACGACGCCGCAGCCCTACCTGCCGCGCCCGGTCTGGGGCTCCACCGGCCGCTCCCCGGGACGCAACTCGGTGAACTTCGTGGCTCCGGGCGTGGCCGGCAAACTCAACGGAGACGGCACCAGCAGTCATCCGGGTCTCGGTCTCGACAAGGACTTCGTGGACATCACCAGCACCCGGCACATCACGAAGGCCGACATGAAACTGAACGACGGCACTGCGCTGACGAGCCTGGAAGTCGACCACAACAGCTTCGAGGTCACCATCGGCGGTGCGACCACATCCGACGCCCGCACCGAACTCAATGGTGCGACCGTGCCGCGCTCCTACGTCACCGAAGTACCCCTGGCACAGCGGTACTTCCTCTTCTGAAACCGCCACCTGCCCGGCCGTCGGAGCAACAGCACTGCGGCCGGGCCCCGGGCGGGTACGCGATGCCCGCCCGCGCTCGGCACACCTTCCGACCCTGCGAAAGGCAGCCGCTCACCCATGAGCCGTGCAGCCCTGCTCCTGCTGGCCGACGGCCGCTTTCCCGCCGGAGGGCACGCCCACTCCGGCGGCGTCGAAGC
The DNA here is from genome assembly GCF_000716805.1 of Streptomyces yerevanensis. Lineage (NCBI taxonomy): Bacteria > Bacillati > Actinomycetota > Actinomycetes > Kitasatosporales > Streptomycetaceae > Streptomyces > Streptomyces yerevanensis. The sequence continues at coordinate 57,064 of NZ_JNWJ01000087.1, read as the reverse complement.
CGCAATCGCCCACCAAGCCGTACACGACACCGACAGCCTGGAGGAATTCTGCCGCGGCCGTCTGCACACCACCGGCCTGACCATGGCCGGCCTGGCCGCCGCGGCCGCCGCCGGAGTCGACCCGCTGCTGCTGGACGACGCCGCCGACGCACGCACCCCCGCCCCCGCGCTGCGCGCCGTCGCCCGCCGGCTCGGCCGGCAGATGATGCGCGCAGCCCGTGCCACCTTCCCGTCCGAAGACCTGGAACGGCTGGCCGCCGAACGTCCCCAAGGCGCCCACCAGCCGCTCGTGCTGGGCCTCGCCGCCCGGGCCGCCGGGCTCACCCCACTGGACGCCGCCCATGCCGCCGCGTACGAGAACGCCGGCGGCCCGGCAACCGCGGCAGTGCGCCTGCTCAGCCTCGACCCGCTCGACGCCTCGGGGCTGCTGGCCCGCCTCAGCTCCGAGACCGACGCCGTCGCCACAGCTGCCGCCCAGGCCGCGGACCGCGTCGCGGCCGAGGGCATCGACGCCCTGCCGTCGGCGTCCTCGCCGCTACTGGACATCACCGGTGAACAGCACGCCGCCTGGAGCGTCCGGCTCTTCGCCTCCTGAAACCTTCCCCCGCCCACCTGGAGTTCTCCGTGCACCTCGACCATCCCGTGACCATGCCGCAGCGCCACACCCACAGCGCCGAGCCGCTCAGCGCCGACGGCACCCGCCGAGCCCTCCGTGTCGGCCTGGGCGGACCCGTCGGCTCCGGCAAGACCGCCAGCGTCGCCGCGCTCTGCCGAACCCTGCGCGAGAGCTGGTCCATCGCCGTCGTCACCAACGACATCTACACCCGCGAGGACGCCGAGTACCTGCTGCGCGAGGCCGTGCTGCCACCCGAGCGGATCACCGCGGTGGAGACCGGCGCGTGCCCGCACACCGCGATCCGCGACGACATCTCCGCCAACCTCGAAGCCGTCGAACACCTGGAGGAGACCCTCCACCCCCTCGACCTCGTGCTCGTCGAGTCAGGTGGCGACAACCTCACCGCCACCTTCTCCAAGGGCCTCGTCGACGTACAGGTCTTCGTCATCGACGTCTCCAGCGGCGACGACATCCCCCGCAAGGGCGGCCCCGGCATCACCACCGCCGACCTCCTCCTCGTCAACAAGACCGACCTCGCCCCGCATGTGGGCGCCGACCTCGCCACCATGGCCGACGACGCCAAACGGCAACGCGGCGACCTTCCCGTCATCTTCACCAGCCTCACCTCCGACGACGGCATCCGCGAGGTCGCCGACTGGGTCACCACCCACCTCACCGAGTGGCACGCGAAGGCGGCCGTATGAGCCCCGCCGTACAACTCGTCAATGACCGGGCAGCGTTGGCCGGAGCCCTCTCCGGCGCCGAGGAGCCCGCCGGGCACCCGCACGGTGTGCGGGCAACAGCCCGCATCCACGCCGCGTACAACGGACGCGTCACCACGCTTCCGCAGCTACGCAGTGACGGCCCGTTCCACCTTCGGCGCATGCGCACCGACGGGAGTTCCGCCAAGGTGGGCATCATCGGTGCGATGAGCGCCCCCCTCGGGGGCGACCGGCTCACCATCGACGTCACCGCCGGGGACCGGGCCGTACTGGAGGTCACGACGGCCGCCGCCACACTCGCCCTGCGCGGCCCCACCACCGCCCCGGCCACCTACGACGTACGGCTCACCGCCGGCGAACACGCCAGCCTGCGCTGGCTGCCCCAGCCGCTGATCAGCGCCGCCGGCAGCAACCTCCGGCAGACGTACACCGTCGAACTCGCCGCCACCGCCCGGCTGTTGCTACGGGAGGAGCAGCTCCTGGGCCGGACCGACGAGGATCCGGGCCACCTGGTCAGCCGGCTCCTGGTCCGCCGTGCCGGAAGACCGCTGCTCGACCAGCAGACGGCATACGGGGCCCCAGAGCCCGGCTGGGACGGCCCGGCCGTCCTGCACGGACACCGCGCCGTCGGCCAACTCCTGCTCGTCGACCCGGAGATGGGCACTCGCCGCGACCCCGTCCTCCTCCGCGAGGGCTCCCAGGACGGGGCCGCCGTCCTCACACCGCTGGCAGGCGGCCCGGCACTGCTCGCCACCGCCGTCGCACCGACCTCCTCGGCCCTGCGGGAACTGCTCGACGAAGCCCTCGCACACGCCCTCCGAGAGTAGCGCGGACGGCCCGCCGCCCCTCGGTGGATCGACGACTCCGACAGCGTCGCGACGTACCTGCGGGTGTGGAACGCGCTCCGCGAGTCCGCCGTCGTCGGTACCGACGCCCAGCGGATCATCCACGCGGCGCGGCAGGCCCTGTGATCTCGTTGCCCCTGCCGCCCCACCGCCACAAACCAGGCATCAGCGAGTCTTGACCCGGGCGTACTGATCGCGCTCGGGATCGGTCCCGCAATTCGTCTGCCCCGCGCTCGCCACTCACCGGCATACCCATCACGGGCGAACGCGCTGAAGTGGCTCAGTGACTGCCGACAGGCCGGCACAGTGCAGGTCGGGCATGCGTGTCACTTCAGGTGAATTTCAGTACGGCGCCGTCCTCGTTGACGGCGACGGCATGGATGGTGAGCCGGTCGCCGCGCGAGCCGAATGTTCCGGTTCCGTCGGCGCCCAGCGTGAACTGCCCCACTCCACCCCTGGGGCCGTTGTTGAGCACCGTGGCCTTGGTCTCCGTCAGCGACACACGCAGGTTCCATCCGCCGACCACGACGTCCGTCCGCTTCGTCACCAGGATCTCGCAGGTCCCGTCCTTGCAGGCGGAGGCGTTCGTGCCGTCCGCGGCCTTGGGCAGGGGTTCGGGCGGGGCGCAGTTGGGCGCCGTGCGGTAGGCGGCCTGGAGGTTCGGCTCCTTGGCGACCACGGCCGGCAGGTCGGGTTCGGGCATCTTCAGGGACTGGATCAGCTTGCCGAGACGTTCGACCCGGTTGACCGAACCCCTCTCGGTTGTGAGGAACGTGTGGCGGTCGGTCAGCTCGGTGACCTTCGGTTGGGCCCGCTCGACCTCCTTGGCCAAGGTGTCGTGCAGCCGGTCCGCAGTGGTGATGCCCGACGGCCGTACGCTGTCGAGCCCCTGCGCGACCTCGTCAAAAGACGACGATGTGGCCATCAGGTAGCCAATGACGGCCAAGTCGGACGCGATGCCCGCGTCCCCGGACGGATCCGTGATCTCCTTGACCTCGGCGGCACTGTCCGTCTTCATCGTCTCGAAGAGCTCCGTGGCCTCACACATCTGATCGGCCCACTTCACCAGCGCGCGGTCCGGCCCAGCGGACTTCGACGCCGACTTCGAGGCACTCGCCACGGGCCTCCCCGAATCGCCCCCGTCGTCCGTCCCCGCCGAACAGCCGCCGACGGCCAGTGCAACTCCGGTCGTCAGTACGGCGACGCGCCTCATCCCTGTCTTCACCGGCATAGCTGTTCCCCTCGTCGGTCCCACCGCTTCAGCCGCAGCCGCCCACCATCATCCGGCCGGGACTCCGGGACCCCTCCCCGAAGGCGTTCGAGCAGCTGAGAAGCATGGCGGTATACGGGGCGGATGCGCGGACCTTGATCCTCAAGGCGATCGAGGCGTTGAGCTGACCAACCCCGCCGGACGAGGGCGGATGAGGCGGCCCGGCTCGGCGGACGTGATCGCGCTGCGGCTCGGCCATGCGGCCTTCGCACTCGTCGGCCGATTCCAACGCCAGGGCCAGTGACCGGAGTTCGATGAGAACGCTCACGCTGCTGTCGGCAACGGCTCAATCGCGGCAGGGGGTTAACCCCACCACTGATCCGGATGATCGCCCCATCGTGCCGACTCGCACTCTGCGGCCATCGTGGGACGACACAGGCAGGCGGGGCCTGAGGCTGGCTCTCACGGGTGATGCGGCGAACACCGCGACCCCTGACATGCCGACTCTCACGATCAAGGGGGCACATGTGATCAAGCACAAGCGTGCGCTGGGTGGCGTACTCACGCTGGCCGTGGCGGTCGGTGTCGCGGTGGCCGCGCCGACGGGTAACGACGTGCCGTGGCGGAACGCCGCCACCACGGTCACCGCAGCTGAGTCCTCTGCTGCCGACCACGCTCGGTTACGCGAACTCATGCACCGGCTGACCACGGTCGACGGCGGACCCGGAGCGCTCCTCGAAGTGGCGGACCGGCGCGGCAGCAGGGTGCTGACCAGCGGTGTCGCGGACGTGAAGAGCCAGGCGCCCGTGCGGCGTGACAGCAGGTTCCGGATCGGCAGTATGACCAAGACGTTCGTGGCGACGGTCATGCTCCAGCTGGTGGGAGAACATCGCGTCGTCCTCGACGCGCCAGTGGAGCGCTATCTGCCCGGCGTCGTCCGCGGACACGGCAACGACGGACGGAAGATCACGGTCCGTCAACTGCTCCAGCACACCAGCGGCCTGCCCGACATCCTCGACCACCTCCGCCCGCAGGAGGTCCTCAAGGACCCGCTGGCCCACCACGACACCCGTGACCTCGTGAACATCGCGCTCGCCCACCCCCCGACCTTCGAGCCGGGCACCGGCTGGCGCTACTCCAGCACCGGCTACCTGCTGGCCGGCATGATCATCGAGAAGGTGACCGGCCACACGTACGGCGAGGAGATCCACCGGCGCATCATCACGCCGCTCGGCCTGCGCGAGACGTACGTACCGGGCGACGCCTCGGCGATCCCCGGGCCGCACCCGCGCGGGTACGTCCGGCCGGGCGAGGACGCGCCGCTCAGGGACATCACGGCGATCAACCCCACGGTCGCGGGCGCGGCCGGCGAGGTGATCTCCAGCGGCAGCGACGTCAACCGGTTCCTGGACGCGCTCGTACGCGGCAGACTGCTGCGCCCGGCCCAGCTCCGGGAAATGACGAAGACCCGGCCGACCGGCAACCCGGACGGCCGGGCGTACGGCCTCGGCCTGGAGAGCAGGCCGCTGCCCTGCGGCGGCCTCTACTGGGGGCACACCGGCGACTTCCTCGGGTACGAAACGGCGGGCGGAGCCACGGTCGACGGCAGGCAGGCGACGGTCATGGTGAACCTCGGTCCGGCTGCTTCGGACGCACAGAGCGACGGCATGAAAGCCGCTGTCCAGACGGCACTTTGCGGGGGTCGCCGCTCGGCTGCTCAGTAGCCGCCGCCCACCGGCATGCAGCCGCACCCCAGCTTGAGGCTGGGAAACGGATTGCCTGTCCAGGTGAGAGACCTACCGTCGGCCACTTGGCACCACCCCCACCGCACCTACGGATCGGTGGAGGACATGAGCGGACTCCACCGTTCCTCGACGAGGTCGCCCAACGTCGGCTTCCGGCGGAGGGAGTCGGCCAGCCCGGGGTCGAACTCGCCGTCGATCTCCTGCCCCTCCCAGTTCTGCCATGCCAGCCGCAACGACGTCTGGGTGTAGCCGCACTCTGCGGAGCCTGAGTGCACCACCTTTACCGATACCAGGTCGGCGACCTCCCTTGTGCGAGTACAGATCCTGCTGATCAGACACACCTGCTGCCCGGTGAACTCCACCGTGTCGACCTCGAACAGCGCCATGAGGAACGCAACGGCGACGAAGGCGGCAGCAATGCCGCTCATCGCTACGGGTGACAGCGAGAGGAACGGAGAGAGGAACGGGAGGGCGAGAGGGCACAAGCAGCCGCACCCGGTGATGAGCTCTGAGGAATACCTGCGATGCCAGACAAGAGACTCGTCGCCAGCCACTCACGAAGCATGACGTCTGTCTGCCGGGACCCCTCCCGGACTCCGCCGCCTACTCTCCGCCCATGACCGCCCCACGCAGATGGATCCTCGCGATGGCCGCCGCGCTGATGACGGCGGGCTGCTCCAGTTCCCCGGACGCTGCGCCACCGGCATCGGTCCCGGCCTCGTCCAGCCCATCACCCAGCGCATCGACCGCACGCCCGAGCGCCACGCCAACCTCGCCCTTCTGCCTTGATCTGTCGCTCTTCCAGATGGGTGTCATTGCCTACAGCGCCGAAGTGGGTGCGGCGATTGAAGGGGAGCCGCTGGACTTCAAAGAGCTGCGGAGGAAGGCCGCCTTGATCGCCGACACCGGTGAGCCGATGCGGGCGAGCGCGCCGCCGGACATCGCCGAAGAGTTCCGTACGGTGCTCAAGGCGATCGATACCTCTGTGAGCAATTTGAAATCGGGCGCCAACGCGAATGATGTCCTGGATCCGGTGTACGGCGAGCGCAACCGTCCCGCCTTCGACGCCGTGGAGAACTACGACTGCGGTGGCGGGGACAGCTGACCCTCAGTCCGTGAGTTACGTGAGCATCTTCAGGCGCTGCGCGTCACCGCCTGATTGGTACCAACTGTGCGCCGAGCCCGCCCTCTCGGAGCCCGGCGGACAGAATGCCAGGATGATCGGCATGACGACGATCGACGGTGAGGTCGAGGCCGGGTTCGAGCCGGTGCGCGAGGCGTTCGCGGCGAACTTCGCCCGGCATGGGGACATCGGCGCGGCGGTGTGCGTTTACCGGGATGGCCGACCGGTGGTGGACCTCTGGGGTGGCATCGCCGACCCTGACACGGATCGTCCGTGGACGCGGGACACTCTGCAACTGGTCTACTCGGCGACCAAGGGGGTGACCGCGACCGCGGCGCACCTGCTGGCCGAGCGCGGCGCGCTGGACCTGGACGCCCCGGTGGCCGAGTACTGGCCGGAGTTCGCCGCGAACGGCAAGACAGAGATCCCGGTGCGCTGGCTGTTGTCCCACCAGGCCGGCCTGGTCGCCCTGGACCAACCGGTGCCGCTGGCCGAGGCGTTGGCATGGCAGCCGATGGTGGCGGCACTGGCCGCTCAGCGTCCCCTGTGGACTCCAGGCACCGCCCACGGGTATCACGGCCGGACCTGGGGCTGGCTGGTCGGCGAGGTGATCCGCCGAGTGTCCGGCCGTACGCCGGGCCGCTTCTTCGTCGACGAGATCGGCGGCCCCCTGGGACTGGACTTCTTCATCGGGTTGCCCGCGAGTGAACGCCACCGAGTCAGCCGCATGGCGTACCAGCAACCCGAGGTCGATTTCACCACCGTGCCCCCAGAGTCGATCCCCGAGGAACTTCGCGAAATGGTCGCCGCTTGGCGCGACCCGAACTCGTTCAGCAACAGGGCGTTCCAGGTCACCGACCCGGCCGAGATCGACTTCAACTCGCCTGAGGTACAAGCCGCGGAGCTCCCGTCCTCCAACGGCATCGGCACGGCACGCGGACTGGCTCGGATGTACGCCGCGCTGATCGGAGACGTGGACGGAGTACGCCTGCTCACCCCAGAGACCCTCGCATCGGCGACCAAGGAGCAGGCCAGTGGCATGGACCAGGTGATGGTGATGCCGAGCCGGTTCAGCTCCGGATACATGCTGCCCACCGAGACCAACCCCATGACCGGGCCGAACTCCTTCGGCCACACCGGCCGAGGCGGCTCACTCGCCTTCGCCGACCCGGAACACGGCATCGCCTTCGGCTACGCGATGAACCACATCATCGGTGGCCTTGACGATGTGCGTGCGATGTTGCTGGTTGACGCTGTGCGAAGGTCGCTGGCGTAACCGAGGTAGACGCAGGAGCACCGGCCCAACCCTTGGCGGTCAGAGCCTACGGCTGCTTGAGCTGCCACGAGCAGCCAAGAACCTCCCCCACGCCTCCGCCGATATCGCGACGTGAGGCCCCTCCGGCCGCTTGGAGTCCCGTACCAGCACACCGGCCGGTACGAAGGCGGCCTCCACGCACTCGGTTGCGTTGGCGCCGCTGTACGACGACTTGAACCAGGCGTGGACAGGAGGGAGTTGAGGGGCGGCGGGCATTCATAGCTCCTTGCGGATGCGGTGGATCAGGGGAGCTACCATCAGCCCTCCGGCTTCGCCGTCCTCAAAGCCTGTATGAAGGCCTGCCACGCGTCTGCACAGACGGCGACTACAGCTCCACTGGCGTTCTTGGAATCGCGTACGAGGGCACCGTCTACGCCGCGGGCGCACTCGACGCATTCGGTACCACTGCCGCCGCTGTACGAAGACTTGAACCAGCGGGGCTCGGACCGTACGGCCATCACGACTCCTGGCTTATGCGGTGGATCAGCGTCGCAGAGGACTCAAGGTCGAGTGCCTGTGCGCGGAGGTATTGGAACGCCAACCTATAACGCTCCAGTTCCTCGGGCTTCTCCATGAAGAGCCCACCGCCGAGGATGTCCACGTACACCACATCCAGCTCGGGAGTCTGGCCTCCCAGGACGACGAAGCTTCCAACTGCTGCTGCATGGGCCCCGGTTGAGAACGGCAGAACTTGTACGGTCACATGGGGGAGCTCCGACAGGGTCTGCAGGTGGCGCAGTTGCTCGCTCATGACCTCGTGCCCGCCGACTTTTCGCCGGATTGCCGCCTCGTCGATTACGCACCAGATGTGCGGTGGATCTTCCCGTTGAAGGAGCTCCTGTCGCTTCATGCGGATGTCGACCATGTGCTGCACCTCCCTCTCGGGGCACCGCATCTCCGAGGCGCGGTGAACGGCTTCGGCGTAGGCGCGGGTCTGGAGGAGACCAGGGATGTACATACAGGCGTAGTGGTCCTCCCGTACCACCTCGTCTTCGAGCGTGAGCATGAGATTCATTGACTCGGGGATGGGGTCGGCGAGAGAGCGCCACCAGCCTTGGATCTTGGCGCCCTTCGCTAGCTCGACTAGGGCAAGCCGTTCCTCGTCCGAGGCGCCGTACTCACGGCAAAGGGCGTCCACAGCAGGCCACTTGACCGAGCCTTCCTTGGTCTCGTAGCGGCTCAGCGTCGCCTTCGAGATGCCGACGCGCGCGCCTGCTTCCTCCAAGGTGAGGCCCTTGAGCTCACGGAGGCGGCGCAGGTCGGCGCCCAACTGGCGCCTACGGGTGGTGGGTCCGACTGCCATGTCCAAGGCCCTTCATGTCGATCTGTCAGATCGTGGGGGTTGCCCAACCGCGACGGCAAGGCGGTGTGCGCTGGGGGCGCGCGGTCCGCGGTCGTGCTCCCGTTGGCTCAAGATGAGAGTTCCATTTTGAGAGTTTCAATGCAACTCTCGGTGTGTAGTCGATTGCCTACCGCAACGCGACGTGACATCAAGGGAGTTGGAAGATGGACTGCTTCGCTGGCCTCCTGAGGAAGCCATGGGATCTCTCTTTCGTGGCTGAGCCCGAGAAGATCGCGGGCCTGCGCCGCATCATGCGCCTGCGCTTGGGGCTGTGGGGCTTGCATGAGGTGATCGACGCAGCCCAAATCTGCGTCAGCGAGCTGACGTCCAATGTCATCACTCACGTAGGCGTCGGAACACCAACGACGCTCGCCGTCTCAATGAGCGGTACTCACCTACGTATCGAAGTCCACGACCCTGATACGCGCGCGCTACCCACCCTTATTGCAGCTAACTCTGACTCCGAGACCGGGCGTGGCATGGCCCTCGTCGACGCCATCGCCGACCGGTGGGGCGTCGAACTCCTCGCCGACCGCAAAGTGACCTGGTGCGAACTGGAGACGGGGCTGGCCTCCGCCGCCGGACATTGCGGAGGCACCCGCGTGACTCGAGTCGAGGCGATGCTCCGCCTGTACGGGAACGGAATGCCGGTGCTCCCGCAGACGGCAAGGTCGCGCACTCTCATGGTGACTGTCGCAGAGGAAGCGGCGATCGACATGATCGCCGACCTCCTCCACTGGCTCAGAGCGCACGGTTGCGACGCGGACGAGGCGCTCGATCGTGCGCAGATCCACTTCGAGGCGGAGGCCGCTGAGGGTGAGGGACTCCCGGCTTGAACCGACGCTGTTACGGCGAGTGTTGCTGGCCAACCACGCCTTCACCGATGACGATCACCTCGACGCACCCACTGCCGGGGCATTCGATACATCCAGCACCGCCCCGACACCATCGATGGATGCCGTAGAGAAGGTCTCCCTCAGCGTGGCGGCGCCAGGATTCGAACCTGGAAGGCTGAACCAGCAGATTTAGAGAGGGCTGTGGATTACGTCACTTACGTGCAGAGTTGCGGCTCGCTGCGCCTCATAGCCCGAGCCTGGCCCGGATCTTGGTCCGTGCCTTGGCTCGTTTCCGCCGCATGACCAGGTGGACTCAGCCGACCTTGACCACCGAAGCGGGCATGGCGACTTCTTGGGTATGAAGAGGGTACGAAGCGACGGTTCCTGTTCATTGGACGACGGAGGGGGAAACCGTGGTCGCGGACGCCGTGCCCATGCGGGTCGTACGGGACGCGGAAGCAGGGCTGTGGACGGTGACCGCGCCCGGGCGAAGTCTGCACACGCCCACCGTCGCCGGCCACCGGGTCTACGCGTTCGTCGCCGGGCGGCTCACCGCGCTGGACCGGGCCAGTGGCGAGGTCGTGTGGCAGGGCGAGCGGCGCTGGTACGACGGGCACGGCGGAGGGCTCCTCCGATGGTTTGACGGAAGCGTCCGGTTCAAGGCGAGCGGGGGCCAGATCGTCATCGCGGAGCTGCTGAACGGACCCTCACCCCGGCACTCCCGGTTCACCGTCGTGGAGAACGAGTCGGGGTCCCCGCTGTGCTCCTTCGATGTGGGGGTGGTCGATACGAACGGCAGGTACCGGAGCGACGGCCGCACCGTCGTGGTCTGTCACCGAGACCGCTCGGGACTCGCGGTCAGCGCGTTCGACGGACTCGACGGGCGCTTGCTGTGGCGACACCCCTTCCGTCGGATCGAGAGCATGGAGCTGGCGGAAGAAGTGGTCGTCGTCCAGGGCCAGCAGCCCCACAACTACGCCGTCCGCGCGTACGAACTCCGCACCGGTGACCAAATCTGGCAGCAGTCCACAGCCGAGCAGTGCGAACTCCGCCTGCCCGAGCACGGAAGTAGCCCCCAAGAACCGCTCATCTACCTCTGGAACCAGCCGCACAACCTGTTGAGCTGGTATTCCCTGGCCACCGGAAACACAATCGGTCAGTTGCCGTTCTATCGACGCCCCTACGACCTCTACCCCCGCGAGCGGGAATTGCTAGTACTGGACGGCGGCCGGTCCGTCTGGCTCTCCTCGGGGCGCCACCACGTGCTGCACGCCCGCCCCTTCGAGCCCTCGACGCCTGTGACCCGTTACGACTGGCTACGAAAGAGACTTTCCTGGCCCGGCCGCAGCGACCAGCCGATCGCATCCGCGGACGGCTGGCTGTACGCCATCGACGAGGAGAGGCGACTGCGGACGGCCCGCGTGGCACGCAGCGGCCGATGGCATCCACTGCGTCGCGTCCGTTGGCCCGACCGGATCCCCCCGGCGTTGCGATGCGACAAGCTCTTGGGCGGACTCGTGGCAGGACACGATCACGTCTACGTGAGAGCAGCCAACCGGCGGCTCGGCTCCGCCTGCGCCGTGGCCCTCCGGCAGGGTCGGGTGCTGTGGCAGCGCCGCATCGGCGGCATCACCCCACCCGTCCCGACCGGCGACCAGGTCCTCATCCTCGACGGCCACGAGGACCACGACCACCTCCGCCTGGTCGACGCCGAGACCGGCGCCTCGGCCGACCCCGAGTGACCCGGCAGCCGCTCGACTCAGCTTGGCGCGCTTGACCGGCACCGGGCTCGAACTCCCCCACCACCGGAGAACACTTCGAAGAGATCAGTAAGCTGGAGAGTGGAGCCGTCTCAAAGACGTGCTGCTACATGCTCGGCATCGCGAAGTACGGTTCAGGCCACTCCACTGACCCGTCAGCTTCGGCTTGGCCAACATGCTGCATCAGAAGCGCCGTTGGGCTTTGGATATCAACTCGTGTGGTGGTTGTGATGGGCCCGGCGGGTATGGACGGGTAGTCGATGCCGAGCAAGCCGCATATGTGCTCGAACTCTTTATTTTCGTTGCCCTCGCCGAGGTTTTCCTGCAAGTAGTCGCGCAGGCGCGAGCACACGTCGAGCATGGCATTTCCACTGTCACTAACGCGGTAGATTCCGCCCTGTAAGCTGTCGCTTTCTAAGAACCCTATAACGAAAAGTCGTTGAATCTCATCCCGGAGGATTTGCTTACTGAATCCCAGTTCCTTAGAGGTGTCGTTGAGGCTTCGGAAGCCTTCGTTCTTGATGTGCGACAAGATCGCAATCGGGTAGCCAGGGCGGCCAGAAGCTGCGAAACGAGATACATCCTGAGAGGTGAGTCCACCGAGAGTCACCTGCATGAGGAGGTCCTTCGTCATTTCGTCCCTCAGGGTCGCGTACACTGAATCTCTGGCGGTCTCATCGTCTGCATCAAAATCTCCTGGAACCCAGAAGACGCGCAAGCGAGATAAACTCTCGCGCATCGGAGTATCACGGAACGCCCCCACAACTTCAGCGAGTCGAACCTTGTTCTGCGTCGAATGACGCGCTATATATACTGCGGCCGAAATGTCCTGCGCGGTGAGTAAGGTTCTCATGTCCTTGTCTATGCCATCCCTATCGTGCTTCCAAAGGGTTTGGCCCGATACCGCCTTTGACCAGTCCCTCTTCAGATCGCATGAGAAGTCGAAGAGGTTGCGACCCCCCTCTTGGTAGGTGAAGAGTCCAGATTCCGAGGCGCTCTCCATTATCCTGAGAGCGGAATCTGATAAGAATTTGTGCTCTGTTGATGGCACGTTAGCTCCCAGAGTTCTTTGTGACGTATTGCTCGCCGTTCTGGTAGACCAAGCTGATTCCCTCTCTGTCGAGAAGGTCCTGAAGGTCATCGTGAGGTTCCTCAGGAAGTAGCACAGCCAGCTTTGGATTGGCCGGCTTTATGTGTCGGACGTAGTCCTTGAGTTGACCGATGGCCATGCGTATTTCATCACGGTTGCTTTCACCTTTTACGGAATACAGCACGTGGGCGGTGGCGTCGTAGAGGTCGGTCTTCAGAGTGCGCGTCGTTCCAGCGATCTTGATTTGATAAGCGAAGACGTCGTGATGCTGGTCTTCTAGATACTTCAGGTATTCGTCTTGAAGTTTCGCTTTGCGAAGTTCTGCGATAGAGCTCGGTTGGGCGGCGCGACGGCTCTCTATTGCCTTCCCTCTTGGTGGTTCGGCAATCGAGCTCGCGGTAACAGCCGCCGACACTTGCTGAACTTCGTTTTCCTTGGCCGGTGTAATTACATCCTCAGGAGAGTGCTGGACGTTTCCCTTCGGTCGCAGTCGGAAGACAATGATGCGTCGCCGGTTCCCCGCCGGGTCGTCGGCTTCGCGAATGGTGTATGGCTGCTCTGAGTCCAGCTCGAACTCGCCAAGGTATCGCTGCCTCTTCGCGCCAGACTTAGAGCCCGGCTCTTTTCCCGCCGCTATGAAGACTCGCAGAGATCTCCCGTCATCGGCATGACGCAAGATGGCTTTGTTCCGGGAGCCGGCCAACCCTATGAAGGTCTGGTGGTCGTAGCGGCCCTTACCTGTGTACTCGAATACAGGTCCTTGGCTGTCTTCCTCGGCGAGCCAGCCATCCTGATATCCGTACTCTTTCCCGCTGTCGTGATCTGTATAGATCAGGATATTTGGGGTAGTTTTGGATAGAATTATCCCTTCCTGGTCCCCGCCGCCGAACAGCTCCTTCATCTCAGCCCGTGTTGTGAACTGCCCAGGTTCGAGCATCGAAGGTTTGTTCATCCTTCGACGTTAACGGACATCACTGACGTCGGACTGCTAAGGAATTAGCCAGTTGCGATGGCTGAATACGTCCACACGTCAGCTGGAAGCTCATGCTTTAGCCGCCAAGTGATCGCCATCGGCTTGCTGCCGGTGTGCTCTACGTACGTGGCTGGGCCCAGGAGCATCCAAGGCTGGGACTTGCCGATGTCGTTGTTCTTGTAGCGGCGCATGAACAGGAGGACGTGGCTGCCCTGTTGGGCGTGATGCTGGTATCGCAGGCCCGTACGGGAACTTTCTGCGGTGGCGTTCTGCGATTCCCAGTGGAAGAGCGTGGGGCTCAGTGCGTAGTCCTTGTAGCGGACGGTGGGGGAGAAGTCCTTCTCGTTCTTCTCCAGCGTGATGAGCAGGGCGTCCGTCTGGAGACCGTCGACGTACTGGACGCCCTGGGCAAAGGACCGAGGCATCTGGCCACCGAGGCGGGCTACACCGAGAGCAGCCAGTATCTCGGAGCGGTTGTAGGCGCTGTGGACCTTCAAAGGGACGTAGCTATGGGACCCGGACAGAGGGATTGGGAAGTGGTCGGCCTGCTCGATGACGTACGACAGCACCTGCCGAAGCTCATCACGGAACACGGGCTGGGAACGCAGCGACTCGAGGCCTTGCTGGTAGCTGGTGAAACTTCCGGCGTTGTCCCACAGGTTGAAGAAGAGCATGCGGGCGTACGTCTGGTCAGTGGGCCCCAGAGTCTCGTATGTGGGGGCTTCGTCGGCGAGGAGGCGAAGGTAGGCCTGAGCGCGCTCGGGGTCGTCGACGTGCAAGAACGCGTGGACACGCTTGAGGAGTTCCGTTTCTCCTGAAGGTGTCGGGCCTTCGACCAGGCCTGCCCTGCGGATGACCGTCGTCCAGGAGTTGGCGCTCTTGTAGAGCTCCTTGATCTCGCGGCGGCTCTCGCGGAGGTAGTCCGCAAGGCGCGGGGTGCTGTACGCCTTGGCTTCGGTCACCAAGGTCTTGATGGTGGCGCCGAGTTGGGTGCGGATGTTGTCGAGGACGAGGTCCTTCGAGACGCCCTCCAAGATGATCTGGCATCCGGAGGGAAGCAGGGGGAAGTCACGCTCGATGTGGTCGACGAGTCGGTTCCGGGACAGATTCGTCAGGGCTCGGAACTGCTCCTCGAAGCGGAACTCCGCCCGATGGTGGCCGATGAAGTCCAAGACGGTGAGTACTGGCTTCGTCTCCGTGCGGCGTAGCCCTCGGCCCAATTGCTGGAGAAAGACCGTGGCACTACTCGTTGGGCGCAGCAGGAGCAGGGTGTCGACGTCAGGGATGTCGAGACCTTCGTTGAACAGGTCGACGGAGAAGATCACTTGAAGCTTTCCGTCGCGTAGATCAGCCAGAGCTTGCGCTCGTACGGCAGCCGGGGAATCGCTGTCGAGCGCTACAGCCTGGAACCCAGCCTTCTGGAAGAAGCAGGCCATGAAGTGCGCGTGTTTCTTGCTCACGCAGAAGCCCAGGGCGCGCATGGCTCCCGGGTCGGAGATCTTGTCCCGGACTTGTTTGAGCACGATGCGGGCGCGCGCGTGGTTGCCCGTATAGAGGTTGCTGAGGTCGTGATCTGCGTAAGTGCCCTTCTGCCAACCGATGTTGGTCAGGTCGGTGCCGTCTGGGGTGCCGAAATAGTGGAAGGGGCACAGCAGATCGTTCTCGAGGGCCTCCCAGAGCCGCATCTCTGCTGCGATGCGTCCCTCGAAGAACTCGTCCTGCACATTCCGCCCGTCCATGCGCTCGGGGGTGGCGGTGAGGCCCAACAGTTCCTTCGGCTTGAAGTGGTCGATGACGAGCTGGTAAGTAGCCGCGGTGGCGTGGTGGAACTCGTCAATGACGATGAAGTCGAAGTGGTCGGGAGCGAGTTGCTCCAGCCGTTTGACGTTGAGTGACTGGACGCTCGCGAAGACGTGGTTCCAGGCGCGTGGGTCCTCACCGCCGTGGAGTAGCTCCCCGAAGGATGCGTCATCGAGTACTTCGCGGTACGTACGCAGGGACTGCTTGAGGATCTCCTTGCGGTGGGCGACGAAGAGCAGCCTCGGATTTCCGTTGCCGAACTTTCTGCGTAGTGATCGATAGTCCAGGGCCGCCATCACCGTCTTGCCGGTACCGGTGGCAGCGACCAGGAGGTTGCGGTTTCGGCCGCGGATTTCGCGCTCTACACGAAGACGCTCAAGCATGTCCCGCTGGTACGGGAAGGGACGCACCTCAAAGCCGGAGAAGTTGATCTTCGATTCGCTCGGGGAGCTGGAGCCTCCCGCCTGAGCCAGGGCTCGATCGAGGCGCTCGCCATCGGTGTCGGGGTCGTACGACTCGAAGGCGCTGTCATTCCAGTACGCGTCAAAGGTCGCCTCGAACTTGTCGAGCACCGCTGGGGTCACGACCGATGTCAGCCGTACATTCCACTCCAAGCCATCAAGCAGCGCGGCCTTGGACAGGTTCGAGCTACCGACGTATGCAGTGTCGAAACCACTGTTGCGCCGAAACAGCCACGCTTTCGCGTGCAGTCGCGTAGAGCGGATCTCGTAGTTGACCTTTACCTCGGCGTCGAAGTCGCGAACAAGGCGGTCGAGCGCGAGCCGATCGGTGGCGCCCATGTAGGTCGTCGTGATGACCCGGATTGGCACCCCTCGCTCCTTCGCGGCGCGCAGCGAATCCTCGAGGACGCGGATGCCGTACCACTTCACGAATGCGCAGAGCAGGTCGATGCGGTCTGCGGTGGCAAGCTCGGCCCTCAACTCCGCGCCCAGGCTGGGGTCGTCCGAGGAGTTGGTGATCAGCGACGTTTCCGAGAGGGGCGTAAGTGGGCGCAGCGCGTAGACGCCTGGAGCTTCCTGCTCTGCGAGGGTCAGGAGCTGTCGTGGACCTTCGACGATGGTGCCGAAGGTCTCGTCCGGGTTGGGCGCACTTGCGGCCAGCGACTCCAGAATCTGGTTCGCGACGGCGACCTGCTTGTCGTGGGGGAGCTGGCTCAGCCTGCGTCCGACGGCTTCACCGATGTAGCGAGCCAGCACGTGCGGGGACGATTCTGCGCTGACTTCCGCGTCAATAGCCTTCCAGCCTGCCGCTTCGAGGCGCTCTATCTCACCGTGCAAGCTGTGCGTTATGAGTTGCTCGTAGACGCCTGCGACAGGCTGCGTCAGGTCCCCCGGGTCCGCCACCGATGCTCCTTCGATTGCTCACACTGATGGGGCTCAGTTCTAACAGCAGTCACTGACAATCGAGTGCGCGGGTCGCAAGCGCCCCGTGGGCAGGGACACAAGGCGCGAGAGCATCGCGGGGGCTGGGGTGTAGTGGCTCCCCGTGTATGCCCGAACCACGGAGGCCCGACCCATGTCAGGCGACAGGCGTCGCTGATCCGTCAGACGAGGTCCGAGATAGCCACCGCTGCTACCACCGCTCCGAACAGGAGGAAGAAAATGGCCCAGATCAAGTGGGCCGTTGCGGAGTAGGAGATGGTTCCCGGGGCTCCGCTGTCCGTTCGGATCACCACGATGCGGCGTGGGTCTCTCGGGTCGTAGCGGAGGGTGACCGGGACGCCGCGTTGGAGGGGGTGCTGCTCGGCGTTGAGCGGGGTGCGACGGTAGATCTGTTCGGCGGGGGCGTTCGGGTGGTCGATGGGTGGGGCCTTGTAGCGGACCTGGGGCGGGTGGACGGTGTCGCCCTCGCGGCGTTCTCCACGTACTACCTCGCCCGATGTACGGACGCCCCGGACGCCGAGGCGGGCCAGGGCCCGGCGTTCTCGGAGAACGATACGCAGGACGAAGACGCCGAAGCCCAGCAGGAGTGCGGCCAAGAGGAACTCGAAGGTGAGCCAAGGTTGATCCACGTCGAGCTCCCCCTGTCAGTCGTGTCCCCGCGGTGCCCTGCCCGTCGGCGCCGCCCTGGCGCTCCCGTCAGCCGCCACCCCCATGACATCCCTCATAAGCCCGCCCCGACCCACACCAACACCCAGCCCCCCGCTCCGGCGGCCAAGCCACAGCCCGCCCCCGCGCAGCCAACGTCGTCGCATACTGCGGCAGCAGCAAAGCGTCAGCAGGCGAAGCCAGCTCCGAAGCCGCGAACGCCTCGTAAGACGGCACCGTCCCCGGCACGATCCCCAAGTTCCCCGTCCCCGAGGCCGCCAGCTCCCTCAGCGACGTCTCTATCGTCGCGAGGTGCTCCTCGTGCGACGGGTACTCCGACCCCAACGACGGGTACGCGGCGACCAGTTCGGCGAGCTCGTCCGCCGGCCAGTGCAGTATCGCCACCGGGAACGGGCGGGACAGGGCCTCCCGTGCCGTCGTCAGTTCCGACTGGAGGCGGGCGATCTCTGCCTGGAGTTCTGCCGGGTTGTCGGAGCCCAGGGACCACACCCGCTTCGGGTCGTGGAGTTCGTCCAGGGACACCGGGGCCTTGTGCAGGGTGTCCGCGCGGGTGTCCCAGTCGTCGTGGGGCATGCCGAGCATGCGGCGGACTCGGTGGCGGCCGAAGAGGAGGGGGTGGGTGGCGTACGGGGGGTCCGTCACGTCGGTCAGCAGCAGCGTCGCGCCCTCCGTGAACGTCTCCTGTGCCGCCTCCAGCTCGTCGTGGGACTCCAGGGCCTCCGCCACGATCACCCAGGGGGCCGGGTCGCGGGGGGACGCGGCGCGGACGCCGTCGATGATCGCTCTCGCTTCCGCCTCGTGGCCGTACTCCCAGAGGTTGGCCGCCTTCAGGGCGCGTACCAGGAGGGGGTTCTCCAGGGAGTCGGGGGTGGAGAGCAGGTGGTCGTAGAGGGTGCTGGCTCGGGGGCGGTCGTCGGCCAGTTCGAGGTGGGCCGCGGCCTGCAGCAGCAGGTGCTCGGCGTCCTCGGGGTAGAGGCCGGCGGTCCGCTCCAGGCGTGCTGCTTCGGCGTTGTGGTCGACGTGTTCGGCAGGCGTGTCGGGGCGCATGGGATCACCGTACTGCCGTCGCCGTACGAACAAGAGGGATGTGCGGGCAAGAGAGATGTGCAGGCCAGGACCCGCTCAGCAGTAGCGGTAGCAGGAAGAGGGCAACAGCGTCGCGATGCGGACAAGTACCGCCGTCAGCGTGCCGCCCCACAGCACCACTCCCAGCCACATGCCGAACACCGCCGACCTGTAGCGGTCCGGCGAGTCCAGAGCCACCGTGTCGGGGGTACCCGGCATGACGAGGAGGCGTACGCGGCTGCCCTCCTGGACGCGGTGGGCGCTGATCGTGTCGGGGGTGGCGCGTTCGTACTCGGTCCCGTCGGCGTCCGTCCAGCGGACGACGGGGTGGAGGGCGGCGTACGTCGCCTCGCGGGAGGCCACGTGGCCGGTGACCGTGCCTTCGACGCGGCGCGCGGTGCGACGCAGCAGGCGTTCGGTGATCGCCAGCATGCCCTGCTGCGCGCTCAGAGCGAGGCCGCCGAGGGATCGCCCGGGAGACGCTGCGGGAAGTGCTGAGCGCGGAGCCCGGCGACCGGGGCAGCGGGGTGGCGATCGGCCCGGCGGGGACGGGATCGGGCGGTGGCGTACGCACTGTTGTTCTCGTCCAGCAGCTGGGCCTCGGTCGCCACGTCATCGTCGGTCAGCAGCCGCTGCCAGACAGCCATTTCGTCGACGCGGCCGCTCATGTAGTTCTGGTACGTGTCGCCCGACGTGAACGCGACCCGGCCGACCTGCAGAGCGCTGCCCGCGACCGTCGCGTCCGATGTACTGGACAGGGCCACCGACGCGCCCTGCGGCCGACCGTTCACATACAGGCGGACCTCCTGCTTCTCGGCGTCATAGGAACCCGCCACGTGGACCCACGTATTGAGCGGCACGCCTGTGGCAGTCGCGTTGGCGCCCTCCGACTCCCGTACGCCGTTCTCGTACCAGCTCCGCAGGAACACCCAGCGCTGTACGCCCGACGAGTAGTAGAGCGAGAAGTTGGAGTTGTCGCTGCCGGTCTGGGACAGGACCCTCCTGTAGGAGGACGCGTCACTCAGGTTGACCCACGCCGAGACGGTGAACGAGAACCTCGTGTCGACCAGGCAAAGAGTCCCCACCCATTCCCCACCCCTGCTTTACGTGATCTTTACGAGCCTCCATATCCAACCCATCTGATCGTGAGCGGTCAAGCAATTTCAAAGTGAATACATCGACGCCCCACGTGCACGGGCCAGCCGCCAACGCACCTTCCGTGACTGTCCGTTGAGGCTCAAAATCGATGTTTGGATATGCATGCCATCCCGCCACGGATGCAGCCGTCAAACCACGCCGCGCAAATTAACGGGCCCGCGTGGCTTGAAATCGCGCACCTTCAGCCCGTACTCCGCCCACAACCGGCAAGCCCCGGTGACGTCGAGCCGGGCGCTGCCCCGGGATCAGGTGGATCGGACGAAGGGCACCCTCATCCCGCAACGTACTGTTAGGCAAGCCTCAGCTGCTTGAGCAGGGGGAAGTGGAAGTGATGGAGAAGGGTGCATGTCGGGAGTCGTAGGTCGCCGCGTCGGCTGGCTGGGCGCCACCCTTCTCCTGTTGTCGCTGGCCGTGTTGCTGAGCCTCGCCGTGGGCAGTCGTACGATCCCGCCCTCGGCGGTGTGGGACGCGCTGGCGCACGGCGGTACCAGTGACGACGCCCAGGCCGTACGGGCGCTGCGGGTGCCACGGACGGTGATCGGCGTGCTCGTCGGCGTCGCGCTGGCCGTCGCCGGCACGGTCCTGCAGGGCATCACCCGTAACCCCATCGCCGAGCCCGGCATCCTCGGCATCAGCCAGGGCGCCTCCCTGGGCGTCGTCTGCGCCATCGCCTTTCTCGGCGTGCACAGTCTGACCGGGTACGTCTGGTACGCCTTCGCCGGCGCCGGAGTCGCGGCGGTCTGCATCTACGCCGTCGCGAGCAGCGGGCGGGGCGGGGCGTCGCCGGTGAAGCTGGCGCTGGCCGGGGCGGCGATGAACGCGTTCCTCGCCTCCGTCGTCTCGGCGATCCTCACGACCAACGCGCGGGCGCTGGACGAGTTCCGGTTCTGGGACGTCGGCTCGATCAGCGGGCGGGACGCGTCGATCGCCGGTCAGGTCTGGCCGTTCCTGCTCGCCGGTCTGCTGCTGGTGCTGGCCATGGCCCGCGGCCTCGACGCGCTCGCCCTCGGCGACGACATCGCCCGGGGGCTCGGCCGCAACGTGGCCCTGCTGCGGACGACCGGCGCCCTGGGTGCGACCGTCCTGACGGGCGCCGCGGTCGCCGCGGCCGGCCCGATCGCGTTCGTCGGGCTCGCCGTACCTCACATCGCCCGCGCCCTCGTCGGCCCCGGCCACCGGCTGCTGCTGCCGATGGCCGCGCTGCTCGGCCCGGTGATGCTGCTCCTCGCGGACGTCCTCGGCCGGGTCGTCGTACGGCCCTCGGAGGTACCGGCGGCCGTCATGACGGCGCTGGCGGGCGTGCCGTTCCTGATCGTGCTGGTGCGCCGGAAGGTGACGGCGGCATGACGTACGTCGACGACCGCGACGGACGCGACGACCGTGACGAGCGCGAGGACCGCCACCACTCGCAACCCGAGCGGCCCGCCCCGGCCGGGACCCCCGCGTCCCCGGAGTGCCCCACTCCCCCTCGGACCGCCGCCTCCCCGGCGCCCCTGCCCTCCTCCCCGACCTCCGTCGTCCCCGGGCCGCGTGGCTCCGTCTCCGTCCGGCCCGCCGGGCATGTCGTCGTGCGGGGTGGGCGGGGGAGCAGTTTCCTGGTGCATCGGCGGGCCTTTGTCGTGGCCGTCGTGCTGGCCGTGCTGCTCGCGGGTGCGGTGGTCGTGTCGCTGTGCGTCGGGGAGGCCTTCGTCTCGCCGGTCGAGGTCGTCCGCGTGCTGTTCGGGCTGCCCAGTCCCGATGAACTGGTCGTCGGGACGCTGCGGTTGCCGCGCCTGATGACGGGGCTGCTGGTGGGGGTCGCGTTCGGACTGTCCGGGGCGCTGATCCAGACCATGGCCCGCAACCCGCTCGCCAGCCCCGACGTCATCGGGGTGACGCACGGCGCGGGCGCGGCGACGGTCGCCGCGATGACCTTCGGTCTCACCTCGTACGCCGCCCTGCCGTACGTGTCCGTCGCGGGCGGGCTGCTGACCGCCCTGCTCGTCTATCTGCTCGCCTGGCGGGGCGGTCTCAGCGCCTCCCGGTTCGTCCTCGTCGGCATCGGCATCTCAGTGGCGCTCGGCTCCCTGACCCGGCTGCTGGTGACCAAGGGGGACTATCTGGTCGCCCAGCAGGCCAAGGTGTGGCTCACCGGGTCGCTCAACGGCCGGGGCTACGACCAGGCGGCGCCGCTCGCGACGGTCCTGCTGCTGCTCGTACCGTTCCTGCTGTGGGCGGCCCGCGCGCAGCGCAGTGCGGCGTTCGACGACGACACGGCCACCGCGCTCGGCATCCGGCTCGGCCGGGTACGGCTCGGGCTGAGCGTCCTCGGGGTCGTTCTCGCGTCCGTCGCGACCGGCGCCGCCGGCCCTGTCGACTTCGTGGCGCTGCTGGCCCCGCAGATCGCCCGGCGGCTGACCCGCACCCCGCATGTCCCGCTGGTGTGCTCCGCGTTGACGGGCGCGCTGATCGTGGTCGTCGCGGATGTGCTGGCCCGCAAGCTGCTCTCGCCGCTGGAACTGCCGGTCGGCGTCTTCACCGCCCTCGTGGGCGCCCCCTATCTGATGTGGCTGATCGTCCGCACCCGCGGCAACCGCTCCGGAGGAACCGCGTGACCGGCAACCGCCCCGCCGAACCCGACAGTCCCCGTACTGAAACCGACAGTCCCCGTACCGAACCGGACAGTCCCAGTGCCGCGCGGGACAACGCCGCCGCACAGGACGGTGTCCCGGCCGTGCCGGTCACCGCATCCGCCGTGCGGGACGGCGCCCCCACCATCCAGGGCGACGGCATCCCCGCCGCACAGCACAGCGGCCCCACCGCACAGCACAGCCCCATCCCCGCACAGGACAACGCCCCCACCGCCCATGGCAACGGCACCCCCGCCCCCGCCAACCGCCTCGCCGCCCGCAAGCTCACCCTCGCCTACGAGGACCGTACGGTCGTCGAGGAGTTGGATCTGGAGGTCCCGGACGGAAAGGTCACGGTGATCGTCGGGCCCAACGCCTGTGGCAAGTCGACGCTGTTGCGGGCGCTGGGCCGGCTGCTGAAGCCGCGTCGGGGCGCCGTGCTCCTGGACGGCACCGAACTGGCCCAGGTCCCCACCCGGCGGATCGCCCAGGTGATCGGGCTGCTGCCGCAGACTCCGGTGCCGCCGGAGGGGATCACGGTCGCGGACCTGGTCTCGCGCGGGCGGCAGCCGCACCAGAAGTGGTGGCGGCAGTGGTCCGACTCCGACGAGGCGGCCGTCGCCCACGCGATGGAACGCACGGGGACCACCGACCTCGCCGACCGCCCGGTCGACGAACTGTCGGGCGGTCAGCGGCAGCGCGTGTGGATCGCGATGGCCCTCGCCCAGGACACCGACCTGCTGCTGCTCGACGAGCCGACGACCTACCTGGACATCGCCCATCAGGTCGAAGTTCTGGACCTCGTACGGCAGTTGAACCACGAACGCGGCCGGACGGTGGTCGCGGTGCTGCACGACCTCAACCAGGCCGCCCGCTACGCCGACCATCTGATCGCCATGAAGGCGGGCCGGATCGTGGCGCAGGGCCCGCCCGCCGACATCGTCACGGCCGACCTCGTCCAGGATGTCTTCGGGCTCGCCTCGGTCGTCGTACCGGATCCGGTGACGGGTGATCCGCTGGTGGTGCCGGGCCCTCCGGGTGTCAGGAACCACACGCTCTCTGGCCTCCCGGCCCACAGGGAGCCCATAAAGTAAGGGGTACCTAAGTTCTACGACGGGAGCTCCCCCCATGTCCCTCCGCCGCCGCGGCACTTGCGCCGCAGCCCTCGCTCTCGCCTCCGCAGTGGCCCTCACCGCGTGCGGCGGTTCCTCCGACAGCGAGGGGTCGAAAGCCAAGGCCTCCGCCGGGGCCGCCGGGAAGAAGGACGTCGCCAAGGGCGGCAAGGACTTCGCGGACGCGGCGAAGAAGACCGCCGCGATGGGCACCGACGCCAAGGCGGGCGAGTGGCCGCGCACCATCGAGCACGCGATGGGCGAGACGGAGATCGAGTCGGAGCCGAAGCGCGTGGTCGTCCTTGACGTCGGCGAGCTCGACAACGTTGTTTCACTGGGCCTGAAGCCGGTCGGGCTCGCCCCGACCGAGGGCTCGCCCGAGCTGCCGTCGTATCTGAAGAAGGACGCGGGCAGCCCGAAGAACGTCGGCACGATCAACAGCCTCAACCTGGAGGCGATCGCCGCGCTCAAGCCCGACCTGATCCTCGGCAGCCAGCTGCGCGCCGCCGACAAGTACGACGAGCTGTCCAAGATCGCGCCGACGGTCTTCTCCGTCCGCCCCGGCTTCACCTGGAAGGAGAACTACCTCCTCAACGCCGCCGCCCTCGACAGGACGGCCGAGGCGAAGGAGAAGCTGGCGGCGTACGAGGCGAAGGCCGACGCGCTGGGCACGAAGATCGGCGCCGACAAGCCGACCGTCTCGATGGTCCGTTACATGCCCGACGGCGTCATCCGCCTTTACGCCAACGCCTCGTTCATCGGCACGATCCTCAAGGACGTCGGCGTCCCCCGCCCGAAGAACCAGGACATCGAGGACCTCGCCGCCGAGGTGAGCGCCGAGAACATCGACCAGGCCGACGCGGACTACATCTTCACCGGCGTGTACGGCGACCCGAAGGCCACCGACAAGTCCGCCACCCAGGGCAACCCGCTGTGGAAGAACCTCTCCGCCGTCAAGGCCGGTCACGCGTACGACGTCTCGGACGAGACCTGGTACCTCGGCCTCGGCGTGACCGCCACCGACGAGGTGCTCGGCGACCTGGAGGACCACCTCGCCCCGTAGCCGGATCGCCCGGGAGACGCTGCGGGAAGTGCTGAGCGCGGAGCCCGGCGACCGGGGCAGCGGGGTGGCGATCGGCCCGGCGGGGACGGGATCGGGCGGTGGGATCCGGGTGGCCGTGCCGGTGCGGGAGCCGGGGATGGGCCTGACTGCGCTGCCCGGGATCTACCGACAGTTGGCGCAGGTGTTGGAGGCGTCGTCAGAGTCGTTGCAGGCAGGCGAGCTGACCCGTTTGCTCGGGCTGGAGGCGACGGCCTCGGCGGTCGAGGGCGTGCGGGGGAAGGCGAAGCGGCTGATGGTGCGGGGGTGGGCGGTGCAGGCCGGTCGGGGCCGGTTCGCGTCGGCGGCGGCGGTACGGGCGGTGGCGGCCTGACCGGCCGGTTCATCCGGCGTGGCCGGCTCGTCGGGCCAGGCGGCGGGTCATGAGGATGGTCATCGACCAGGTGACCATGGCGAGGTGGTGGGCGGGCAGGCGCTCGTAGTCGCGCACACAGCGACGGCGCCGGCAGATCCAGGACAGAGTGCGCTCGACGACCCAGCGGCGGGGCAGGACGGTGAAGCCGCTGGTGTCGTCGGCGCGTTTGGCGACGGTGATGGTCAGGGTGAGCGCGGCAAGGGCCCACTCGATCAGCAGGCCGGTGTAGCCGCCGTCGGCCCATACGAGGCTGACGTCCTGGCAGCGGTCGTGCAGGAATTGCAGCAGTGGCTCTGCGGCGTCGCGGTCGGGGACGCTGGCGGGGGTGACCAGGCAGGCGAGCAGCAGGCCGAGAGTGTCGACGGCGATGTGGCGTTTGCGTCCGTCGATGTTCTTTCCGGCGTCGTAGCCACGGTGACCTGCGGAGACGGTCTCGGCGGCGGGAACGGACTGGGAGTCGATGATCGCGGCGGTGGGCTCGGCGGCGCGGCCCTCGCTTTCGCGGACACGGGCCCGGAGCCGGTCGTGGTACTCGGCCAGGGCGCCGTTGTGGGTGGTGCGCTGGAAGTAGGCGTAGACCGCGGAGCGGGGTGGGAAGTCGACCGGGAGCTGGCGCCACTTGCAGCCACTGTCGTCGACGTAGCGGACCGCGTCGATGAGCTGGCGTTCGCAGTACTGGGCCGGGCGGCCGCCGCGGCCTTCCAGCCAGGGCGGTGAGGGCAGTGCGGCGAGGGTGACCTCCCACTCCGCGTCGGTCATGTCACTGGAGTACACAGGCCGTCGGTCGTGGTGCTCGTGCGCGGATCCGTACAGGTGAGCGGCACAACGACACATTGAGGTACGCAAGTTGAAGACACTGCGGGACTCACGGTAGAACTGCGGCACAGGATCTTCTGGTGCTCGGTTGCGTTGACACCTTTCGAGCTACCAGGAGGTCCTTCTTCTATGCCTTCGCCTCGCGATGATCACCCGATCCAGCGGTCTGTGTGGTTAGTGATCAGGCTCTAAGCCAAGGCTCTCATCGCGCTTGTGGGGATGGTGAGTTGAGGCCGCAGCCCTTATCGTGCGCCCGCAGTGAACGGCAGGAGGCGTGGGGCAGGAGGCGTACGCATGCGGGTTCCCGTCACCAGTCGGCGGAGCCTGCGGCGGCGTGCCCTGGCGGCGCGCGTTCTCTGGAACGGTGCCGAGCTTCTCGTCACCCTCGGTGTCGTCCTCATGCTGCTCGTCGTCCATCAGCTGTGGTGGACCAATCGGCAGGCACGGGAGGGCGCCGAGAGGGAGGTCCAGGCTCTGGAGAGGGAGTGGGGGGAGGGTGAGGGCGGCAGCCCTTCCGTGACCGGTGACGGTGATCCTCCGGAAGCGGGCGGCGACTCCAGCGGTTCCGACAGCTCCAGCGGTTCCGGCAGTTCCAGCGGGTCCTCCCGTGCCGACCAGCGATCAGGCTCCCCGACCAACCCCATCCCCACCCCCGCCCGGCAACCCCGCTGGGACCAGGCCTACGCCATCCTCACCATCCCCCGCCTCGGGCTCCGCGTCCCCGTCGCGGAAGGCATCAGCGAGCCGAACGTCCTCAACAAGGGGTACGCCGGCCACTACCCGGACACCGCCCAGCCGGGCCAGGCCGGCAACTTCGCGCTCGCGGGGCACCGGAACACGCACGGCGAGCCCTTCCGGTACATCAACCGGCTGCGGGAAGGGGACCGGATCGAGGTCGAGACCCGTACGGCCGGTTATACGTACGTCGTCGACCGGACGCTCCCGCAGACCGCCCCGCGCGACGGCGGGGTGATCCGCGAGATTCCCCGCAGCCTCGTCCACCCGCGGTACGGCTACTCCGGCCCCGGCTACTACCTCACCCTCACCACCTGCACCCCGGAGTACTCCTCCAAGTACCGCTTGGTGGTCTGGGGGAAGCTCGCCTCCATGCGGCCTCGCTAGGCCGGGCCAGTTGGTGCCGGACGGGGCAGGACGGCCTCACGCCCGGTCACGCCTCACGTCCGGTCTCGGAGAAGCAGCACGCTGACCGCACCCAGCAGGCCGAGCCCCGCCGAGACGCCAAGCGCGAGGTCCGTTCCGCGGGACAGTGAGCCGGAGGAGGTCACCACCGCGATCGTGAGTGCGACGCCCGCGCACGAACCGATGTAGCGGAACGTCTGGTTGGCGCCCGAGCCCATTGCGGCGCGGGTGGCGGGGACGGAGTCCACGGCTACCAACGGCAGCGCGGCGTTCAGGAGGCCGCTGCCGATGCCCGCGAGGACGAGGCCGGGCAGGAGGCGGTGCCAGGAGCCGGACCCGATCGCGCCGAGCATCGACAGGACGCCGGCGGCGTGCAGGGCGAAACCCAGGGCGAGTTGGCGGCGCGGGGGGACCCGGCCGGTCAGCCGCCTCGCCTGCAGGGCGACCGCGAAGGAGAGGCCGGACCAGAGCAGGAACAGCCAGGCGGTGTCCATCGCGGACAGGCCCAGCGACTGTTGCAGGATGGCCGGCAGGAAGCTGAACAGGCCGATCACCGCGAGCCCCGTGAAGAGGCCGCCCGCGGAGGACGCCAGGAAGCGGGGGCGGCGCAGCAGGCCGAGGTCGATCATGGGTGTCGTGGCTCTGCGCTCGATGAGGACGAACGCGAAGGTCAGCAGGACGGTCGCGGCGAGCAGGAGGCCCACCGGTGTGCGCAGCCAGCCGTCGCGGCCCAGCGTCAGCGCGGCCACCAAGGAGGCGAGCGCGAGGCCGAAGGTGAACGCCCCGGCAAGGTCCGGGCGGCCGCCGCGCGGGGCTTGGGACTCCGTGAGCGTACGGGCCCCGAAGAGCGCGACGATCAGCGCCGCCGCGCCGAGGACCGCGTACGCGGCCCGCCAGTCCCAGGAGGCGATCGCGCCCGCGAGCAGCGGGCCCGTCGCGATGCCGCCGCTGACGAACGCGCCCCAGACGCCCGTGGCCCGCACCCTCCCGGCCGCGGTCGGGAAGGCGTGCACGATCAGGCCCAGGCTGCTGGCGAGGATCGCCGCGCTCGCCGCGCCCTGCGCGATACGGGCCGCCGTGAACAGCCAGGTCGAGGACGCGAGCGCGCCCAGTGCCGTGGTGATGCCCAGCGCGACCGTGCCGCCGAGGAAGATCCGGCGGCGGCCGTAGTCGTCGGCGAGGCTGCCCGCGACCAGGAGCAGGGCGGCGAGACCGAGCGGGGTGCCGTTCAGCAGCCAGGCCTGGGCGGAGAGCGGGGTGTGCAGCGCGGCGGCGGTGTCGGGGAGCGTGACCATCGGCGCGGTGTACGTCATCAGGGCCACGGCCGTGGCGGCGCTCGTGACGGCGAGGGTGGCGGCGGGGCGGGCGGGGGCGGCTCGCGCGGGCTGCTGTACGGGCTGCTTTGCGGCGGGTGGGGTGGCGTCGGTGCGTGGCATGGGCTGCCCTTTTCAGCGTTCGGGTGCGGATTCAGGCGCGATCAGCGATTAGGTTCAGTGAATGAACTCATGCGTCCAGGGTCGACCGTAGCACCGTAGGTTCAGTGACTGAACCCTGAGGTCGAAAAGTGGCTACAGTGGAACCCATGGCTCTGGGCAAGGACTACGCCGCGCAGGAGTGCTCGATCGCCCGCGCGCTGGAGATCGTCGGCGAGCGCTGGACGCTGCTCGTCGTCCGCGACGCGCTCTACGGAGTGCGGCGCTACAACGACTTCCTCGTCCATCTCCGTATCCCGCGCGCCGTCCTGGCCGCCCGCCTCCAGGCGCTCACCGCCGCGGGCATTCTCGAGAGGCGCCGCTACCAGGAGTCGCCGCCGCGCGACGAGTACGTCATCACCGAGCGCGGCCAGGCGCTGTGGCCCACACTCCGGTCCCTCGGCCTGTGGGGGCGCGAGCACTTCACACAGAGGCAGCTGCGCTACTTCCGGCACGCCACCTGCGGTACGGCCACGGAACTCGGCCCGTACGGCGAATGCCCCGCGTGCGGAATCGTCGTACCCCTGGAGGATGTGGAAATGGCACCGGGGCCCGGACTCGACCCGGACCCGGAGGACCCGGTCAGCCGTGCGCTGCTCAAGCCCAAGAGGCTGCTTCAGCCGATCGAGACGGATCCTGTGCAGACGGCATCTGCGCAGACGGATCCTGTATAACGGCAGGAGGCCATGGAGAAGCCATGGAGCATGGGGCAGGAAGGAAGGGGGGGACAGCCGATGGTGCGGACCTGGGCCCAACTGAAGCCCGTCGCCGTGCTGTTCGTCCTCCTCCTCGAGGTGGCGCTCCTCGACTCCGGCAGCCTCGTCGGCGCCGTCGCCTTCGCCGCGACCGCCGCGGCCGGGTCCGCGCTCGCCGTCTGCTCCGTCATCTCCGCGCGGCTCGCGCCCGCCGTGCCCCGTACGCGGGTGCGTACGGCCATCCGCGACCGTGAGCGGCGTACGGCGTTCCTGCCGCAACGTGATCCCGACGCCTCCGGGCGTACGCGTCCTCGAGCACCCGGCCGTCTCCTCCTGACGGCCGCGTAGGGGACCTGGCAGCACCTCACCCGCAGCCCCCCTCGCGGGCCGTCATGCCGACGTACATCTCCCGGCACGACGAGACCCCGGAGGGCTCACCCATGTCCGCTTTCATGTCCGTTTTCGCCAGCCTCGTCGAAGGGCTGGCCGATCTCCTCGAGCCGTTGTTCCAGGCGTCCGCGGCGGCTGCGGCGATCGTGTTGTTCACCGCGTTCGTACGGCTCCTCGTGCACCCCTTGTCGCGGGCCGCGGCGCGCGGGCAGCGGGAACGCGCCCGGCTGCAGCCGCAGATCGCCGAGCTGCGGAAGAAGCACAAGAAGAACCCCGAGAAGCTCCAGAAGGCCGTCATGGAGCTGCACGCCAAGGAGAAGGTCTCGCCGCTGTCCGGCTGTCTGCCGAGTCTGTTCCAGCTGCCGGCCTTCTTCCTGCTCTACCACCTGTTCTCCAACTCGACGATCGGCGGTGAGGCGAACGCCCTGCTCGCCCACAAGCTGCTCGCGGCGCCGCTCGGCGGACGGTGGATGGACGCGCTGGGGGACGGCGGGGTGTTCGGGGCGCGGGGGCTGGTCTATCTCGTGCTGTTCGTGCTCGTCGCCTGCGTCGCCACCTTCAACTACCGGCGTACGAAGCGGCAGATGGCCACCACCCAGGTGACGGCCGCGGGGAGTGGTGAGCAGCAGGTGCCGGGGATGGGGGCGGTCCTGAAGTTCATGCCGCTGATGTCGTTCATGACGCTCTTCACGGTCGCCTTCGTGCCGCTGGCCGCCGCCTTGTACGTGGTGACCAGTACGACGTGGAGCGCGGTCGAGCGGGCTGTGCTGTACCGGGACATGCCGGGGGCCTCGCCGTTGGCGGCTGCCGCCGGGTGAAAGTCCAGCCTGTGAACCGGGTATTGCGGAGTGGACGTACAGCTTGGAGGATCGACCAGTCCTCCGATGGATTCAGCCGTCCTGCACCCATGACCGCACCCATCGGCGGGCTGCCCGCGATCGAGGGAGATGGGGATTCATGAAGCTGCTGCGAGTCGGTACGGCCGGGACGGAGCGGCCCGCGCTGCTCGACGCCGAGGGGGTGCTGCGGGATCTGTCGGGCATCGTCCCGGACATCGACGGGGCGCTGCTCGCCGACGACGCGGCGCTCGGCCGGATCCGGAGCGCGGCCGAGGCGGGGGAGCTGCCCGCGCTGGACGCGGCGGGGCTGCGGGTCGGGCCGCCGCTCGCCCGGATCGGCAAGGTCGTCTGCATCGGCCTCAACTACCACGACCACGCCACCGAGACCGGCGCCGAGCCGCCCGCCGAGCCGGTCATCTTCTTCAAGGCGGCGGACACGGTCGTCGGGCCGTACGACACCGTGCTGGTGCCGCGCACGTCGGAGAAGACCGACTGGGAGGTCGAGCTGGCGGTCGTCATCGGGCGTACGGCGCGGTATCTCGGCTCGCACGAGGAGGCGCTCGCGCATGTCGCCGGGTACGCGGTGGCGCACGACGTCTCCGAGCGCGCCTTCCAGATCGAGCGGGGCGGGACCTGGGACAAGGGCAAGAACTGCGAGACGTTCAACCCGCTCGGGCCGTGGCTCGTGACGTCGGACGAGGTGCCGGATCCGCAGCAGCTGTCGCTGAGGCTGTGGGTCAACGGCGAGCTGAAGCAGGACGGCAGCACGGCCGACCAGATCTTTCCCGTGGCTGAAGTGGTGCGCTACGTAAGCCAGTTCATGACGCTTTATCCCGGGGACGTCATCAATACGGGTACGCCGGCGGGGGTGGCGATGGGGCAGCCGGAGCCGAAGCCGTTCTTGCGGGCGGGGGATGTGGTGGAGCTGGAGATCGAGGGGTTGGGGAGGCAGCGGCAGGAGTTCAAAGACGCGTAGCGCCTCCGGCGGCGGCGAGTGTGACGGCGGCGCTCGGTGTCCCGGTGCGACCGGAATGCCGAGCGTATCGTTGTACTACGCGGCTGCGCGCGACCCTGCGGCAGCGGGGAGGAGCGGCACAGTGACTGTTCTCGACGACAGGATCGCGATGGCCGAGCAGAGCGACGAGCGCACGTTGGACATGATGTTCGAGTGGCTTGAGCCCGCCCCTGAGGGATACAAGGTTGAGATCGTCCAGGGGGCCATCTACATGTCGCCGCAGCGCCAGACGCACTGGCGGATCATCCTGAACATCATCGTGCAGCTTCTGGCGCGGTATCCGGAAGAGCGCATCGCCTCCGATGTCCGGATCGACTTCCCCGGCCACCTCAACGGTTTTGCTTCTGACGTCGCCGCCTTCAAAGAGGACGCTGTCCAGGACAGTAAAGGCCGTTGGCGCTACCAGGACGTCGAGTTCATCGCCGAGGTGATCTCCAAGGACACGGCGGCCAACGACTACGGGCCCAAGCTGGAGGCGTACGCAGCGGCGGAGGTGCCGGTCTACCTGATCGTCGACCCGTACACCGCGAAGTGGCACCTCCACACGCTGCCCAAGGACGGCGAGTACTGCTCGAACCTGAGCCTCGACTTCGGCACTGCGGTCGACCTCACTCAGACCCCCGTCGGTATCAAGCTCACCACGGACGAGTTCCCGCGCGAGAGCAGTGCCCCCGCCAACCCCCGCTAACCCGCGATGAACCGCTCCAACGCCTCCACCACCAGCGCGTGATCCTCCAGCTGCGGCAGCCCCGACACCACCACCGTGCCGATGACGCCCGCGCCCTCGACCGTGATCGGGAACGCGCCGCCGTGGGCCGCGTACACGTCCGGGTCCAGGCGGGAGTCGGCCTCGAACGTGGTGCCCTTGGCGCGGAAGCGGGTGCCGATGAGGAGGGAGGAGGCGGCGTAGCGCTCGACGACTCGGCGTTTGCGGGCGATCCAGGCGTCGTTGTCGGGGGTGGAGCCGGGGAGGGCGGCGTGGAAGAGCTGCTGGCCGGAGCGGGTGATGTCGATCGCTACCGGGGCGCCTCGCTCCCGCGCGAGGTCGACGAGGAGCGTGCCGAGTGCCCAGGCGTCGTCGTACGTGAAGTGGGGGAGGGTCAACCGGCGTTCCTGTGCCTCGAGTTCGGCGACGCTGGGGGCGATGGTGGGGACGTCGGTGGGTGCCTTGGGGGTCACAGGGTCACCGCCACTCCGTCGCGGGCCGAGCGGCGCGCGGCTTCCAGTACGTCGAGGGCGGCGGCTGCTTCCAGGGCGGTGACCGGGTTCTCGCCGGTGCCTCGGAGGGCGGCGGCGACGGCGGCGTAGTACGCGGGGTACGCGCCGGGGAGGGTCGGGACGGGGTGGCCGCCGCCGGTCAGGGGGGATTCGCCGGAGCCGAGGCGGCCCCACAGGTCCTCCGGCTCAACTCCCCAAGCCTTGCCGGGTGTTGGACGTTCACCCTCGCGCAGCGCGTCTTCCTGCGGGTCCAGGCCGTACTTCACGTATCCCGCCTTCGAGCCCAGCACCCGGAAGCGCGGGCCGAGTTGGGCGGTGGTGGCGGAGGCGTAGAGGTGGGAGCGGACGCCGTTCGTGTGCGTGATCGCGATGAACGTGTCGTCGTCCGCCTCGGCGCCCGGGCGGCGTACGTCCGACTCCGCGTACACCGAGGCCGCGGGGCCGAAGAGGACCAGGGCCTGGTCGACCACGTGGCTGCCGAGGTCGTACAGCAGACCTCCGACCTCTGCCGGGTCGCCGGACTCGCGCCAGCCGCCCTTGAGTTGGGGACGCCAGCGTTCGAAGCGGGACTCGAAGCGGTAGACGTCGCCGAGTTCGCCATCGGCGAGGAGCTTGCTGAGGGTCAGGAAGTCGTGGTCCCAGCGGCGGTTCTGGAAGACGGAGAGGAGCAGCCCGCGTTCGTCGGCCAACGAGGCCAGCGCGCGGGCCTGCGCCGCCGTGCCCGCGATCGGCTTGTCGACCACGACCGGGAGGCCCGCCTCGAGGGCGGCGGTGGCGAGCGGGACGTGCGTCTTGTTAGGGGACGCGATGACGATCAGGTCCAAGTCGTCGGCGCGGGACCAGAGTTCGTCGGGGGTGGCCGCGATCCGTACGTCCGGGAACTCGGTCCGCGCCTGCTGCTGCCGTTCCGGGTTCGCGGTGACGATCGTGTCGAGGGCGAGGCCCTCGGTGGCGGCGATCAACGGGGCGTGGAAGACGGAGCCCGCGAGGCCGTAGCCGACGAGGCCCACGCGGAAGGGGGCGACAGGGGGGATGTCGGTCATGTTCTCCACCATGGCACCCACTTAAGCAACGCTGTTGCCAAAGGGCAAGCCGGGGGGACAATGGGTTCGTGAACAGGACCAATGGCGGAGGCGGCGCGAATCTGTACGCACTGCGCGGCTACAACGCCGCGCTGGTGCTCGATCTGCTGCGCAGCGCCGGGCGCGCGGGCATCAGCCGGCTTGAGCTCGCGGAGCGTACGGGGCTGACTCCCCAGGCCGTCAGCAAGATCACCGCGCGGTTGCGGGACGACGGGCTGGTGGCGGAGGCGGGGCGACAGGCCTCCACGGGGGGCAAGCCGCGGACGTCGCTGCGCCTCGTGCCGGAGGCCGGGCACGCGGTGGGCCTGCATCTTGAACGGGACGAGCTGCGGGCGGTGCTGGTCGATCTGACCGGGGCGGTTGTGGGGGAGCGCCGGGGGCCACTGGATCTGGGGGCGGGCTCGGAGGCCGTGGTGGAGGTGGCGGCGAGGGAGGTCGAAGGGCTGGTCGGAGGGGTGGACGGGGAGCTGGGGGCGGTTCTCGGGGTCGGGGTCGCCATGCCCGGGCCGCTCGACCACACCCACGGGGTGCTGCATCGGGTGACCGGGTTCCCCGAGTGGGACGGGTTTCCGTTGCGCGATGCCCTGGCTCGACGGCTGGGGATGCCGGTCGTACTGGACAAGGACACCAATGCCGCTGCGCTGGGGCTCGCGGTCGAGGGCGAGGTCGGGTCCTTCGCGTATCTGCATCTCGGTACGGGGCTGGGGGCCGGGCTCGTACTGGGTGGGGCTGTGCATCGGGGGGCGCATACGGGGGCGGGGGAGTTCGGGCATCAGGTGATCCAGCTGGACGGGCCGGTGTGTTCGTGCGGGGACCGTGGATGCGTGGAGGTGTTGTGCCTGGGGGCCGTGGCTCGGGGGGATGTGGACGAGGCGGCTCGGGTGCTGGGCGCCGGCGCTTCGAATCTCGTGGGGCTGCTTGATATCGATCTTGTGCTGTTGGGCGGGCGGATTGTCGCCGCTGAGCCCGAGCGGTTCGTGCGAGGGGTCGGGGCGGTTCTCGATGCCCGGGCTCAGCGGGAGGGGGCGAGCAGTCCTGTGCCGGTACGGGTTGCCTCCGGCGGTGAGTGGGGGGTGGCCGAGGGGGCGGCTCAGCTGTTGCTGGCGCCGTTGTTCGGGCGGGCGGAGGACTGATCTCCCCCGCTGAGCCGACCTGCTGAACTCGCCCCCCGAACGGGTCCCGCCAGGAGTCTCCCGGCGTTCCGACCCCGCCTACCCCTGGCAAACTCCGATGTTCATGCGACTGTGTGCATATTTGCCGCTTTTCTCCCTGACTGTCGCCGCCCTCGCCCCTTTGCCCGCGCAGGCCCTCGACGCTGAGCCCAACTGCTCGTCCGGCTCTGGCAGTCGGGCGTTTCCCGTCCGTACCCGGATTCATGGAGGGCCCTCCGTGTACGAGGCCGGAGGGGGTTACCGGACCTGGTATCTCGATCTCACCAACACCACCGACGGGACCTGCCGGAGCATCCACCCCGTCGTCGTGCTCGTGGATCAGAAGCGGGTCCTGAAGGGCGGGCAGGTGCGGCTCGAGTTCTACGAGGGTGAGGGCGCCGGGGCGCGGCCGTATCCCGTCCGCTTCGAGAGGACCGACAAGGACGAGAACATCGGGGTCTTCGGCGATGGCGGCGAGGGTGACGATGGCGGTGACGGGTTCTCGGGATTCACCGTGGGGCCGGGGAAGACCCTGTCCGTCAAGGTTCGGCTCGCTGTCGCCGACGACGCCGTGCCCAACGATGTCGTCGCCAACGCGGCCGTCGTGCAGCGCCATGACGACGACGGCGACTGGGTGGGGCAGTCGAACGACTACCGGTTCCGCATTGCCGACGAGGGCACGCCCCAGGACGAGACCACGCCCAAGGACAAGACCACCCCTGAAGGCGAAGGCACCCCTGAAGGCGAGGCCACCCCCGAACCCGTACCGAAGAAAGGCCTGCCGTTCGCCGACAAGCTCGCCGGGACCGGGCCCGTCTCGCGGCGCGAACTGGTCGCGGGGGCGGTCGGCACGCTCCTGCTCGTCGGTGCCGGAGCCGGTGCCGTGCTCCTGGCCCGACGCCGACGCTGAGACCCGAGCCCTGTCCTGCCCCCTCTCCCCTCTCCCCGTTCCCAGGGCGGGACGCCCCTCCTCCATGATCCGGCCGATGGCTACGCTGGGGCGTCGGTACACGCGTACGTCAGGAGACTGGGACATGGCAGAGCGCAAGCCCATCGAATCGTGGCTCACCGACATGGACGGTGTACTCATCCACGAGGGCGTGCCCATCCCCGGCGCCGACGCCTTCATCAAGAAGCTCAAGGAGTCCGAGCGGCCCTTCCTGGTGCTCACCAACAACTCCATCTACACCGCCCGCGACCTGCACGCCCGCCTCAAGCGCATGGGCCTGGACGTACCCGTCGAGAACATCTGGACCTCCGCCCTGGCCACCGCCCAGTTCCTGGACGACCAGCGGCCCGGCGGCACCGCGTACGTGATAGGTGAGGCGGGCATGACCACGGCGCTGCACGACATCGGGTACGTCCTCACCGACCACGAGCCCGACTACGTGGTCCTCGGCGAGACCCGTACGTACTCCTTCGAGGCCATGACCAAGGCGGTCCGGCTGATCAACGGCGGGGCCCGTTTCATCTGCACCAACCCCGACGAGACCGGACCGTCCACCGAGGGCCCGCTGCCCGCCACCGGCGCCGTCGCCGCGCTGATCACCAAGGCGACCGGCAAGAAGCCGTACTTCGCGGGCAAGCCGAACCCGCTGATGATGCGTACGGGACTCAACGCCATCGGCGCGCACTCCGAGACCAGCGCGATGATCGGCGACCGGATGGACACGGACGTCCTCGCCGGGCTCGAGGCCGGGATGATGACGTTCCTGGTGCTGACCGGGCTGACCACGCCCGAGGACGTCGAGCGGTACCCGTATCGCCCGTCCAAGGTCGTCGACTCGATAGCGGATCTCGTCGACCGGGTCTGAGACCGAGTCGTCGGCCGGGTCTGAGACCGAGTCTGTGTCGGACGGGCGGCCCGGCCGGCACCCGAACGGAGCAGTCGAGCCCTCTCCCCGCGTGCGTCCACGCGCCCGGGAGAGGAGTCTTCAGCTGTCTGGAGGTTCACGATGGGGTCGCTACGACTAACTCTCTGTGCCGTGACCATGGGAGCGGCCGTGGTCACGGCCACGCTCACACCCGAGTTCACCCCCGTCCCCGCCACCGCACCCGCCTCGTACGCGGCCGACAAGGCCGACAAGGCCGACAAGGCCACGGGCACCCTCACTGTCGTGAAGAAGCCCTCTGTGCCCACCGCGCCCTCCGCGCACAAGTCCCCCACCGCCCCCGTGAGCGCCGGCGGTGGCGGGACCGCGCGGCTCTCCGCCGTTCAGGAGCGGGCGGCGGAGGGGCCCGGTACCCCGCACACCGTGATCGGGCTGATCCTGGCCGGTGCCGCAGCGGTGGCCGTGGCGGTGCGCAGTGTGCGCCGGGGACGCGGCAGGTGAGGGCCGGACATGTCCGACCGGGAGAGTTCCTCCGGCGCCGGCCGCCTCACGACGGGCCTGGTCTGGGCGGTGCTGCTGCTCGGGCTGTGGCTGTGGGCCAGCGAGGTGACCGACGTACGCCCTGGGACGTACGCGCCGACCACGGGTGACGTGGCGGCGGTGGGACGGCCGCTCGGTGTCCGGCTGCCACCCGCCGCAAAACCGTTGAGGGAGGACGGGCGGCCGAGGCGGCTGGTCATCCCCTCTCTGGGCGTGCGGGCGCCTGTGATGGCCCGCGGGCTCGATGCGCGAGGGGCGGTCGAAGCGCCGCCCTATGCCCACGCGAGGGCCGTGGGGTGGTACGGGGCCGGTGTGCGCCCCGGTGCGGAGGGCGCCGCGCTGCTCGTGGGGCATGTCGACACCGAGTCCAGGCCCGCGGTCTTCTACCGCCTCAGCGAGCTGCGGCCGGGCGAGAAGGTCCGGGTGATCCGCGACGACGGCACGGCCGCCGAGTTCACGGTGGACGACGTACAGGTCATCGAGCGGGACCGCTTCGATGCCCAACAGGCGTACGGGGTACGGCAGTCGGGGCGCGCCGAGCTGCGGCTGATCACCTGCGGCGGCAGCTTCGACCCGGACAGCCGTACATACACGGCGAACGTGGTGGCCTCGGCGTACCTCACGAACAGCAGCGCACCTGGCCCGGCCGACGACCGCTCCCCCTGAGCCGCCGGCCGGGCTGGTCCTCGACCACGCGCGCACGGGCTGCGGGAGTAACCCGGCGTCGGCGCGGGAGGTCTCGGAGTGTCGATGTCGTCGATGTCGTCGTCGTCAACGTCGTCGATGTCGAAGTAGCGACGAAGTCGAAGTCCGGGACGACTCTAGAACGGATGGGCGCTTTGGCCTAGAGAAGTTACGGTGACATCGCGGGCCGACGGGAGCCGATCGGAGCCGCTGTAACAGGTGTCCGACAAGGGTTGGCCGCCCTCGTTGCCGCACAGACACGTATGTCAGGATTGGTACTTCGAACAGTGCACTCATGGGGGGAGCTGGATGTACGAGCGCAGGGGGGCCGGAGCCATAGCGTCCGTGGCGGTGGCCGGAGTGGTGCTGCTGCTCGCGGGGTGTTCCTCCTCCGGGGACGACGGCGACGACTCGAACGGGTCGGCCGGTCAGGTCAGCCAGCAGCCCAAGGGCGACGACCCGTACTGGGTCAACCCCGAGGGGACCGCGGCCGAGCAGGTGGCCACGTTCACGGAGGAAGGGAAGAAGAAGGAAGCCGAGCTGATCCAGAAGATCGCCGAGCAGCCCACCGGCGAGTGGATCATTCCGGAGAACGCCGAGGACGAGGCGCGCGGTCTCACCGAGGCGGCCGAGAAGGCCGACCGGGACGCGCTGCTCGTCCTCTACAACATTCCGCACCGCGACTGCGGCCAGTTCTCACAGGGCGGCGCCGCGGACGGCGACGCCTACCGGACGTTCATCGACCAGGTCGCCAGCGGCATCGGCGACCGGAACGCCACGGTGATCGTGGAGC
Organism: Streptomyces yerevanensis; assembly: GCF_000716805.1. Lineage (NCBI taxonomy): Bacteria > Bacillati > Actinomycetota > Actinomycetes > Kitasatosporales > Streptomycetaceae > Streptomyces > Streptomyces yerevanensis. Next base: position 18,532 of record NZ_JNWJ01000087.1, on the reverse strand, counting down.
CGGACGCTCTGCTGCACGTGGTGGACGGCTGCACGGCCGAGGAGTTCCATCAGGAGCGCCTCGACCTCCTCAAGGGGGCGGTCGAGAAGCTCGCGGCTCTGAAGAACACGAAGGTCTATCTGGACGCGGGCAATGCGGGCAGCAATCCCAGCGATCTCTACGACCCGCTCAAGAAGGCGGGCATCGACCAGGCCGACGGCTTCTCGGTGAACGTGTCGAACTTCTTCACCACCGAGGACAGCACGAAGTACGGCAAGGAGCTGTCGGCGAAGATCGGCAACAAGCCGTTCGTGATCGACACCAGCCGCAACGGCAACGGCCCGTACACCGAGGGTGATCCCGCGGAGAACTGGTGCAACCCGCCGGGCCGCGCGCTCGGCGAGGAGCCCACGACGAAGACCGGCGACGACCTCGTCGACGCCTATCTGTGGGTCAAGCGCCCCGGCGAGTCCGACGGCACCTGTAAGGGGGGCCCGAAGGCGGGCGAGTGGTGGCCGGAGTACGCGCTGGAACTGGCGAAGGCCAGCCAGTCGTAGGAGCAGCAGGCAGTACGTGACTGGGGGCGCCCTCCGCCAAGGAGGGCGCCCCCAGTCACGTAACCGTCAGGGCGGTCAGGGAACTACGGGACCTTGACCCACTGGGCCTTGCTCGGGGTGCCCTGGTCGTCCGTCACGAACAGCATGTACCAGCCCGACTGGACGAGGTTGCGGTTCTTCGGGACGGTGACCTCGATGCCGTCGTCCGTCTTCTCCAGGTCCAGGGCGATGGACCGCTGGTCGATGTCGGTGACGTGCGTCGAGGCGCTCGGCCGGATCAGACGGGCCGACTTGATGGACGAGGCGTGCTGGGACTTGAACGTCGCCGACTCGCCGCGCTTGATGGTCTTCGGACCACCGGAGAGCGTGGGCTGAGCGTCGCCGTAGAGGTACGGCGGCGTGTAGATCTCGATGCGCTGCTCGAACTCGCCCGGCTTGGTGTTGGCCTTGTCCGAGTAGAGCGAGTCAGAGCCGAAGACCATCACACGGCCGTCGGGCAGCAGGATCGAGCCCGAGTGGTAGTTGCGGCCCACGAGCGGGTCGGCGACCCGCTTCATCTCGTTCTTCTTCGAGTCGTAGAGCCGCGCCTCGAGGATGTTGGAGTCGCCGCGCCCGCGGTAGTCCTCGGAGCCGCCGGACACCAGCACGTTGTCGTCGGGCAGGATCGAGTACTGCGGGTAACGGGTGCCCTTGTCCAGGTCGGGGCCGTCCACGAACTTCGGGTCGTCCGCCAGCAGGTCGATGATGCGGGTCTTCTTGCTGGACTGCTTGGACTCGCCGACGCCGCCGCCGCCGATCACCATGTACTTCTCGTCCTGCGCGGGCGGCAGCAGCACCGTGCCCGCGGTCTCCAGGAGCTTGGGGTCGGACATGCCGGAGACCTTGTCGAACTTGTTCGTCTCCAGGTCCCAGATGCCCGGGTCACGGCCGACGTCGTCCGGGCCGTAGCCGGCGTTCGCGCCCGAGTAGAACAGCTTGCCGTTCTGCATCAGGGAGATCGCCGGGTACGTCGGGAACTGCCGCTCCTTCGCGGTGTACTCCCACTCCTTGGCCTTCGGGTCGTAGACCTCGTTCTTGCCCGGCACCAGCTGGCCGATCTCGTCCAGGCCGGAGAGGCTGAGGATCTTGCCGTCGGACAGCGTGGTGAGCGTCGGGTACCAGCGGGCCTCCTTCATCGGGTCGACCTTGATGTACTTCTCAGCCACCGGGTCGAACTCGAAGGCGTCCCTGATGCCCTGGAAGTCCTTCTTGTCGAGGGCCAGCTTCTGCGCGATGCCGTACGTGTTGCGCGCGTCGGCGCCCTTCAGGCCCAGGACCGTGTAGTTGTCCTCGGTGCCGGTCTCGTACTTGGCGCCGCGCTTCTGCGCCTCGACGTAGATACGGCCGAGGCCCGGCTGGTTGCCCGTGAACTCGCCGGTCTCCTTGTCGAACGTCTTCTTCGCGCGCTCGACGACGACCGGGTCCTTCGACACGAAGGTCTTGCCGTTCTCCTTGCCCTTGAACTTGGTGCCCGCGGGGATGGTGATCGGCTTGTCCGGGTTCTCGTTGTGGACGATCATCAGGCCGCCGGCCTTGGTGACGTCACCCTTGAGCTTCTCGTACCGCTTGGTGCCGCCCGCGATCAGCAGATTGCCGTTGGCGAGCTGGGTGTGGCCCGTGCAGAACAGGTCCTTGGGCGTCGGGATGTCCTTGATCGTGCCCTTGACCGGGTCCCAGATACGGGTGTCGAACTTCTTCGCGTCGAAGTTGTCCTGGTTGTTCCCCGAGCCCGCGATCAGCAGGACCTTGCCGGTGCGCAGAAGCGCGGCGTGGATGGTGTTCAGCCGGTACTTCTCCGGAAAATCGACGATCTCCCACTTGCCGTTCGCGGCCTTGTACTCGGGCCGGTTGATCTTGTAGTCGTGGTACTGGGCCGAACCGAAGCGGTAGAGCGCCGGTCCGTTCATCCCCGCCAGCGCCACCACCACCGCCGCGCCTATCGCGATGCGGCGGGCGCGGCGGTGGCGGCTGGAGCGGTCTTTCATTTCTTGCGTCCCCCAAGAGCGATTTGCACTGTCTGGTCACTGCCCCCGTCCGCCGCCCAGCTCGGCTTGTGCTGTCCGTGCGGGGCGCTTTGCTGGGTGGGCAGAGGCTGTGGTGTCGTCACCGCGTGCTGCGGCTCCGGCGGTCCGGCCGGCGGCTTCTTCGCGTCCTGGCGCATCTGATAGCGCCAGGCGAACATCGGCGAGGCGGTGATCAGAAGCGCGAACGTCGCCCAGATGACCATCGCGGGGTGCGAGTTGCCGAAGTAGAAGCCGGCACTGATCGAACCGGCGAAGATCAGGATGAAGTACCAGTGGTAACGGAAGGTCCCGAACCAGGTGTCCGGGCTCGCCGAGTCGCCCTTCGGGGTGACCACGAACTTGCTCTTGCGGCGCAGTACGGAGTCGATCAGCGCCTTCGCGTAGAGCGGCGCCGACAGCGCGGACATGATCATGCCGGCCACACCGCCGGAGCCCTCCGGCTCGTGCGGAGAGATGTTGTGGCGGCGGTTCCAGACGTACAGGCCGATCTGCAGCGCCGAGGCGTTGCCGTACAGCATCAGCCAGATCGCCGGGTCGATGTTCACACCCGAGGCGCCCAGGCCCAGGAACAGCGCACAGCTCAGCGCCGCCAGGATCCAGTTGAGGGCCGACATCGGGTAGAAGATGATCATCATCGTGTAGTTGAAGAGCTTGCTCGGCGGAAGCGAGTACCAGCCCTTCCAGTACTGCTTGAGGATCGTCTCGTACGTCCCTCGCGACCAGCGCATCTGCTGGGTGAAGAAGTCCGTCCAGGCGTTGGGACCCTCACCGACCGCGAGCACGTCGGGGGTGTAGACCGAGCGCCACTTCTTGCCCGTCGCCGGGTTCTTGTGACGGTGGATCTCGAAGCCCGTCGCCATGTCCTCGGTGATCGAGTCGTACAGACCGCCGATCTGCTTGAGCGCCGTGATCCGTACGGCGTTCGAGGTGCCCACGAACATCGGCGAGCCGTAGCGGTTGCCCGCGCGCTGGATCAGCGCGTGGAACAGGAACTGCTGCGACTCGGCGGACTTGGTGATGGGGTTGTCGTAGTTGCCGTACACCTGCGGGCCGATGACGAAGCCGACATCCGGGTCGCGGAAGAAACCGAGCATCCGCTCCAGGTAGTTGGGCAGCGGCACGTGGTCGGTGTCGACCGAGGCGAAGAAGTCGTAGTTGTCGCCGTGCGCGTCCAGCCAGGCGTTGTAGTTGCCGTGCTTGGTCTTGGCGCGGTGCGGGCCCTTCTTCTGGTTCCACTTCGCGACGCCCTTGCGGGAGAAGTGGTGCACACCGAGGCGCGCACAGACTTCCTTCACCTCGGGGTCGTCGCCCTCGTCGAGGAGCCAGACATGCATGAGGCCTCGGTGGCGGATCTTCACCGCGGCCTCCAGCGTCTTCGTCACCATCTCCAGCGGCTCTTTGCCGGGCACGAAGGAGGTGAGGAAGGCCACTCTGGTGCCGGACTCGGGCACCACCGGTATCGGGTCGCGGGCGACCAGCGTGGCGTGCGCGTTCGACACCACGTTCATGCAGCGGAAGAACTCGATCAGGCCGATCGAGACGAGCATGACTATGTCGAGCGCGGGCAGGAAGTCGTAGACCGGGTTCTCGCGTTCGGTCCAGTGGGTGGGCTGCAGCAGCCAGGCGAGCAGTACCAGCGACAGCACGGGGGCGGCGATCAGCATCAGGGCGACCCGGATGCGGTGCGGCTCCTGCGAGATCAGCGAGCGGTACTTGACCTTGTACGGCTTGTGCGGATCGGGCTGGGTGAGAGGACCCGCGAGCCTGCTGTAGTGCTCGTAGTCGTATCTCGGCAGCGTCTTCTTGATTCTGCGGAAACTGCCCGTCGTCGTCTGTGACGGCACCCTGAGTTGGGTCGTCTGAGACGGGTCAGAGTTCTGCCGGCCGCCGCTCGGCGTCGACGTCATGAGTCATCCCCCCACACGCAGTGCATCGCGTGCTCCTTGTTCCGTTCGCCTGCTGAGGTCCCCCTCGACTTTCACAGACGTATCAATAGCAGGCCCCCGTCACCACACCATCCACACCCTATAGACATGGAACGGCGGGCTTCCGGTTGCATGATGCCCCCCTCGACATCGGGCTCTGAACGGGGCCCCTCCTCCCCGCTTCCGGTGCAACCGTTTTCCGGGCCCCCAACTGCCGGGTAACCGCAGCCTCTCGTAGCCCAGGGTTCAGGGTTCTACGACGATCATCATGATCGCAAGACGCGAAACGCGGTGTTTACCGGTCATTCGCGCTAATTAGGAGGACTGATGGTCTCATGCGGTGCGGTAGCGGTCAGGCGTGTTCGAATGTGACCAAAGTGTTCCCTTACTGCATCCTCCGCCCGTCGCGCATCACCGGTGCGGACCGCGTCGAGGATCTCCCGATGCTGCCGGCACGTGACCTTCGGATCCTGCGGCGGTTCCACGAGATCCGTGCGTACGCGGTGGAAGGCGTCCCAGAACGCCTCAAGGACCTCGCCCAGCAGGAGGTTGCCGAGGCCTCGGTACAGCGTGGCGTGAAAGGCCCGATCGGTCTCCGCGAGGCCTGTCCCTTCGGCGGCCTGACTCTCCATACGGTCGACGAGCGCGTCCAGTTCAACGAGGTCCGCTTCCGGGACACGTCCCGCGAGCCGCGAGATGAGCCCGGTCTCCACGGCCTCGCGCAGTTCGAGCAGCTGGACCAGGGAGTCTTCGCCCCGGTAGTGCCCGGCGACCGTGCGGAAGGCGAGGCCCTCGATCATCGGCGCCATCGACATCGGACCCACATACGTCCCGAAGCCGTGCCGGATCTCCACGATGCCCATCGCCTGGAGGGCCTTCAGCGCCTCGCGTACGGAATTCCGGCTGGCGCCGAGAAGCTCCATCAACTCGGGCTCGGTCGGCAGCGTGGCTCCCGAGGGCAGCCGACGGTCGATGATGAGCTTCTTGATCCGCTCCTGCAGGTCACGCGCCATGGCGAGAGAGTAGCGGGTGACCTTGGGAGGGGTCCCGGCTGTTGGGATCCCGGCTGTTGGGATCCCGGTTGTTGGGGTCTCGGCTGCTGGGGTCCCCCCGAGCCCGTACATCGTTCGGACCATCAGCATGCGGCGCCCGGCGGCGGTTGAGAAACTGACGAACATGCGGAAGTGCTGACATTTCCACTGTTGTTCCGGCCCGCCGAGGCCGGGCAGGCCGGGCCTCGGCGGGAGACGAGGGAGCAACCGCGGGTGGCCCGGCGGGAGTCGGTGCCGCCGCCGGTCGTCGTCGATCCCGAGCTGGTGGAGCGTCCGGCGCGGGTGCTGCCGGGTGCGGTGGGCGTGCTGGCGGGGAGCGGCGGGGTCGCCGGGTGTGTGGTGGCGGCCTGGTGGGCCGGTGTACTGCCGTCGCTCGCCGGGGAGTTGACGGGGCTGCCCGCGTACGCGGGTGTCGGGCTCGGTGCTCCGCAGTGGGCGGGGCTCGCCGCGTCCGGGGCGGTCGCGCTCTTCGGGTTCGGCGGGCTGGCCCGGGGGCGGACCGGGAGCGCCTGGGTGCTCGGGCTCTTCGGGCGCTACCGGGGCACCGTCCGGCGTACCGGACTGATGTGGGTGAACCCGCTGCTGCTGCGCCGCCGGATCGACGTACGGCTGCGGCACTGGCGCAGCGAGCCGATGCCCGCCGTCGACGCGCACGGACTCGCCCTGCGCGTCGACGTGTTGGTCCTCTGGCGGGTCAGGGACACCGCCCGCGCCGCGCTCGGCGTCGAGGACCACGAGCGGTATCTGCACGAATGCGTGGAGGCGGCGCTCGCACGGCTCCCCGCCGGCACCGAGGCCGCCAGGGAGAAACTGACCCGCTTCGTGGCGACGGACGCGGCGGCGGCCGGCCTCCAGGTGTTCTCCGTACAGCCGGTCCGCACCGAGTACGCCCCTGAAGTCGCCGCGGTGATCCAGCGCTGCCGCCTAGCGGCCCTGGAGGCCCGGGACGGAGACTAGGCGGCGCCCCTAGAAGGAGGCCGCAGGCCTTCCTTCTAGGGGCGCGGGGCGGTATCGATTTGCGGCTCCGCCGCGTGGGCGCGACCAGCCACAACGAACCCGCAGGTTCATCCCCGCCCTTCCAGCGAAGCGCCCCCGTGGCGTTCCATACACGGCATGGAGATCGCTGACCGCCCCGCCCTCGCCGACCTCGCCGCGGACGCCTGGCAACTGGCCGCCCGCCTGCCGCGCGCCGTACTGGGCCTCGCGGGCCCACCCGGCGCCGGAAAGTCCACCCTCGCCCGCGCCCTGGTCGCGCACCTCGGCGAGCGCGCCGCCTATCTTCCGCTCGACGGATTCCACCTCTCCAACCGCCAGTTGGCACGGCTCGCCCTGGCCTCCCGCAAGGGCTCGGAACCCAGCTTCGACGTGTGGGGATACGTCGCGCTGCTGCGCCGGGTGCTGGAGGACACCGGCGCCGACATCTACGTACCGGACTACGACCGCACCATCGACGAGCCCATCGCCGCACGCCACCTGGTGCCGCCGACCGCCCGGCTGATCGTCACCGAGGGGAACTACCTGGCCTGCGATCTGCCGGGCTGGCGCGAGGCGTACGGGCTCATGCGGGAGTGCTGGTATGTGGAAGCGCCCGGGGAGGTGCGTCAAGTGAGGCTGGTGGAGCGGCAGTTGGCGGGTGGGAGGAGTGAGGTGGCGGCCCGGGACTGGGTGAGGACCAACGACGACCCGAACGGGAAGCTGGTGGAGGAGTCGCGGGATCGGTGCCATCGGATCGTTTCGACGATTGGTACGGACGTTTCCGTGATTGGTATGGACATGTTCAGGGGTCAGCAATAATCTGAACTTGGTCTAGACCTGAACCATCGCTCCACGCATCGCGATGCGCACGCACAGCTCACGGAAATCCCCCACGTTCTCCAGGAGCGGCAGCATGCGCAAAAGCATCGGGAATCACGAGAATCATGGGAAACAGTCCAAGAAGCGGACCAAGTGGTACGCGGCCGTGGTCGGCCTCGCCACCACGGGAGCGTTCGTGCTCTCCAGCGGCGGCGCCAGTGGCCACGGCTACACCGACCTCCCCGTCAGCCGGCAGAAGCTCTGCGCCAACGGCACGGTGACCGGCTGCGGCGCCATCCAGTACGAGCCCCAGAGCGTCGAGGGCCCCAAGGGCTTCCCGTCGGCCGGACCCGCGGACGGGCAGATCTGTTCCGCGGGCCATGGCAACTTCGGCGCGCTCGATCAGCCGAGGACCCCGTCGGGCGGCGCCTGGCCCACCACCCAGGTCACCGGCGGGCAGAGCTACACGTTCCGCTGGCAGTTCACGGCACGGCACTCGACGACCGACTTCCGGTACTACGTCACCAAGAACGGCTGGAACCAGAACGCCCCGCTGACCCGGGCCGCCCTGGACGCCACCCCGTTCCTGACCGTCCCCTACAGTGGCCAGCCGCCCGCGACGCTCTCCCACAGCGGCACCCTGCCGTCCGGCAAGAGCGGGCACCACGTGATCCTCGCGGTGTGGACGGTCGCCGACACGGGCAACGCGTTCTACGCCTGCTCGGACGTCACGTTCTGACCCGACTCCGGATCTCTGAGCGTTACTTGAGACAGGCGTGCTTCCCCCGGGGGTAGGTTCCCCCACAAGCAGTACCTGACCTCGGGGGAAGCATCATGGACTTCTTGTTCTACCTCGTGCCCAGCCTGATCCTGGCCGTGGTCCTCTTCGGCGCGTACCACGTGGTGCGCCGCTCGCTGCAGATCCGAAGCGCCTGGAAAAGCGGCCTGACGGCGGAGGGGCGCTGTCTGCGGATGTTCACGACGACGCACGGCGGCAGCGGCGACTCGTCCGTGAGCACCACGCTGCACCATGTCTACGAGTTCACCGCTCGCGACGGCCGGACGGTCCGCTTCGAGGAGGAGGACGGCCCGGCGACGAACCTCGAGGGCGACTTCGTCACCGTCTACTACGCCGAGGGCCGCGACGTGGTCGCCACGGCGAAGGCGCCGGGCCGGGCCGGGCTGGCGGCGTCCACCGGCGCCAGCCTGGTGTTCCTCGGGGTGGCCGCGGTGTTCTGCGTCGGCTTCATGGTCACGTACAACCAGATGTCCGACGAGTTCGGCTTCGACGGGGACACGGGCGGCACCACCGACACCTTCGTCGTCGACGGCGTCACGATGACCCCGTGACCCTCCACATCTGACGTTCGTGCGGCTGACCGGGGCCGGGGGCCGACGGGCCCTGGCATACGTCGAAGGGCCTCTCGCTCCCACGAGAGGCCCTTCGGTGGTGCGCCGCCAGGGACTCGAACCCCGGACCCGCTGATTAAGAGTCAGCTGCTCTAACCAACTGAGCTAGCGGCGCATGACTCCCGCCTCCCGCTTGCGGCGGTCGGCGACGGAAAAAATAATACCCGGTCCGCGGGGGTGCTTGTGACCGCGTCAGCGCTCCTCCGGGCCGCGCGGGTGCGCCCACCGGGAGGGTGGGTCCGGTTCATGGGCGACTGCAGGTCCGTCGTGGCTGGTCGCGCAGTTCCCCGCGCCCCTTGAGGGCCTTCGGCCCCCTCGGGGCGCGACTTCTCCGAGTCCGCTTAGAGCCGGTGGCTCAGATCGCGAGGGACAGCAGCACGGGTGCCGCGCCCCGGTTCAGTGTGTCCGCCGCCGCCCGCAGCCGGTGCGCGTGTGCGACCGGGAGGGAGAGTGCCAGGCAGCCCACGGCGGAGCCGGCCGTGATGGGGACCGCCGCGCACACCGTGCCGATCGCGTACTCCTGGAGGTCGAGGACCGGGACGCTGGGCGCCTGGGCGTCGAGGCGGGACAGCAGGATCCGCTCGCTGGTGATGGTGCGCGAGGTGAGGCGGGCCATCTTGTGGCGGGCGAGGTGATCGCGGCGGGCGTTCACGTCGAGCTGGCCGAGCAGGCTCTTGCCGATCGCGCTGGCGTGGGCGGAGCGCCGGAAGTCCACCCACTCGTTCACCGCGGGTGTGCTCGGGCTGTCGGCGCACTGGGTGACGTGGACCTCGCCGTCGACGTAACGGCTGATGTAGACGGCGGCGCCCACCGAGTCGCGCAGCCGGTCGAGGTTGCGCTGGACCTGCTCGCGCAGCGCCTGGTCGCGGCCGCGTGCCGAGGTCAGCCTGCTCAGGGCGGCACCGGTGACGTACGCGCCGTCGGCGACCTGCTCGACGTATCCCTCGCGGCGCAGCATCCGCAGGAGCGTGGTCAGCCGCTCCGTGCCGAGGCCGGTCGTGCGGGCGAGCTGGGTGTCGGTGACGCCGGTGGTGTGCCGTGCCACGGTCTCCAGTACGCGCAGGGCGTCCTGGGCCGAGTGGTACGGCGCGGTCGGCTCGTGCTTGAGCGCCACGGTTCCCCCTGCGCTGCTTGGCCGTTCTCGGATGGAGGCTGCTTCCACGATAGCCGCCAAAGGGCTGACGGGGAGCGGCTGTTGACGAGAAGAGTGGCGCGTTCCGGCGCTCTCAGCAGGAACGCACCACTCTGGCATATGCCAGGGTCAAGGCACGGCGGCTCGACCTCGGGTATCGCCGTTTTCACCTCTCGTCGTCGCGTGACTGCATTACGCGACTGCGATACGGCTGCCCTACAGAACCGCGCTCAGGAACTCCCGCGTCCGGTCGTGCTCCGGGTCGCCGAAGATCTTCTCCGGCGGGCCGGATTCCAGGACGCGGCCCTTGTCGAACATCAGGACCGCGTCGGAGATGTCGCGGGCGAAGTTCATCTCGTGGGTCACGCAGAGCATCGTGATGTCCGTGGTGCGCGCGATGTCCCGCAGCACGTCGAGGACGCCCGCGACCAGCTCGGGGTCGAGGGCCGAGGTGACCTCGTCCAGGAGCAGCACCTTCGGCCGCATGGCGAGAGCCCGCGCGATCGCGACGCGCTGCTGCTGGCCGCCGGAGAGCTGGGTCGGGTACTTGTCGATGTGCTCGGTAAGGCCGACCAGTTCGAGGAGATCGCGGGCCCGTTCCTCGGCCGCCTCCTTGGACATGCCGAGCACGGTGACCGGCGCCTCGGTGAGATTGCGCAGCACCTTCATGTTCGGGAAGAGGTTGAACTGCTGGAAGACCATCCCGATGTTCTTGCGGACCTCGCGGATGTGCTTCTCGCCCGCCGGGACGAGCTTGCCGTTCTTCTCCTCGTGGGTGAGGTAGTCGCCGTTGACCTTGATCGTGCCTTCGTCGGCCTTGAGCAGGGTCATCAGCAGGCGCAGGATCGTCGTCTTGCCGGAGCCGGACGGGCCGATCAGCGTGACGTGTTTGCCGGAGTCCACCGAGAAGTCGAGGTTGTCGAGCACGACGTTGCTGCCGAAGCGCTTGGTGACCTTGTCGAAGCGGATCAGCTCACTGCCGTCCACCGGCGGGTTCTCGCTGCTTTCGGGCTCTTTCTGCAGAGGGGTGTCAGCGGACAAGACGACGCTCCAGGGCTCGGATCAAGAGGGAAGCGGGGTAGGCGATGACGATGAACGCCACACCCACGACGGTGAGAGCCTCCGTGGTGAAGGTCTCGTTACTGAAGGCCTGGGCCTCGCCCAGCATGTCGAAGGCGCCGATGGTCGCGATCATCGGGGAGTCCTTGAGCATGGCCACGACGTAGTTGCCCAGCGGCGGGACGACGCGGCGGATCGCCTGCGGAAGGATCACCGCACGCCACGTACGGCCCTTGGACAGGCTGAGCGCCGTGGCCGCCTCCCACTGGCCGGCGGGTACGCCGTCGATGCCGGCGCGGTAGACCTCCGCGGTGTACGTGGAGTAGTGCAGCCCGAGGCCGATGATGCCGGTGGTGAGCGGCGACATCGAGGGGCCGAAGTTCGGCACCACGTAGAACAGGAAGAACAGCTGCACCAGCAGCGGAGTGTTGCGAATGAACTCCGTGACCGCGACGACCGGCCAGCGCACCCACACCAGCGTGGAGCGCTGCGCCATGGCCCACACCAGGCCCAGGGCGAAGGCGATCAGAGTGCCGAAAGCCAGGGCCTGCAGCGTGACCAGCACGCCGTCCCAGAACCGCGGCATGAAGTCGTCCACGACTTGCCAGTCCCAGTCCATCAGATGCCTCCCGCTGAACCCGAGCTGGCCTGCAGGTTCTCACCGCGAGCGCTGAGCTTCGCGGTGATCCCGCCCCGCTTCTCCGGCTGCTGCCCGATACCTGCCTTGGCCTTGCGCTCCACCAGCCGCATACCGCGGGTGATGATGAAAGCGAGTACGAAGTACAGGACCAGCAGCAGCGTGTAGACCGGGGTCGTCTCATTGGTACCAAGCCGGATCAGGCCGCCGGCGAAGGTCATGTCGGCCACCGTGATCACGGAGACCAGGGCGGTGCCCTTCAGCAGCTCGATCAGCAGGTTGTTGAACGGCGGCACCATCTCGGGCCAGGCCTGCGGCATCTCGATCAGCCGCAGCCGCTGCCAGCGGGTGAAGTTGAGCGCGATGCCCGCTTCCTTCTGCGCCGGGGCGACGGCGGCCAGGGAACCGCGGACGATCTCGGAACCGTAGGCGCCGTAGGTGAGGCCGAGCGCGCTGACGCCGGCCCACATGGGCACCAGCTGCCAGCCGAAGAACGGCAGGGCGAAGAACATCCAGAACATCAGCACCAGGGCCGACATACCGCGGAAGATCTCGAAATAGACCCCGGCGAGGAAACGTACGATCCAGTACTGCGAATCGCGCGCGAGGCCGATTCCGAACGCGATGGCCGCGCCGAGGGCAGCGGCGTACACCGTCACCTGGATGGTGATCCAGATGCCCGGCAGGAACCAGGTGGTGAAGAACTCCCAGCTCATCATCCGGCACACAGCTCCTTCGCGGTGAGGTCGGTCATCTCGGCCATACCGAAACCGAAGGGCCTGACGATCTTGAGAAGCTCCTTGTAGTTGTTCTCCTTGAGCTTGAGCAGTTCCTCGTTGAACGCGTCACGGAAGTTCTGCTCGGACAGCCGGAAGGCGAATCCGCCCGCGCCGTAGACGGGCTTTCCATCGATTTCGGGCTGGAAGGGCTCGGTCGCCTCCGCCCGGGCGGATCCCTTCACCGCGTCGCTGACCGTGATGCGCGTACCGGCGAAGGCGTCCACCCGTCCCTGGGACACCGCGTCGAGTCCGGCCACCTGGTCCGGCAGGATCAGTACGTTGCTGATGCCCGCGCCCTTGGCGGAGTCGATCTGGGCATAGGCCTTGCCCGAGGCAAGCTTGAGGCCCTTCTTCTTGATGTCCTCATATGTCCTGATGCCGTGCGGATTCCCCTTCCTGACGATGAAGGCGTCCAGCATGAGGTAGTCCGGGTCGGCGAAAAGCACCTGTTCGCATCGAGGGGGATTGATGTACATCCCGGCGGACACCACATCGAACTGCCGCGCCTTCAGCCCGGGAATGAGGGCGCCGAAGTCCACCGGCACTGGCTTGATCTCGCCGATGCCCAGCCGCCCGAAGATTTCCTCGGCGATCGCGGGCGCTTCTCCGGTGGCCTGTCCGTCGTCTCCCACATAACCGAACGGCGGCTCGCTGGCGATCCCGATTTTCACGGAACCCTGGTCCTTCAAGGTGTCCAGCAGGCTGCCTCCCAGCACCTTCCCTTCGTCGGGGACGCGGCTGCAGCCCGCCACCCCGAGACTTCCCGCAGCGCCCAGCGCCACCGCTCCAGTGAGGAGTGAGCGACGGCTGAGCCCTCTGTGGGGTCCGTTGTCGGTTCCTGATCGGTTTGCGTGTGGTCGAGCCATGGGCGCGCGACTACCCGAACCAATGGAAGTCATGCCCTTCCTTCCCAGCCACTGAGTCAATTCATCCATCAATGCCCGGTATATAGGGATTAGTTGTGTGAGGTGGCTCACCTGTGACTCCGTCGAGAGTGCGCGTTGACCCACACGCTGCACACGGCCCACCCGTGGATTCCTGTCCACAGCGGGGTACGGGTGTGACCATGGCCGACCGTTACATCGACGTCTCTCTGACCAAGCGCGGAGTCCACTGCACAGCAAAGCTCCTCGACGACCGCGCTCCCATCACCTGCGAGGCGGTGTGGAACGCGCTCCCGCTCGGCAGCGACGTCTACCACGCGAAGTACGCCCGCAACGAGATCTACACCCTGCTCCCCGCCTTCGCCCCCGCCGAGCCTCCGCTCGAAAACCCCACCGTCACCCCCATCCCCGGCGACCTGTGCTACTTCTCCTTCTCCGGCACCCAGCTGGGCACACAGTCGTACGGCTACGGCGGCGCCTCCGGCGTCCAGGCCGGCACCCCGGTGATCGACCTGGCCCTCTTCTACGAACGCAACAACCTGCTGATCAACGCCGACGTCGGCTGGGTGCCCGGCATCGTCTGGGGCCAGGTGGTGGAGGGCCTGGACGCCATGGCGGAGGCGTGCAACGACCTGTGGCGGGCCGGGGCACTGGGGGAGACGCTCAGCTTCCGAAGGGTCTGAGCAGGGCCTAAGCGGCGCGGCGTGGCGGGGGAGCCGCCTGGGCCACCCCCGCCTCGTACAGCGCATGCGCCGCTCGCAGCACCAGGTCGTCCCGGTGCCGGGCGGCCACGATCTGCAGGCCCACCGGCAGTCCGTCACCGTCCGACCCGACGGGGACGGACGCCGCGGGCTGCTGCGTCATGTTGAAGGGGTACGTGAACGGGGTCCAGCCCGTCCAGCGCCCCAGCCCCGAACCCTTCGGCACCTCGGCGCCCGCCTCGAACGCCGTGATCGGCAGCGTCGGCGTGACCAGCAGGTCGTACGTCTCGTGGAAGCGGCCCATCCGGCGGCCCAGGTCCATCCGTACGTCCACCGCGGCCAGATAGTCGAGCGCGCTGTAGCGGGCGCCCAGGTCGCAGATCTCCCGCAGGCCCGGGTCCAGCAGCTCCCGCTGGTGCGGGCCGAGGTTCTGCGTCACGCGGGCGGCTCCGCTGAACCACAGGGTGTGGAAGGCCTCCACGGGCTCGGTGAAGTCGGGGTCGGCCTCCTCGACGTACGCGCCGAGAGAGGCGAGCCCCTCCACACCCCGCCGCACGGCCGCCGCGACTGCGGGGTGCACGGGGACCTGGCCGCCGAAGGAGGGGGAGTACGCGATCCGCAGGCCCCGTACGCCACCGTCCAGCGCGTCCGTGAACGGCCCGGGCGGCGGCGTGAGCGCCGACCAGTCGCGGGCGTCCGTGCCACTGATCACGTCCAGCATGAGGGCCGAGTCGGCGGCGTCGCGCGTCATCGGTCCGACGTGCGCGAGCGTCCCGAACGCGCTCGCGGGATACAGCGGCACCCGCCCGTACGTCGGCTTCAGCGCGAAGATCCCGCAGAAGGAGGCGGGGATACGGACACTGCCGCCGCCGTCCGTGCCCAGGGACAGCGGGCCCGCGCCCATGGCCACGGCCGCCGCGCTCCCGCCGCTCGAACCGCCCGACGTACGCGACACGTCGTGCGGATTCCGCGTCACCCCGGACTGCGGCGAGTCCGTGACGCCCTTCCATCCGAACTCGGGCGTGGTCGTCTTGCCCAGGAAGACGGCGCCGTGCTCACGCAGCCGGGCCACGGAGGGCGCGTCCTCGTCCCAAGGCCCTTCCGCGCGCACGGTGTTGGAGCCCTTCAGGGTCGGCCCGCCGCGCATCAGCAGGATGTCCTTCACCGTGACCGGCACCCCGTCCACGAGCCCGACCGGCTCACCGCGCCGCCAGCGCTCGGCCGACTCCCGCGCCCGTAGGAGCGCTTCGTCAGCGGTGAGGCGTACGAAGGCGTTCACGGAGGGCTGGATCTCCTCGGCCCGCTGGAGCGCGGCCTGCGTGGCCTCCACGGGACTGAATTCGCCCTTGCGGTATCCGTCGACGAGTTGTAGCGCGGTCAGCTCGGTGAGCTCGGTCATGCACCCCTCCAAGGGAGTTCTCCGGAGTCCGAAGAGAGTTCAGTGCCCGGGTACGTACCCACGCTGTTTGTCGACCACGTTCGGCAGCGGCTCGCCCGCCTCCCAGAGCTCGTACAACTCCACGAACTGCGTGCCGAGTTCGTCCCGCCAGCCGATCGTGTCCCCGCTCATGTGGGGCGAGACGATCAGTCCGGGGACCTCCCACAGGGGGCTCTCGGGGGTGAGGGGCTCGCGCTCGAAGACATCGAGCGCCGCCCCCGCGATCCAGTGCTTCGACAGGGCGTCCACGAGTGCGTCCTCGTCGACGAGCTGCCCGCGTCCGACGTTGATGAAGCGCGCGGAGGGCTGCATGAGCCCGAAGCGCCGCTCGTCGAACATCCCGTGCGTCTCGTCCGTGAGCGGCGCCGCCGACACCACCCAGTCCGCGCGCGCCATCAGCCGGTCCAGCTCGTCCGGCCCGTGGATGCCGGGGCGCGGGGTGCGCCCCACCAGGGCCGTCTTGATGCCGAGGGCCTTCAGCGTCTGCTCGATCGCCCGCCCGATCGGTCCGGAACCCACCACGCACGCACGCGTGCCCGCGACCCGCTGCGACTCGCGGTGCCGCCACTGGCGCGCCCGCTGAAGGTCCCACGTACGCGGCAGATCCTTGGCCATCGCGAGGACGAGCGCGGCCACGTACTCCGCGATCGGCTGGTCGAAGACGCCGCGCGCGTTCGTCACCACCGTGTCGGACGCGGCCAGCTCCGGACACATCAGGTGGTCCACGCCCGCGCTCGCCGTGTGCACCCAGCGCGGTCGCGGACCCTCGCCGGGCCAGGCGCGACGCACCGCGTGCGATGTGAAGTCCCACACAAGCAGGACGTCCGCGGCCGGCAGCAGCGAGGCCAGCGTCGACTCGTCGGCGTGCTCGATCCGGACCCGTCCGGTGAGCTTGCCGAGGCGGGGCGGTGGCTCGGTGTCCAGCACCAGAAGAGTCGTCTTGTTTTCGGCCATGTGCGGGGTAATGGGTCCGGTCATCGGGGGGAAACCGTTTCGCAATGCGAGTCCGCTTCTCTTGGATCTGGGCACAACTGCGGGGCAACGGCGGCGGCCGTCTGAGATGCACGGATTGACCACGCTGGCACCGGAACCTACCTTCGTCAACACGGACCCGTAAGCAGTCCGCTTCCTGTCCCGACGTCCCGGCATGCGCCGGCTTGTGTCCCCCGGCCCACTGGCCGGTTCTCCACCACTCGCTCGACTTGAGTTTGGGGCCTGCTCATGGACGTCTCCTTCCTCGGTGGACCGCACCCGCAGCGTGGTGTCGGCATCGTCGCTCCCTTCGACTTCGCGCTCGATCGCGAGCTGTGGCGATGGGTGCCGGACGAGGTTTCACTGCATCTGACCCGCACCCCTTTTGTGCCCGTCGAGGTCAGCCTCGACCTCGCGCGGCTGGTCAGCGAGCACGAGACGCTCGGTGAGGCGGTGCGCGCGCTGAACGCGGTACATCCCGAGGTCGTCGCGTACGCCTGTACGTCGGGCAGTTTCGTCGGCGGCATCGCGGGCGAGCGGGCGATGTGCGAGGCCATGACCCGGGCCGGCGAGGTGGCGTCCCTGACGACCTCCGGCGCCCTGCTCGAAGCCCTCCAGGAGCTGGGCGCCCGCCGTATCGCCCTGGTCACGCCCTACACCGTGTCCGTGACCCAGGCGCTGGAGGAGTACCTCGCCGAGGCCGGTATCGAGATCATCGGCACCTCCTCTCTCGGCCTGACCCGGCACATCTGGAAGGTCCCCTACCGCGACGTCGTCGACATGGCCCGCGAGGCGGTGCGCGGTGCCGCGGACGCGCTGTTCATCAGCTGCACCAATCTCCCCACGTACGACGTGATCCCGCAGCTGGAGGCCGAACTGCGGATTCCCGTCATCTCGGCCAACCAAGTGACGATGTGGGCAGCACTGCGTCACCTGGGTACGCAAGCGGTGGGGCCCTATCAGGCACTGATCGACCACTCGGCGCGGCAGCGTCCGGTGACGCCGGAAGCACTGCCGGAGTCAATGCCGGGCGCACTGCCAGGAGCGATGCCGGGAGCAGTGTCCGAATCACAGGGGCCCGTACTGCCGGAAGAACAGGAAGGTTGGGCATGACGGCACTCGGATTCCTCTACCCGGGCCACTCGGCCGAGGACGACTACCCGCGCATCGAGCAGCTCCTGGGCAGCGACATCCGCCTCCCGCTCGTCCACACGGACATCGGCGAGGACGCCCACCGCGAGGACGCGCTGCTGGAGATGGGCTCGGCGGCCCGGCTCGCGGCCGGCGTCGAGGAGCTGCGGCTGTCCGGTGCGGAGGCGGTGGTGTGGGCGTGCACGTCCGGCAGCTTCGTGTACGGCTGGGAGGGCGCCCATGAGCAGGTCCGCACCCTCGCCCTGGCGGCCGGCATGCCCGCCTCCTCCACGTCCTTCGCCTTCGCCCACGCGATCCGTGAGATCGGGGCGCGACGGGTCGCGATCGCGGCGACGTATCCGGAGGATGTGGCGGCGATGTTCTCCGCCTTCTTGAAGGGCGCGGGAATCGAGGTGGTCTCGATGCGCGGCAGCGGCATCATCACGGCGGCGGAGGTCGGAACGTGGGGCGCCGACGAGGTCCTCGCCCTCGCCCGCTCGGGCGACCACCCCGACGCGGACGCGGTCCTCCTCCCGGACACCGCCCTCCACACGGCGTCCCACATTCCAGCCCTGGAGAAGGCCGTCGGCAAACCGGTCCTCACGGCGAACCAGGTGACGGTGTGGGAGGCGCTGCGGTTGGCTGACCGCCGGGTGAACGCGCCGGAGTTGGGGACGTTGTTCACGCGCGAGCCGATCGTGCAGGTCTGAGGGGGGGTCCTCGGGGCTCCGCCCCGGGCCCCGTTTCCGGGGGCCGGCCCCCGGACCCCCTTGAGGGGTCGTGTTTCGGCTGCGGGTCGGTTGTGGCTGGTCGCGCCCGCGCGGCGGAGCCGCATATGTCACAGCCCCGCGCCCCCAAGAGGCCTGCGGCCTCCTTGAGGGGCGCTTCTGCTCAGCTCAGCTACTCAGCCCAGCCAGGCACAAGTCAGCCCGTCCGGCGTTTGAGGACGAGGCCGTTCAGGCCGATGGGGGTCTGGGGCGCAGCCCCAGCGGGGTCCAGGGGCGGAGCCCCTGGTGGGG
>NZ_JNWJ01000086.1:0-26084 GCF_000716805.1 Streptomyces yerevanensis | reverse complement strand
AGGGCGACGACACCGGTGCGCATCAACGAGCCGTTCCCTGCGCTGCGGTCGTTGCCGGCGGTGAAGCTGCGGGCGGCGGCCAGCATCGCCGCGCCCGGCGCTCCGGGGGCGCTGCCGGCGGCACCCAAAACGGCGCGGGTCTGGGAGCCGACGTCGCTGGCGCCACCGCTCAGCCAGCCCTGGAAGTTGGTGGCGATCGCGTCAAGGGCCTCCGGCGTGCGCAGATCCGCTCCGTCGGCCGCGACCTTGGCGATGCAGATCTGCATCTGGGTGTCGTCGGAGTACTCGCCGGGCGCGTACGGCCCCAGACCACCGCCGATCATGCGCGGCTGCTGGTCGTCACGCAGCGTCGCCTGGAACTCGTAGGGCACACCCAACGCATCGCCCACAGCCGCGCCGAGCAGTACCCCGGCGGCCCGGTCGATGGCCCACGTGTCCAGGCGGGGCTGCGGGGCATGGGCCATGGGAACTCCATCAGGTGCGGTGGCGCGCGGCGGGTGGGCGGTGGCGTGCAGCCGGCGATCCCAGGCGGGACCACCAATTGGGACGACGCACGCGGATGCCGAAAAAGGAGTATTCCTCGGCACATTGACGCCTCGCCAGCTTGGCAGAACATCACACTTATCGTCAATGGGACGAAAGCAGGGTCTGCCGAGGTGAGCGCCCAGATCCGTACGAACCATACGGAGTTCACCGGCGGACGATGCAGGAAGCCCTGGCCTCCGCGTGGCCATCGTCGACCGGCTCACCTTCGGGGGCGACATCATCGAGACCGGAACCGGCTCCTGTCGGCTCGCCCAGACCCTGGCACAACAGCAGGCCTCCACCTAGGAACACGGTCCAAGGCAGCCCTGCTATTCGGCCTCCGGCGAGACGAGAGTGCCCTGGTGGTAGTACATCCGCCAGCCCGTCCCGTCGCTCCGCTTGCGCCAGAGGGAGCTACGGCGCGCCCGCCGACCGTCGATCATGGTCTCGTAAGTGAGGTGCACCAACCCAGGCGCCAGAACGACCCCCGTGATGTCCGACGGCTGGTAATGGGGACCCTCCTCAAAACCGCCCGCCATGTCCGGCAACGCGGCGAGCATCTGCTCATAGGTCCATCGCCGGCCCGAGGCACCGACCTCGACGAACTCAGGGTCCAGCAGTTCCCTGGCCAAAGATCGCGAGGCCCGCACGTTGGGGTCCATGAGGCGCAGCTCGCCCGCGACTGCCTCGTTCACGTCGTCCGATTCATGCTTCACAGCCGCATCTTCGCCCCGGCCACCCAATCCATGGCAACCGGGTTACCGGTGACCGGTCCCTCATGATCGCTCCGCAAGGGAGGCCAAAATCCACTCCCAAGTGGGGCCACTTCACGTTCCTGCGGCCAGGCGTACGGGTCGAGCGCGGGCACGACGTCTGGTGGGGCGACACCCTGCGGACGCTCGCCCTCGCCAGCGGCAGCCTCGGGCGCCTCGGGGTACGGAGACAGGCCGGCGGGTGGGAGTCGAACCTGACCCAGCGCCTGCTGTACGACACCCAAATCGCCGAGCAGGTCGATCACTTCCGGCCGTCAGCTCTTCAGTGCCGCGACCTCCCGCGCCCGCCCGGCCAGTTCCCTCACCGGCCGTTCCTTCACGTGCCTCCGCAGCCGTGTGCGCATCGTCTCGAAGTGGTCGTCACCGCGGGCCGATGAGATGTGCTCGTACTCGTCGAGAAAACGGCCCCATGAGTGGCACGACGCGTCGAGATGCCCATACGCGTACTGCCGTTGGGCCAGCAGCGCATACGAATGCACGCGCCCTTGCCGCTCCGGCTTCGGCTGCACCTTGATCGACTGCTGCAGGGCCTTGATGCTGCCGGGCAGGTCACGTTCCTCGTACAGCACATGGGAGAGGTGGAACAGCCACGCCGTCTGGTCGTACCCACCGATCGCGTCCCGCCGGTTGTCCGCCTTGGACAGCGCAGCCTCCCCGGACGGCAGCCCCGCTACCTGCCCAGAGGCACCGGGGCCGCCTTACCCATGGAAAAATGGATCGCCACCGCACAGCGCATAGAAGTACGATACTCGGCATGTATATACGTCGCGCCTCCTTCGACCACCCCGACGCCGTCAAGCTGAACGACCAGGTCCAGGCCGAGTACGCCGCGCGCTACGGGGACGAGGGTGACGTCACCCCTCTCGATCCGTCGATGTTCGAGCCGCCGCTCGGCCTGTATCTCATCGCGTACGACGCGCAGGAGCGGCCGGTGGCCACAGGCGGCTGGCGTGCCCAGGACGCGAACGACGAGGGCTACTCGGACGGCGACGCGGAGATCAAGCGCATGTACGTGATCGAGGAGGCACGCGGCAACGGCCTCGCCCGCCGTATCCTCGCGGCCCTGGAGGACGACGCCCGCGCGGCCGGCCGTACGCGCATGGTCCTGGAGACGGGCACGAAGCAGCCGGAGGCGATCGCCCTCTACGCGTCCAGCGGCTACGAACCCTGCGCCAAGTTCGGCCACTACCGCTTCCACGACTCGAGCAGGTGCTTCGCGAAACCGCTCTGAAGTCCCTGTGAAGCGGCTATCTTTGAGGGAGCGTCAGGCGCGCAGAAAGGTCAGTACGGCCAGCACTCTGCGGTGGGTCTCGTCGGCCGGGGGCAGGTCCAGCTTGGTGAGGATGCCGCTGATGTGCTTGCCGACGGCGGCCTCGGACACCACCAGTTCGCGGGCGATCGCGCCGTTCGACCGGCCCTGGGCGATCAGCGCCAGGACCTCGCGCTCGCGCGGGGTGAGCCGCTCCAGCGGATCGCGGCGGCGGCGCAGCAGTTGGCGTACGACCTCGGGGTCGACGACCGTGCCGCCGTCGGCGACCTCGATCAGCGCGTCCACGAACTCCTCCACCTGCCCGACCCGGTCCTTGAGCAGATAGCCGACGCCCGTTCCGTCGCCGGAGTCGAGCAGGTCGGCGGCGTATGTCCGCTGGACGTACTGGCTGAGGACCAGGACAGGCAGCGTGGGTCGCGTCTCGCGCAGTCGTACGGCCGCGTGCAGGCCCTCGTCCTGGAAACCGGGGGGCATCCGGACGTCCGTCACCACGATGTCCGGCCCGTGCTCGCCGGCCGCGACGAGCAGCGCCTCGGCGTCGCCGACGGCCGCGACGACCTCGTGCCCGTAGCGGGTGAGCAGGCCGATGAGCCCGTCCCTCAGCAGCACGCTGTCCTCGGCCAGGACTACACGGAGCGAACGGGCCGGTCGGTCAACTCGCAAGGGATCTCCACGCGCAATAAGGTCGGTCCGCCGGGTGGGCTGGACAGGGAAAGTCTGCCATCCAGTACTGACACCCGGTCCGCGAGTCCGGTCAGCCCGCTGCCGCTCCCGGCGTCCGCGCCGCCTCGCCCGTCGTCGCGTACCTCCAGGAACAGCCGCCCGTCGCGGTGACCGCCGCCGACCTCGGCACGGCCGGCCGCGCTGTGCTTGTCGACGTTGGCGAGGGCCTCGCACACCACGAAGTACGCGGCTGCCTCGACCGCTTGGGGCAGGCGCCCGGGCAGTTCCAGGCTCAGGTCCACAGGGATTACGCAGCGGTCGGCGGCGTCGGCGACGGCCGCCTGGAGTCCGTAGTCCGCGAGGACCTGCGGATGGATGCCGTGGATGAGTTCGCGCAGCTCGGCCAGCGCCTTGCCCGCATCGTCGTGCGCCTTGGCGAGCTGGTCGGCGAGCACGCCCGGCGGGACATCCAGGCGAGCCAGGCCGAGGGTCATCGTCAGGGCGACAAGGCGCTGTTGCGCCCCGTCGTGCAGATCCCGCTCGATACGCCGCCGCTCCGCCTCGAAGGCGTCCACCAACCGGACGCGGGAACGCGCCAATTCGACGACCCGCGCCCCCAGGTCGCCCTCGCGGGAGGCGATCAACAGACGCGTCAGCGCGGCCCGCGCGCCCGCCGCGACCCCGAGAACGTACGCGCACAGGCCCATCAGGACGAGCCCGAGGACGGCGACGCCGAAGGCGGCCGGCCAGCTGGTGACCGTCCACTGCTTGAGCACCTTCGCCTCATGGCCGTCGCCGACCGTCGCCATCAGCAGCGGAGTTGCCGTCATGGACGCCGGGAACAGCAGCGCGAGGGTGAGCACCAGGACGTCCACCGGCCACAGCAGGCCCGCGAACAGGAGCGCGTACCCGAGCTCCCGCCAGGTCGTCCGCTCCCGCAGCCGCGTCATCAGCCAGGCCCACAGACCGGGCTCGGCGGGCACCCGGTGCTGGTCGGGCACCGGCTCCAGGTCGACCAGACGCAGCCTGAGCCGCTCGACGCGGGCCACCGGCAGACCGGTCAGGGCCGTGCCGACCAGCAGCGGCAGCCCCACCAGGACGACGGCGAGGACCCCGCCGACCGCCGCCAGGGTCACGATCGCCACCAGGGCGGCGACGCCGGTCACGGCACCGGTGACCAGATAGGCGATCGAGCGCCAGGGCCATGCCGACAGCAGGTAGCCGGGCCTGGTCATGGCCTGCCACACGGTGCGGGGCTGCGCGGGGATCGCTGAATGCATGGGGATCACCGTATGAGCGGCGTACGTGGTTGTGCCATCGGTCCAGGGGGCGGATCGGAGGTAGGCCTGGCCCTACCCCAGGTCTCGGCTCTGCCGCACTGCGCCTTGTGCCCCCACACGGTTTCGTGAAGCCGTCACAATCCCGAATCACCAGATCGAGGCCATGCTGTGCTGAGAATCGCCCTGCGCACGCTGCGTACCCGCTGGATCTCCTTCGTCGGCAGCTTCGTCGCCCTCTCGCTGGGCGTCGCGCTGATCGCCGTGATGGGTCTGGCCCTGGCCTCCTCGCTGGACGCCCCCGAACGCCGGCCCGAGCGATTCGCCGCGGCGCCGGTCGTCGTGAAGGGCGCGGACACCCTGCGTGTGCCCACCGCGAACGGCGACGAGACGCGGCAGCTCGCGCATCCGCGTGCCGTACCGGCCGAGGTCGTCGCGCGGCTGAAGGACCTCGGGACGGTAGTCGAGGACCGGTCGTTCGCCGTACGGACCCGGAGCGGCCCCCGCGAACTGGTGGGCCACCCCTGGTCGACCGCGGCCTTCGCCCCGTACGAGATGAGGGCGGGACGCGAGCCGCGTACGGCCGACGAGGTCGTCGTCAGCGGCGACTGGGCGAGGCCTGGCGAGCGTGTACGGACCGACCGCGGCACCGTACGCGTCGTCGGCACCGTCGCCGGGCGCGGCTTCGAGAACGCCGTGTTCCACACCGACGCGCGCGCCGCCGAGCTGTCGCCGCGCAGCGTCCAGCTCGTCGTGGACGCGGACGCGGCGGCCGTACGCGGCGTGGTGCGCGGCAGCGGCGTACAGGTGCTCACCGGGAACGCGCGCCGTTACGCCGATGCCGACCCAGACCGGGACAGCGAGGCACTGACCGCGATGAACGCCCTGTTCGGCACGGCGGGCGGGGTCACCGGCTTCGTGTCGGTGTTCGTGGTGGCGTCCACCTTCGCGTTCGCGGTGGCCCAACGGCGCCGGGAGTTCGGGCTGTTGCGCACCGTCGGGGCGACCTCCGGCCAGATCCGGCGCATGGTCTTCGCCGAAGCCCTCGTAATCGGGGTACTCGCTTCGGCCGCCGGCTGCGTACTCGGGGCGTACGGTGCGCCGTGGCTCGCCGACCGGGTGGTCGACGGCGGTCTCGCGCCGGGCTGGTTCACGATCGGCGATCACACCTGGCCGTACCACCTGGCCTTCTGGACGGGCCTGCTCGTCGCGCTGTGCGGAGTGGTGGCCGCTTCCTGGCGAGCCGGGAGGACGGCGCCGACCGAGGCGCTGCGCGAGGCGTCCATCGATACGCGGACGATGACGTGGGGCCGCGGGCTGTGCGGCGCGGCGCTGCTGCTGACCGCCGCCGTGACGCTGGGGATGGCCCTGTTCAGCGATCCGGGCGACCTGCTGCACCGCAAGACGTACATCAGCCGCACCATGCTGCTGATCACCGCGGTCGCCCTGCTCGCCCCAGTCCTGGTACGTCCGCTGACCCGCGCGATCGCCTGGCTCCCGGCCCAACTGCCGGGTGTGATCGGCAGGTTGGTACGCGAGAACGCCGCCACGGACGTACGCCGCACCGCCGCCGTCGCGGCCCCCGTCCTGGTCACGGTCGCACTGGCCTGCTCCCTGTTCGGCGCCACCGCCACCCTGAACGAGGCGAAGGCCGCCGAGACCCGCGAGCAGACGGCCGCCGACTTCGTGATCACTCCGGCGGACGGCGCGGACTTCCTCCCGACGGTGGCGCGGCTGCGCGAGGTGCCCGGAACCGTGGTCTCCGCGACCTCGTCGAGCGCCTTGCACACCCTGGAGGAGGGCGTGGCCCTCATCAAGTCCGAGGCCCGCGCCGCCGATCCGCGTACGCTCGCCGCGACCACTCACCTCCCGGTCACGGCCGGCAAAGTCCGCGACCTCGACGACGACTCGATCATCGTCAACGAGGAGTGGGAGAAGCACACGGTCGGACAGCGCGTGGACGTCTGGCTCGGCGACGGCACGAAGAAGTCCCTACGGATCGCCGCCGTACTGTCCATCGGCACGGGCGACAACGGCGTGTACGTCACGCCGCGCAACGCTCCGGGCGCCATGGTCGACCGAGTGGACGTGGTCGTCGCGGAGGGTGCCGGCAGGTCCGCGGTGGCAAGGGGCCTGCACGAGGCGGTGCGCGGCACGGGCGGCGAGATCCTCACCAAGTCCCAGTGGATCCGGTCGAGTTACCCCGAAACCAACCGCACGACCCGGCTCGGCATCCTCCTGGTCCTCGGCATCGCCTTGCTGTACACGGCCATCTCCCTGACCAACACCATGATCACGGCAACCTCCGACCGCTCCCGCACCCGCGACCTGGCCGCCCTACGCCTGGCCGGCGCCACCAAGGGCCAGGCCCTGCGCATGGTCGCGACAGAGACCCTGCTGGTGGTGACGGTGGGAGCCGTACTCGGCCTCTTGACCACCGCCCTGAACCTGCTGCCGATGTGGACCGCCCTGACCATCCTGTCGGCACCCACTCCGCCCCAGTTCCCCTGGCCGGCCCTCGCCACAACGGTCATGGCGTGCGCACTCCTCGCCGTGCCCTCGGCACTCGCCGTCGCGGGGGTCGCCTTGCGGCGAGGGGCGGTGAGGTCGGCGGGCGTACAGGAGTGAGGCTCTGCACCCCTCCTTTGAGTGATGGCGCCAGCATCAATTTCGAAGTAGTTTCAAAGTTGTGAGTACCGAGAACGCAGCCGTGAACTTCTCCGAGCTGGTGAACAAGAACAAGAAGACACTCGCCCGACTCAAGGAATCGCCGCGACTACTGCTGCACCGCAGAGACGGCGAGGACCTGGTCCTGACCACCGCTGCACGGGCTGAGCAGGACCAGACCGTGGTTTCGGCCGCCACCCGGATGCTGGCCGCGATGGCACGCCGGGAGCCCGGCAGTATGGAGCTTCTCCTCGACATACTGCCGGATGCCTTCCCATGGGTCCGTTTCCTGCCCGAGGCCGATCTCCACGCCTTCGCCGTCGAACTGGTCGACACCATGCGCGCCGCCGACTCCCTCGGCAACAACGCCTCCGTCGCCCAACTGCTCATCGCCTGGCAGCACACAGCCGAGGTCTACTCCGACCCCGAGCTGCTGGCCACACTGACCAGAGACCATGGCGAGGACTACGGCCCCGCTGTGGACCCGCGGGACATCGGATGACCGCGGGCCGCGGCGACCGCGCCGCACCACCGGCACCGGCACCGGAAGGCCACTGGGAAGTCCGCTTTGCGGACGCGGCCTCGGCCAAGGGCTGGGAGAACCTCTCCCAGCAGGCCCGCGAGAACACCTACCGCGCCTGGGTCACCATGCGCACGAACCCCAGAGCATCCACCGAGACACCCCGACATCACCGGCTCAAGGACAGCCTGGCGCACGGCACTTACCGCGGCCAGACCTGCGAGCAGTGGCAGATCGAGGTGACTGGCGGCGGCCGTATCTGGTACCTCCTGGACACCGCCCGCGAGACCTGCTGGATCACCTTCGCAGGCACCGGGCACCCGCGAGCCACAGACCGACGCTGACCCAACACAGCCAGAGGAACAGCACACACCCACTGCCCGCCTCGACAACATATCGAGGCCGGCAGTGACGCGCAGAACCGAAAAGATCGGGGCGGCAACGAGTGCGCTCCCCCGACCGCAGCCATCCACCACCACGAACGGGCTCGACTACACCCCGGAAACGACGAAGACCCCGCACGATCATCATGATCGCCGGGATCTCGTCAGCCGAACCTGAGTCAACTCAAGAACAGCAATTGCGGTGGACCTGTGGGGATTTGAACCCCAGACCCCCTCGATGCGAACGAGGTGCGCTACCAGACTGCGCCACAGGCCCTTGCAACGAGGGAAACTCTAGCATCCGGGTCCGGGTGCTTGGAAATCCGTTCCTGGCTGGTCAAGGGCGGGGCTTCTGGGGCGCTGCCACTCGCTTGTCACTCGTTGGCGGCGCGCGGTCGGTCGCCGTCCTCGTACTGGTCGAAGAGCGGGGTGCGGCCGCGTTCGCGGGCGCGGCGGGCCGAGGCGGCGCGGCGCGCGTCCGCGGCGCCGTCCGAGTCCGCGTCGGGCTCGGACGGCTCGTCCTCCGGCGTCGGAGCCGCCCCTGCCGCGGGGCGCTCGGCCGCGCTGGACCGTGCCGAGCTCCACGCGTCGGGTGCGCCCAGGTCGACGCCGGACGTGGCGCGCGGGGCGACGGGGGCCGTCACGTACGTCGGCAGCGGTACCGGTACGGGGTCCCAGCTGTCGCCGCCGGCCGGACCACGGCGGCGTTCGCGCTGCTGGTCGACCCACTCCGCGTGATCGGTCTGCTCGACGAGGGCTCGGCGGTCGGCGGTCAGCGCGGACAGGCCGGGGTCACTGGTCGGCTCGGGTCCGTCCTCCGGGTCGTCGGCGGCGCCCGGCTCGGCGGGCGGTCGTCGCCTCGGCTGCCGTTCCCGCAGCCGCTGCGCCGCGGCCTCGGCGCGCCTGCGGTCCATCGTGTACGTGAACCGCCGCCGCTCCTGGGAGCGCAGATACGCGATGTAGACGCTCAGCAGTATCGCCGGCACCCCGGGCGCCCACAGGAGGGCGAGCCCTCCGACAGCCGCCACGATCGCGCCGAGCGTGAAGGCGAGGAAGAGAACCGTCGTCGTACGCCGTCGGCGCGCGAGCACCTTCGAGCGCCGGGCGCGTGCGGCGGCCTCCGCCGCAGCAGCCCGGCGCGCACGGGACGACGAGGGCGAGGAGGATGACGATGACGTCGGTGCCGGAGACGACGACGGCTTGGCGCTCCGCTTCCCTCCCGGCTTGGCCCCCTGTTGAGGCACCGGCCTGGCCCCGGCCGAACGGCCCGCCTGCGACGCCGACTTGGCACCGGGCTTCGACTCCGCCGCGGATGCGGACCCGGACTCGGACGCCGGGCTGGACGCCCGCTTCCCCGAAGGCCGACCCTCCGCCTCGGGCCGCCCCTCACCGCGTACACCCCGCGCATCGTCCTGTACGTCCGCGACCTTGCCCCGTGCCTCGCGCCGGGTCTGAGGCATGGCGAAGGCCCGGGCGTCCACCGAGGCGGTGAGGTCGTCCGGTTCGGCGTCGCGCTCCCCCTCTTCGGTGGAGCGCGCCCGCAGGTCCTTGGCGTATCGGCGCTCCATCCCCGCCCGTCCGGACAGCAGCCGGATGGCGGTGCTGAAGCGTTCCGTCGGACGGGCCTCATTCAGCTCGTCCTGCCTACGGAGCCACATGGGCACCAAGTAGGCGGCCCAGGCCCCGACAATGACTGCGTAGATGAGGCCGCTGCTGCTCACGCCTCACACGGTAGAGGGGTTTACGTGAGGCCATCTGCCAATTCCGCCGGTGTGTCGCACGATCTGGCTGATATTTCGAGCTTTTTTTGTGACCGATGCGATCAGCAGACCGCCGGGACCGGGAAATTAGTGTCCCAGGACGGTCGATCACCGATCATTTTCGAACACGTATTTCATTTAGGTGGTGTTCTCGGCGGCCTTGGTGGAGCCTGGCCCGAGGCACTGCGCGACCAGCCACGACGGGCCCGCAGCCTCATTGCGGCACTTCCAGCGGAGCGCTCAGGCCGTGTTCCGAGGGGTGTCCCGCGGTGAGTTTTCGGATGTGTTCCGGGAGCGTGTCCGCTGCCAGCGGCTGAGCAGGCCCTCGGGGACCTCTTCTGCCGTGAGCGCGAAGACGAGGTGGTCGCGCCAGGCCCCGTCAATGTGAAGATAACGTGGACGAAGTCCTTCTTCGCGGAATCCGAGTTTCTCCACGACCCGGCGGCTGGGCACGTTCTCGGGGCGAATGCAGACTTCGATGCGGTGCAGCCCGACGGTGCGGAAGCAGTGGTCGACCGCGAGAGCGACGGCCGTCGGCATCACTCCGCGTCCGGCGACCGCCTCGTCCACCCAGTAGCCGATATGGCCCGAGCACATCGAGCCCCAGGTGATTCCGGCGACGGTCAACTGCCCGACGAGCCGCCCCTGGTACTCGATGACGAATGGCAGCATCCGGCCCGCGTTGGCCTCGGCGCGCAGATGCCGGACCATCTGACGGTAGGTCGGCCGGTGCGCTATCGGTCCGCTGGGCGTGGGCGGCGGAATGGTGGCTTCCCAGGGGCGCAGCCAGTCCCTGTTGCGTCGGTTGACGTCGCGCCAGGTCCGGTGGTCGCGCATCTTTATGGGCCGGAGGACGACATCGGCGTCCACCAGCTCGACCGGCCAGGATGGGCTGTTCAGCTCGCACCCCCACTGCCACTGGGTCTGGGGTGATCGCCGCCGCGGAGCTGGTCCACGGCGTGGATCAACAGGGGTTCCAGGACGGCGAGTCCGTCCCTGACCCCGCCGGTGGAACCCGGCAGGTTCACGATCAGCGTCCGTCCGGCGACTCCGGCCAGGCCTCGGGACAGCGCCGACGTCGGCACCTTCTCCCTTCCGAACGCTCGGATGGCCTCCGCAATGCCCGGCACCTCGTGGTCGAGGACGCGCCGGGTGGCTTCGGGGGTGCGGTCGGTGGGCGAGATGCCGGTGCCTCCGGTGGTCACGATGACGTCATACCCGGTCTCGACGCCCTCGCGCAGGGCGGCCTCCACGGGATCACCGTCGGGGACGACCCGGGGTCCGTCCACGTCGAAGCCGTACGAGACGAGCCCCTCGGCGATCAGGGGGCCGCCCTTGTCCTCGTAGACCCCTGCGGCGGCGCGGTTGGATGCCGTGACGACAAGGGCGCGATACGTCATGTCCGACTCCAGTCGCCCGACTTGCCGCCCGTCTTCCCCTCGACGCGTACGTCCGTGATGACCGCCCCCTTGTCGACCGCCTTGACCATGTCGATCACGGTGAGAGCCGCCACGCTGACCGCGGTGAGGGCCTCCATCTCCACACCCGTACGGTCGGTGGTCTTCACGGTGGCCAGGATCTCGACGGCGTCGTCCGCGACCGACAGATCAAGCTTGACACCCGACACCGACAACGGGTGGCACAGCGGAATCAGGTCCGGTGTGCGCTTGGCGCCCATGATGCCCGCGATGCGCGCGGTGGCCAGCGCGTCGCCTTTGGGGAGGCCCTCGCCGCGCAGCAGCTCGACCACCCGGGGTGAGACCAGGACCCGGCCGCTGGCGCGGGCGGTGCGCGCGGTCACGTCCTTCCCGGACACGTCGACCATGCGGGCGGCACCCGCCTCGTCGATGTGGGTCAGTCGGTCGTTGGTACTCATGGCGCTCCCGGTCGGGCGTGTTGTGCGCGACACGGTACCGCCATCCCGGCCCTGTCAGCCGAGGAGGACCACTTCGACCTCGGTGCCGGGCTCCACGGATTCCACGGTCTCGGGGACCACGATCAGCGCGTCGGCGCGGGCGAGGGCCGCGATCAGGTGCGAGCCGGCGCCGCCGACTGGGGTCACCTCGCCGTTCGCGTACCGCCCGCGCAGGTATTGACGGCGTCCGGGGGGCGAGGTCAGCGCCTTGTCGGTGTTCAGGGCCGCCCTGGTCGTGGGCCGGTGGATGTCGTCGACGCCCATCAGGGTGCGGATCGCGGGGCGTACGAACAGTTCGAAGGAGACGTACGACGAGACGGGGTTGCCCGGCAGCGCGAGGAGCGGGGTGTGGTCGGGGCCGATGGAGCCGAAGCCCTGGGGCTTGCCGGGCTGCATGGCGAGCTTGCGGAACTCGATGCCGCTGCCGGGCTCGTCCTCGTCGCCGACGGACTCCAGTGCCTCCTTGACGACGTCGTACGCCCCTACGCTGACGCCGCCCGTGGTGACCAGGAGGTCTGCGCGGATGAGCTGGTCCTCGATGGTGGCCCGGAGGGTCTCGGCGTCGTCGGCGACCGCGCCCACGCGGTAGGCGATGGCTCCGGCGTCGCGGGCGGCGGCGGTCAGGGCGAAGCTGTTGGAGTCGTAGATCTGGCCGTTGCCCAGCTCCTCGTCGGGCTGGACGAGTTCGCTGCCGGTGGACAGGACGACCACGCGCGGGCGCGGGCGCACGCGTACGGTCCCGCGGCCGATCGCGGCGAGCAGCGCGATCTGCGGCGGGCCGAGGATCGTGCCCGCTTCGAGGGCGCGGTCCCCGGCCTTGACGTCGCTGCCCTTCGCGCGCACGTGCGCGCGTGCCGGAGCCGGACGGTGCACCTGGACCTGCCCGGAAGCGCCCTCGGGAGCTGCGCTGTGGGCGCGCATCCGGGAGACGGGGCCCTCGCCGAGGCCGCCGTCGGTCCACTCCACGGGGACGACGGTCTCGGCGCCCGGCGGCAGCGGGGCGCCGGTCATGATGCGGGCGGCTTCTCCGGGGCCCACCTGGGGCGGCTCGGTCGGGCCCGCCGCGACGTCTCCGACGACCGTGAGGACGGCCGGGAACTCCTCGCTCGCGCCCGCGACATCGGCGACCCGGACCGCGTACCCGTCCATCGAGCTGTTGTCGAACGGCGGCAGGGAGACCGGCACCGTGACGTCCTCGACCAGGACACAGCCCTGGGCGTCGAGGAGTTGCAGCTCGATGGGTTCGAGGGGTCGGACGGTCGTGAGGATGTCCTCCAGGTGCTCGGTCACCGACCAGAGGTGGTCCTGGCCGGTGACGCGGGTCGCGGCGCTGCTCAAGGTTGCTACATCTCCTCGGTGACGTAACTGCGAAGCCAGGTCCGGAAGTCCGGGCCCAGGTCTTCACGTTCGCACGCGAGTTGGACAATGGCACGCAGGTAGTCGCCCCGGTCGCCGGTGTCATAGCGGCGGCCCTTGAAGACGACGCCGTGCACGGGTCCGCCGATCTTCTCGTCGGCGGCGAGCTGCTGGAGGGCGTCGGTGAGCTGGATCTCGCCACCGCGGCCCGGCTCGGTCTTGCGGAGTATGTCGAAGACGTGCGGGTCGAGGACGTAGCGGCCGATGATCGCGTAGTTCGACGGGGCGTCCGCCGCGGACGGCTTCTCGACCAGGTCGTGGACCTTGACCACGTCGCTGTCCGGGGTGGCGTCGACGGCCGCGCATCCGTAGAGGTGGATCTGCTCGGGCGCGACCTCCATGAGGGCGATGACGCTGCCGCCGTACTGCTCCTGGACCTGGACCATGCGCGCGAGCAGGGGGTCGCGCGGGTCGATCAGGTCGTCGCCGAGGAGGACGGCGAAGGGCTCGTGGCCGACGTGCGGGGCGGCGCACAGGACGGCGTGGCCGAGGCCCTTGGGGTCGCCCTGGCGTACGTAGTGCATGGTCGCGAGGTCGCTGGACTCCTGCACCTTGGCGAGCCGGTCGGCGTCGCCCTTCTTCTGAAGGGCCGATTCCAGCTCGTAGTTGCGGTCGAAGTGGTCCTCAAGGGGACGCTTGTTGCGGCCTGTGATCATGAGGACATCGTCGAGGCCCGCGGAGGCGGCTTCCTCGACCACATACTGGATCGCCGGCTTGTCGACGACCGGCAGCATCTCCTTGGGAGTGGCTTTGGTGGCCGGCAGGAACCGGGTACCGAGGCCCGCTGCGGGGATGACAGCCTTGCTGATCCTGGGGTGTGCCTGAGTCATGCCGGTCACCATATCCGGTGCCAAAGTAT
Organism: Streptomyces yerevanensis; assembly: GCF_000716805.1. Lineage (NCBI taxonomy): Bacteria > Bacillati > Actinomycetota > Actinomycetes > Kitasatosporales > Streptomycetaceae > Streptomyces > Streptomyces yerevanensis. Next base: position 12,056 of record NZ_JNWJ01000086.1, on the reverse strand, counting down.
TGAATGTGTGGCTCCGGTTAATTCGCTCTCATATGAGCGCATGAGCAAGAGTACGGGAGTGAACTGTGAGTCGGCCGAGACCGGATGCGGAGCCTGGCAAGCGGATGTTACGGCAGGAGTTCCTCCTGGCGAGAAGCCGGTTGACGGCTGATGACAGACGGGAAACGGAAGCCGCACTCGCCGCCCGCGCCCTGGAGCTGCCCGAACTGGCGCGGGCGCGCACCGTGGCGGCGTACGTCTCCGTGGGGAGCGAGCCGGGTACACGCGCGCTCCTCGCCGCGCTCCACGCGCGTGGGGTACGCGTTCTGCTGCCGGCCCTGATGGCGGACAACGACCTGGACTGGGGCGCGTACGACGGTCAGGGCTCGCTCGTCCGCGTACAGCACCGGGGAAAAATGGCCCTCCTGGAGCCCGCGGGCGAGCGCCTCGGACCGGATGCCGTGCTGTCGGCCGATGCCGTCCTGCTGCCGGGGCTCGCCGTGGACGCGCGCGGGATGCGGCTCGGGCGCGGCGGCGGGTCGTACGACCGGGTGCTCGCGCGGCTGGAGCGGGCGGGGGCCGATCCGGCGCTGGTGGTGCTGCTGTACGACTCCGAAGTGGTCGATCGTGTCCCTGAGGAACCGCATGACCGGCCGGTGCACGCGGTGATCACCCCTTCGGGAGTACGTCGCTTCCGGTGACGCCCCTGGAGAGGCTGACGTGCGAAACGGCCCTCCACGCGCGCGTGGAGGGCCGTTTTCACGGCCGGGCCCGCCGATTCACGGCGGGGTCTGCCGAAGTCCGCCTCAGGGCTGCAATACCAGCGTGTCCTCGGTGTTCTCCTCGACAGCCCTCTCCGTGGAGACCCAGTCCAGCAGCTCGCCCTTGGCCCACTTGTCGGTCTGGTCGATGTAGTGGGCGTTGTAGGCGTGCCCGGAGGCGCCGGTGAGATTGATCCACTTCGACTTGTCGAAGTCGTCGAGGTTCACGACCATCCGCATCGACGGCACCCAGACCACGGTGTAGCCGCCGGCGGCGTTCCAGCCGGTGGCGCTGACCGCGGCCTCACCGCCGCCCAGGTTGTACGGGCCGCGGTTGAGCATGAACTGCAGGAAGCCGGGGCCGTCGGTGCCCATGGTCTGGTTCTTCAGGTACAGCCGGTGCAGGCGGCCCCAGTTCCAGGTGTCCATGTCCTTGCCGAGCTTGGCGGTCAGCTCCCAGCGGGCGTCCTCCAGGGCCCGCCCGAAGAGCTCGTCGCGGTTCGTGGCCGCCTCGTCGGTGCGGTTGCCGGGCGTCTGCCACCAGTCGCTGTCCTCGTCGTCGAGGATCGACCTGACCACCTCGAACCAGCGGTCGCCGCCGTCCGGCTGCGCGCTGTCCGCGTCACGCTGGCCGCACTCGCGCACCCGCTGGTCCTCGTCGGCCGGACCGGTGGTGTCGACCGGCTCGACGTACAGGCACTGGCCCTCGACCCGCAGCTCCTTGGGCAGCTTGTTGCCGAACGCGAGCTTCAGGATGTTGCGCCAGACCGCGTTGAAGTAGGCGGCAGCCGCCGAATCGGCGTCCTGGGTGTAGTTCCAGCCCTCCAGGAGCTTCTGCCCGTCCCGTACGTCCTTGTCGGGGACGTCGATCTTGAGCAGCAGGGGCACCAGGAGCTTGGCGATCTCGCTGCTGTTGTCGAGCTGCATCTGGCGCATGTCGTCGGTCGAGACCTTGCCGCCGCCCTTGAGCTTCGACTCGATGAGATCGGTGATCCGCTGGCTGCGCGTGCCGTAGCCCCAGTCCGTGGTGAGCGTGTAGGGGTACTTGTCCTTGTCGACGACGGCCTGGTTGGCGGTCACTATGTAGCCGCGTTCCGGGTTGTACTCGTAGGGCAGCTCGGACTGCTTGATGTAGCCGGTCCACTCGTACTTGGAGTCCCAGCCGGGCGCAGGGAGCGAACCGTCGCCCGCACCGCGCTTCGGGATCCTGCCGGGCAGCTGGTAGCCGATGTTGTTCTCGGTGTCGGCGTAGATCAGGTTCTGCGAGGGCACGTCGAACAGGGCGGCGGCCTTGCGGAAGCCGTTCCAGTCGGTGGCCTTGTTCATCGCGAAGACGGCGTCCATCGAGGTGCCGGGGTCCAGGGCGGTCCAGCGCAGCGCGATGCCGTAGCCGTCGCCGCGGTCGGGGGCCGACTGGTCGACGGTGGCCTTCCTGCCGACCTTCACGAGCTCGTCGTCGCGGTCGGACAGCAGCGGCCCGTTGTTGGTCTCCCGGACGACGATCGTCTTGCTGTCGCCGCCCGCGACGTCGATCTTCTCCTCACGGCTGGTGAAGGACCTCACCTTGCCGTCGTACTCGTAGCCGTCCCCGGTGAGCTTCTCCAGGTACAGGTCGGCGACGTCGGCACCGGAGTTGGTCATCCCCCAGGCGATGTTCTTGTTGTGGCCTATGACCACGCCAGGCAGGCCCGCGAAGGTGTACCCGGAGACGTCGTACTGGCACTTGTCGGAGACGCTCTTGCAGTGCAGGCCCATCTGGTACCAGACCGACGGCAGCGACGGCGACAGATGCGGATCGTTGGCGAGGAGCGGCTTGCCGCTGATGGTGTGGGCGCCGCCGATGACCCAGGAGTTGGAGCCGATGCCGTTGCCGTTCACGCCGACAGCTGTCGGGACGTCGTCCAGTTCGTCGTAGAGGCCCGACAGCTGGCTCTGCAGCCCGGAGGGGTCAGTGCTGCCGCCGGCGAGCCCGGAGCCCTCCGTGGACGTGTCCGTGCCGCCGTTCTGCTCGTACTCCTCGGAGCTGCGGTTGTACTCGCCCTCCTGGACGATCGTCTTGTTCCGGTCGTACGGGTACTGCGGGTACAGGTCGGCGATCTGCTGCGGGCCGAGGCGGCTGGTCATCAGGGAGCGGTCGATCTCGTCCTGCATGTTGGCGCGCAGGTCCCAGGCCATCGCCTTGAGCCAGGCCACCGAGTCGACCGGAGTCCACTCCGCGGGCTTGTAGTCGTTGGAGAAACCGAGTGCCGCGTACTCCAGGGAGATGTCCTCGCCGTCCTTGCCCCGGAGGTAGGCGTTGACTCCCTTGGCGTACGCCTGGAGGTACTTTTTCGTCTCGGCCGACAGCTTGGTCTTGTACTCCTCCTCCGCGACCCGCTTCCAGCCGAGGGTGCGCAGGAACTCGTCGTTGTCGACCTGGCCCTTGCCGAACATCTCGGAGAGCCTGCCGGACGTCATGTGACGGCGTACGTCCATCTCGTAGAACCGGTCCTGCGCCTGGACATAGCCCTGCGCCATGAACAGGTCCTCGTCGGTGGCGGCGTAGATCTGCGGGATCCCGTTGCCGTCACGCTTGACGTCCACGGGGCCTGACAGGCCGTCCAGTTCGATCGATCCCTTGGTCTGCGGGAAGGAGCCGCGCACGGTGCTGATGGACCAGAACGCCCCGTATCCGACGCCCCCGATGATGGCCAGGACCAGGACGATCAAGATCAGACGGGTTCTGCGCCCCTTCTTCCTGCCGGACTTGCCGCGCGTCTGACCAGAAGAAGAGGTGGTGTTGGGGGGCATCGCTGTCCTTGCTGTCCTCACGCGAGCGGCAGGCGGGGCCGTGCTTTTGACTGAACGCTGGAGCAACCATAGGTCAGGGCCTGGCGCGGCTTGACGCGGAGTCGGGAACGGGGCTCTTCAGGCGATGGGGGCCACATTCGCGATCGTCAAGAAAGCGTCAAGAGTTAGGTAAAGTAACGAAGTACTTGCACTGCCGAGAGGGGAGCACCCGCTGACCGTCCACCACCTCAACCAGCTCCTGCTCATCTGCTCGCTCGTTCTGCTCGTCGCGGTGGCAGCGGTTCGCATCTCTTCGCGCAGCGGGCTCCCCAGCCTGCTCGTCTACCTGGGCATCGGCGTCGCCATGGGACAGGACGGTGTCGGCAACATCCAGTTCGACAACGCCGAACTGACCCAGGTCTTCGGGTACGCGGCCCTGGTCGTGATCCTGGCCGAGGGCGGTCTCGGCACGCAGTGGAAGGACATCAAGCCGGCGCTTCCGGCCGCCTCGTCACTGGCGCTGGTGGGGGTCGCGGTGAGCGTCGGCGTCACGGCCACCGCGGCCCACTACCTGATCGATCTGGAATGGCGGCAGGCGCTCATCGTCGGCGCGGTGGTCTCCTCGACGGACGCGGCGGCGGTCTTCTCGGTGCTGCGCAGAGTGCCCCTCCCCGCGCGCCTGACGGGCATGCTGGAGGCCGAGTCCGGCTTCAACGACGCTCCGGTGGTCATCCTCGTCGTCGCCTTCTCCACGGCCGGTCCGGTGGAGCACTGGTACGCGCTGCTCGGCACGATAGCCCTGGAGCTGGCCATCGGCGCGGCCATCGGGCTCGCGGTGGGCTTCGCCGGCGCGTACGGACTGCGTCATGTGGCACTGCCCGCCTCCGGCCTCTACCCGATCGCCGTCATGGCCATCGCGGTCATGGCGTACGCGGGCGGGGCGCTCGCCCACGGCAGTGGCTTCCTCGCCGTGTATCTGGCGTCGATGGTGCTCGGCAACCAGAAGCTGCCGCACTGGCCCGCCACCCGCGGCTTCGCCGACGGGCTCGGCTGGATCGCCCAGATCGGCATGTTCGTCCTGCTCGGCCTGCTGGTCACGCCGCACGAGCTGAAGGACGACTTCTGGACCGCGCTCGTCATCGGCCTGGTGCTGACCATGGTGGCGCGTCCCCTGAGCGTCGTGATCGCGCTGCTGCCGTTCCGGCTGCCGTGGCAGGAGCAGGTCCTGATGTCCTGGGCGGGCCTGCGCGGCGCCGTGCCCATCATCCTGGCCACGATTCCGATGGTGAGCGGCGTCGAGGAGAGCCGTCGCATCTTCAACATCGTCTTCATACTGGTCGTCGTCTACACCCTCGTACAGGGCCCGACTCTCCCCTGGCTGGCCCGGAAGCTGAGCCTGGGCAAGTCCGCCGCCGAGGCAGCCGACCTGGGCATCGAATCGGCGCCTCTGGAGCGGCTGCGCGGACATCTGCTGTCGGTCGCGATCCCAGAGGGGTCGAAAATGCACGGCGTCGAGATCAACGAGCTGCGGCTGCCCCCGGGCGCCGCGGTCACGCTGGTCGTACGGGACGGGGAATCGTTCGTCCCCCTGCCCACGACGATTCTGCAACGCGGCGACGAACTCCTCGTGGTGGCCACGGACCCGGTCCGGGACGCGGCCGAACGGCGACTGCGGGCGGTCGGGCGGGGCGGCAAGCTGGCGGGGTGGCTGGGGACGGGCGGTAACGGCACTTCGTAGGTGAAAGCGGCCTGGATTCTCGCTTTCCCAGGGGCGCGATCATTGATGCCTGTACGATGAAGGCGCACTCAGATCGACCCACCTCTGCCTGACGCAGAGCTGGCGCGACCGTATGGCGGCCGCTGCCCTCCCCGGGCCCGGTATCTACCGCAGTTCCGCGCAAGAGGACAGCTCTCGGCGCGCCCCCCGCACGGGCGCGCGCTACCAGGCGGCAGAAAGGCACGGCCGTGGCATCCACGGTCACCTCCGAGTCCGCCAGGACCTCGGTCACCTCCCGCCCTGGATACGGGCAACTGCTGCGCACGCGCGGCGCCTGGACGTTCCTGCTTCCCGGTTTCGCCGCGCGGCAGCCGTTCGCGATGCTGACGCTGTCGCTCGTACTGCTCGTGCAGCACACCACCGGCTCGTACGGGGCCGCCGGTGCCGTCGCCGCCGTGACCGGTGTCTCCATGGCACTGTTCGCGCCCCTCACCGGCCGTCTCGCCGACCGTCACGGGCAGCGCGCCGTCCTGATGCCCGGCGTCCTCGTCCACACCGTGGCGGGTCTCTCCCTGACGGCGCTCGCGCTCACGGACGCTCCCCTGTGGACGCTGTTCGCGGCGGCCGTCCCGACCGGCGCCTCCGTGCCGCAGATCGGGCCCATGGTGCGGGCCCGCTGGGGCGTCAAACTCCAGGGCTCACCCCTGATGACGACCGCGGCGGCCTTCGAATCCGTCACCGACGAACTGACCTTCGTACTCGGCCCGCTGCTCGCGACCGCGCTGTGCACCACCGTGGACCCGGCGGCGGGCCTGCTCACGGAGGCCGCGCTGACCCTGGTCGGCGGCCTGCTGTTCGCGGCCCAGAAGAGCACGCAGCCCGCGGTACGTCTCGAGGGGCACGCGCGCGTGGAGCACGTTTCCGCCGTGTCGGTCCCCGGAGTGCGCGTCTTGATCGTGGCCTTCCTGGGCATCGGCTTCGTCTTCGGCGGTATGCAGGTCTCGCTCGCCGCGTTCACCGAGTCGATCGGCGAGCCCGGCCTGAACGGCGTCCTGTACGGCACGTTCGCCGCGGGCAACATGCTCTCCGGGATCGTCTGCGGCGCCATCGCCTGGAAGACGGCACCGCGCCGCCGTCTGGTCATCGGGTACGCGGCACTGGCCCTGACCGCCTCCGGTCTGTGGGCCGCGGACTCCGTGATCGCCCTCGCCGGAGTCGGCCTCCTGGTCGGCATGTGCGTCGCGCCCGCCCTGATCACCGGCTACACGATGGTCGACGGCCTGGTTCCGGCAGGCGCCCGCACGGAGGCCTTCACCTGGCTGACCGGCGCGGTCGCGCTCGGGCAGGCGGCGGCCGTCACCGTCGCCGGGCAACTGGAGGACCGCCTCTGGGACGGCGCCGGCTTCCTCGTCCCGATGGGCGGAACACTGCTGGCTCTGGCGACGCTCGTGGCCCAGCGCTCGCGGCTCGTGCCCAGGCCGGTCGGCCGGACCGTCGCACGTGGCGTCGGTCACCGCGTACCGCTGGCAGTGGACTGAATGCTGGGAATAGGTCACTATTGATGGTCGTTAGCACTCATCGAGTGAGAGTGCCAGGAGGAAGACTAAAGTGCCGACCTACCAGTACCAGTGCACCGCTTGCGGCGAGGGCCTCGAGGTGGTGCAGAAGTTCAGCGAGGACGCCCTGACCGAGTGCCCCAGCTGCGATGGCCGCCTGAAGAAGGTGTTCTCCGCGGTCGGCATCGTCTTCAAGGGCTCCGGCTTCTACCGCAACGACAGCCGCAGCTCCTCGTCGAGCAGCTCGACGGCAAAGTCGTCCTCCACGTCGACCCCCGCCTCCACGACCCCGTCGTCCACCACGACCTCGTCGTCCTCGGACTCGTCGTCGTCCGGCACCGGCACCTCCTCGAGCAGCAGCTCGGCCGCGTAGGGCTTTCTTACGAGACCCTGTCGTCGTACGACGGCGGGGTCCGCGGCGTTTTCGGACCCGGTTAGGGTGCGGTCATGGCGAACACGGAGAACGCCGAGATCGGCGTCATTGGCGGCTCGGGCTTCTACTCCTTCCTCGACGACGTGACCGAGATACAGGTGGCCACGCCCTACGGGGCGCCCAGCGACTCCCTTTTCCTGGGCGAGATCGCCGGGCGGCGGGTCGCCTTCCTCCCCCGCCACGGCCGCGCCCACCATCTGCCGCCGCACCGCATCAACTACCGCGCCAACCTGTGGGCGCTGCGCTCTGTCGGGGCGCGTCAGGTGCTCGGGCCCTGCGCGGTCGGCGGGCTGCGTCAGGAGTACGGCCCGGGAACGCTGCTCGTACCGGACCAGATGGTGGACCGTACGAAGTCCCGGGAGCAGACGTACTTCGACGGGATGCCGTTGCCGGAGGGCCAGGTGCCGAACGTGGTGCATGTGTCCCTGGCCGACCCGTACTGCCCCGTCGGGCGCGAGGCCGCGCTGGCGGCGGCCCGCGGCCAGGACTGGGAGCCGGTGGACGGCGGGACGCTCGTGGTGGTCGAAGGGCCGCGGTTCTCCACCCGTGCCGAATCGTTGTGGCACCAGGCGCAGGGCTGGTCGGTGGTGGGCATGACCGGGCATCCCGAGGCGGCGCTCGCCCGTGAACTCGAGCTTTGCTACACGTCGTTGACCCTGGTCACCGACCTCGACGCGGGCGCCGAGACCGGCGAGGGCGTCTCGCACGAGGAGGTGCTGCAGGTGTTCGCGGCGAACGTGGAACGGTTGCGGGGCGTGCTGTTCGACGCGGTGGCGGGGCTGCCCGAGAACGGGGCGCGGGATTGCCTGTGCGCGAAGGCGCTGGGCGGGATGGATCCGGGGTTCGAGCTGCCGTAGGACGGTCCGAGGGCTTCGGGAGCGGGGGTCTGGAGGTCCGGGGGCCCAGGGCGGCTCTGTGGAGGGGTTCGGGGCTCTCAGAGTGGCTCCGTGGACGGCTCGGTGGCTCTGTGGACGGCTCGGTTGGGGCGGAACTCCCCCTTCGGGTGAGCGAGTTGTCCACAACCGGCCGGTAGTCCACGGACCGCAGCGGGATTCGGCGCGAGGCCGCAATCTGGCATCGCAAGCCGATCTCCCGACCGCTGGTGGTGGTTCTCGTGTCGCTACTCCCTTCCTTTCCGCGCCCGTTGGGCACGGACGCGCCCGGTACGTGCGAGGTGCCGCACTTCGCTCCCGTGCGGGTGCGTGGCGGGCGGTACCAACTGCGACGGCTCGTACGGCACAGAAGGCGGGCCGTGGCCGCGGGGCTCGCCGTGACCGCCGCCGCGCTGGTGGCGGCAGGGCCACGGGACGCGGGCCGGGCAAGGGCCCACTCCGCAGGTGCGCCGCCTGTCGCGGCGGAGTCGAGAGTGCCGGGAGATCCGGTACGGGAGCGGCAGGCCGTCGAGATGGTGACGGCGCCGGTGCGGATCGCGGACGGCGCGACGGTACGGCTGTTGCGGCCGGGCGATCGTGTCGATGTCGTCGCGGCTGAGGAGTCGGCGGTGGGCAGCGGTGACGCGCGGGTGGTCGCGCGCGGGGTGCGGGTGACGAAGGTTCCCGAGGCCCTGGACGGGGTGGCCGAAGGCGGTGCGCTGGTCATGCTGTCGGTGCCGCGGCAGACGGCGGTGCGGCTGGCCGGAGCCGGCGCGACCTCACGATTGGCGGTGACCCTGTGCTGAGTCTGCTCAAGAGGATCACCGGCTGGCTGTCAAGTCCTTCGATGGAGCTGGGGCGTTGGACAAGGTCGCCACGCCCTGCCGTAGGTTGCGGAGCTGTTCACTCCACAACTCGTGCGGCTGAAGAGGGGCTCCCTGGTGAGCGAGAGCAAGAAGGATCCGGGCGTCTTGGAGGGCTTCAAGACCTTCCTGATGCGCGGCAACGTCGTCGACCTGGCAGTAGCGGTGGTCATCGGCGCGGCCTTCACCAACATCGTCAACTCGGTGGTGCAGGGAATCATCAACCCCCTGGTGGGAGCGATCGGCACAAAGAACCTGGACAACTACAGCTCCTGCATCGAGGGACCCTGCAGAGGCACAGGCGCCACCGCGGAAGGCGTCCGGATCATGTGGGGTTCGGTGCTCGGCGCGACGCTCTCGTTCGTGATCACCGCGGCCGTCGTCTACTTCCTGATGGTGCTGCCGATGTCCAAGTACCTGGCCCGGCAGGCGGCCCGTCAGAAGGAGAAGGAGGGCGCGCACGAGGTCATCGAGGTGACCGAGCTGGAGGTCCTGAAGGAGATCCGCGACGCCCTCGTGGCGCAGCGCGGCTCGGGGCACACCGAGCAATAGCGCCCACCGCTCGCCGGACCTGCCAAGCTCAGATGTGGTGTGGCGGCTTCTCGTCCAGGAAGCGGGCCAGGTCTCCGGCACTGTCACCGCTGGGCCGCTCGCCCCACCCGCTGTCCGAGTCGTCCGCGGACTGCTGGCTCAACGGATCGTCGAAGACCAGCGCGGGTTTACGGGAGTCCCGGGGGGCCGGGGCCACCCCCTGGGAAGGCGCAGGGCGGGGTTCGGGGGTGGGGGTGCTGCTCATGGGTCCAGGGTACGGCCCTGAGGGTGGGCCGGTTCGGATGGCATAGCCGGGCTCCCTCGCGGGCGCTTTCCCTCGCGTATGCATTCCCACTCGTATGCGATCGGGTATCTGTTCGACACTGGGTGCCATGACAGTTGGCGCTCTGACAGATGTGGCCGGGCTGCGCGTGGGGCATGCCACGCGGACCGGCGGTGGTTGGCTGACCGGTACGACGGTCGTCCTGGCCCCGGAGGGTGGTGCCGTCGCGGCCGTGGACGTGCGCGGCGGCGGGCCCGGCACCAAGGAGACCGACGCGCTCGATCCACGCAACGTGGTGCGGAAGATCGAGGCGCTGGTCCTGACCGGCGGCAGTGCGTACGGGCTGGACTCGGCGGCGGGCGTGATGGCCTGGCTGGAGGAGAGGGGACGCGGGGTGCGCGTCGGGCCCGATCCGGCGCACGTGGTGCCGGTCGTCCCGGCGGCCTGTGTCTTCGACCTGGGACGCGGCGGCGACTTCCGGGCCAGGCCCGACGCGGCGACCGGCCGCGAGGCGGTGACGGCAGCCGCGGCGAGCGAACTCGGCGCACCGGTCCAGGAGGGCTGTGTGGGCGCCGGTACGGGAGCGGCGGTCGGGAGCATGAAGGGAGGGATCGGCAGCGCGAGTGCCGTGCTCGACTCGGGTGTCACGGTGGCGGCGCTGGTGGTGGCCAACGCGGCGGGGTCGGCGGTGGATCCGTTGACGGGGGCGCTGTACGGGGAGCTGCTTCAGGGGCGAATGACGTACCCGGCGGAGGAGGTGCACGAGGCGGCGCGGGTGCGGCTGGCCGAGACCGCGGCGAAGAACGGCGCTCCCCCGCTGAACACCACGCTCGCGGTGGTCGCCACCGACGCGGAGTTGTCGAAGGCGCAGGCGCAGAAGCTGGCGGGAACGGCGCACGACGGCATCGCGCGCGCCGTACGGCCGGTGCATCTGCTCAACGACGGGGACACGGTGTTCGCGCTCGCCACGGGGGCGCGTCCGCTGGCGGAGGAGAACCCGCTCGCGCTGAACGAACTCCTCGCGGCCGGGGCGGATCTGGTGACGTGGGCGATAGTACGGGCGGTACGGGCCGCCGAGTCGGTGGAGGGGCCGGGTGGGGTGTGGCCGGCGTACGGGGAGTTGTACGGCGACTTGTAGCGGGGCCGGTCGGCGGGGAGGCGGGGAAGGGAGGCCGGTGAGTGAGAGGTGCCGGTGGGCGGGGCGCACGGGTAGGAGTGTCTGCCCCCCTTCCGAGCAGGGGAGTTGGGGTTGTGTCAGGGTGGAGGGGAACTTGCCGCGCGGGTTCCGCGTTTTCTGTGCGTACGTTTTCTCGGTTCCCGGACATGATGTCCGGCTGAGGGGCTACGGTATGCACCCACAAGGTGACATGCAGCAACGCCGGGAGAAACCTTGAGCGTTCCGTACGAGACGGCAGCGTACGAGCCACCCGAGTCGCCCGAGTCTCCTGAGGAGCATCTCGCGCGACTCCTCGGCCGCGCCCTGAACTCCTTCGAGCTCTCCGACGAGACGATAGGCCGGCTCGACTCCGCGCTGGCGCACGACAGTTCGCTGCACTCCGCGCACCACAGTGCCGGGCTGCACCGCGGGACGTACCGGCACACGTGGCTGCTCGCCGACGGTTCGGCGCTCACGCTGTGGGAGCTGGTCCACAACACCGGGCCCGGCAGCCATGTGGAGCACGAGGTGTACGAGGACCGGGAGGAGCTGCGGGCCGCGACCGCGCGGTTGCCGCTGCCGCCCGACGAGCCGGACTTCGAGATGCCGGCTCTGGCGCTGCTGGCGCCGGTTCCCGAGCCTCGGCATGTGTACGTGCTCGATGACTCGGCGGACCATGGACGGCGGTTGCTGCGGCGCGCCGAGAACGCGGACCGGCCGGGTGAGGAGATGGCCGAGCTGCTGCGGATGGCGTTCGCGCACGAGATCACTCAGGCGTTCGGCCGGCCGTATGGAGGTCGGGGGGCAGGCTTCTCGCTCTACGAGCATGCGTTCTTGCTGCTGGACGGGCGAGAGTTGTCCCTCTGGGAGGTCGAGCACACGGCTACGCCTGATGGGCGGCACGTGTGCGAGGTGTACGTCAGCGAGGACGCTGCGCGGGATGCGATGGAGAGGCGAGCTTCTGCCTCCGGCGGCTGAGCGGTTGGGTTCGTTTTCGGGTGCGGGTTGGTGGGTGGCTGGTCGCGCAGTTCCCCGCGCCCCTGGGGTGGGTGGGGGGTGCGGGGTCGTGGGCCGGTGCGTCAGCCCGTCGCAGGGCGGGCATACGGCCCTTAGCTGGTACAGGGTGCGGGTTCTCC
>NZ_JNWJ01000085.1:0-26373 GCF_000716805.1 Streptomyces yerevanensis | reverse complement strand
CACCGGTGACCCCGACCACGAGACGTACCGCTGGAACGTCCACGACGACCGCCGCCGCGACTTCTGGGGCAACGCCGTCATCGAGTCCTGGTACAAGGAGGCCACCCCGGTCCTCGACCTCGACGGGCACCCGCAGCCCGTCACCGACACCCTCCTCGACGAATCCGCGGTCCACGTCGGCGCCGACGGACTCGGCTGACACGACAGGCCGCGCACCGACGTACCGTTCGAAGCAGGCCGTGCGTACGGGCGTTGGCGATCAGTTGGGCCCGGTTGCGGGCGGCGAGCTTGTGCATCATTTCCCGCAGGTACGACTTCACCGTGTTGACCGACAGGTTCAGTTCGTCGCCGATCTCGGGGTTGGTGTATCCGGCCGCGACGAGGCGCAGGACGTCGTACTCGCGGGCGGTGACCGAGGCCGCGTAGGCGGCGGGCCGGTCGGCGCGGAAGGTGCCGGTGTGGGCGACGCTCAGGAAACCGGGGGTGACCCCGGGAAACCGGTGGCCTGTCATGGGGATGGCGCTCAAGCAGCGGGTTCGGTCGATGTCCTGGCAGCAGTCCGTGTGCTGATCACGGCCCGTCCGCGCTCCGATTCCGGGAAGCGGTTGAGCATCGCGCGCAGCTCCTCGGCGCCGACGTTGGCGCCGAACGGCTCGGTTCCCGGTTCGAGCCGTACACCTGCGGAGAGAGGGCCTGCCGTGACGGGGTCGAAGCCGAAGTCGTCGACGAGACGTCCGACGAGCATGAGGTCGTCCGGATCGTCACCCGCGATCGCGATCGCTTTGCGTCCACGTATCCCCGCGGGCCGGGCCCCGTCCTCGAGGTCGTGGTAGCCCATGTGATTGAACGCCTTGACCACACGCGCTCCGGACAAATACGCCTGCACGACTTCGCTCGACGAGGTGTGTGGGTCGGTGAGATCATCGCGGACGCCGTCGACCTCCCACCAGTAGTTCATCGCGTCGATGACGAGCTTGCCCCGCAGCGCCTCGGCGTCAATGCCGCGGTACTTGCCGAGCGGGAGCGCCAGGACGACGACGTCTGCTTCCGCCGCGGCCTGTGCGGCGGTGACCGGTACGGCGCCGGGGGTGAGCACTTCGACGGTGAGGGCGATCTTGTCGGGATCGCCCGATCCGGCGATGAGCACGCGGTAGCCGGCGGCCACGGCCAGTCGTGCCAGTACGGTGCCGACCTTCCCCGCGCCCAGGATGCCGACCGTACGAACGTCCGTGATGTTCATGTCTGCTCCGTTCACGGTGTCAGTCGGCGAGGATGTCGCGGACCATCGGGAGGACCTTTGTGCCGTACAGCTCGACGGCGCGCAGGCGGGCGCTGATCGGCTGTGCCCCCGTGGTGTAGATGAGGTCGAACCGGCCGACGCCGAGTGCCTTGATGGCGCGGGCCATCTTGCGGGCGACCGTCTCGGGCGAGCCGATGTAGAGGGAGCCGTGCTCGATCTCGGCCGCGTACTCCTCCTTGCGGACCGGCGGCCAGCCCCGCAGCGCGCCGATGCGGTCCCGGATGACCTTGTAGTGCGGCCAGTGCAGCTCCCGGGCCTCCTCGTCGGTGTCGGCGATGAAGCCCGGCGAGTGCATCCCGACCGGGTGGGCGGTCGTGCCGAACTTGTCGGTGGCGCGCTGGTAGAGGTCGATGTACGGGGCGAAGCGGTCCGGGGCGCCGCCGATGATGGCGATCATGAGCGGGAAGCCGTAGCGCGCGGTGCGGACGACCGACTGGGGTGAACCGCCGACACCGACCCACGTCGTCAGGTGCCCGGACTCGGTCTTGGGGAAGACGTCGGCGCCTTCGAGCGGAGCCCGCTTGGTGCCGCTCCAGGTGACGGGCTTCTCCTCCAGCAGCTTGGCGAAGAGCTCGATCTTCTCCTCGAACAGCACGTCGTAGTCGCTCAGGTCGTATCCGAAGAGGGGGAACGACTCGGTGAAGGAGCCGCGCCCGAGGATGACCTCGGCCCGGCCGTTCGAGAGGGCGTCCACGGTCGAGAAGCGCTGGAACACGCGGACCGGATCGTCGGAGCTCAGCACGGTCACGCCGGAGGACAGGCGGATACGGTTGGTGCGTGTGGCGATGCCGGCGAGCACGGTCTCCGGAGTCGAGATCGCGAACTCCGGGCGGTGGTGCTCACCGAGGGCCAGGACGTCGACGCCGGTCTCCTCCGCGAGAACGGCCTCCTCGACGACCTGCCGGATGGCCCTCGCGTCGGAAACGGGGGTGCCGGAGTCGTCCTCCGGTACGTCGCCGAACGTATCCAGGCCGAAGACGAGATCAGACATGGGTGGGCTCCTCCTGCTGTGCTCCCCGGCCGTGGGTGGCACGGTCGGGACTCGTTGACGTGTCAATCATTACTCCCATATGATTGACGTGTCAACAAAGGAAGGTCGGGGGCACTATGGCAGAGCGGCGGAAGGCATTTCCCACCACCGAGGAACTGCGGATCTGGCGGGACTTCATCGAGACGGCGGAAGCGCTCCGCTCCGAACTTGCCTCACGCCTGCAGAGCGAGTCCTCCCTGTCGCCCAGCGACTACGCCGTGCTCCTCGCGCTGCGCGAAGCGGAGGGGCGCAGGCTGCGCCCCTCCGAACTGGCCGCCCGTATCGGCTGGCAGCGCAGCCGGCTCTCGCACCAGATAGGGCGCATGGAGCGGCGAGGTCTGGTGCGGCGCGAGGAGTGCGCCACCGACAGCCGAGGCGCCGAGGTGGTGCTCACGTCCGACGGCGCGGAGGCGTTCCGGGATGCGTCCCTGCCCCATCTGCGTGCTGTGCACGAGCTGTTCGTGAATCCCCTTACGCCGGGCCAACTCGCCGCGGCGGAGGAGATCGCGACGGCGTTGCGGACCGGGCTCAAGGCGCCGCGCGACACCTGAGGATGCGAACTCCGGCGCTGCCGTACTCGGGGCCCGGAGGCGCGGCCCGGGCAGTCAGGGCAGGACAGGTCGGGCCGCGCCTCCGGAGTTTGATGAGCTATCAACTACGTTTACAATTACTCCATGGGAGAAACGGTGCGGTGGCTGACGCCAGACGAGCAGCATGCGTGGCGGAGCTTTGTCCGGTTGCAGGAGCGGCTCGGGGGCCGTTTGTCGCGTTTGTTGCAGACGGAGTCGGGTCTGTCGGCTGCCGACTTCGCGGTACTGGTCAATCTGACGGACGTACCGGAAGGGCGGCAGCGCTATCAGGATCTGGCCCGCGCGCTGGAGTGGGAGAAGAGCAGGATGTCCCACCACATCGCGAGGATGGCCGGGCGGGGTCTGGTGGTACGGCAGGAGTGCCCCGAGGACGGGCGCGGCGCCTTCGTGGTGATCACGGAGGCGGGCCGTACGGCGATCAAGGCTGCTGCCCCGCTCCATGTCGAGGCGGTGCGCGAACTGTTCCTCGACCATGTCACTCCGGCAGAACTGCGGGTGCTGGGCGACGTCTCCGAACGCGTCGTGAACAAGTTGGACGAGGGCGCGTCCTGACTCCGGAGGGTGGCCGACGCGCCCTGATGCACGGGTCACATCGCGAGTCCGAGCGTCACGGCAGTGGCCACTGAGAGCAGGATGAGGGGGAAGGGAGCCATGGCGTTCCCCCGCGTGGCCGGGTCGGCGTAGTCGCCGGCCTTCGCGTGGAAGCCCACCGCGCCGACCATCGTGATGGCGAAGCCCATGGCGGCCGCGATGCCGAGAGGCTGCCAGAAGAGGCCCACGATCAGGCCCACCGCGGCGGCGACCTCGGCCAGTCCGACGAAGCGGACGAGGCCCGCGCTCAGCCCCATGTGCGACTGCAGCCCGGCGGAGACGTCGCCCTTGAGAAGCGCCTCGGGCGTACCCGCGGCCAGCGACACAAGGGCGAGAAGGACGCTGAGAATGGCGGCGGTGACGTACATGGGGTGGTTCCTTCCGTGCCGACCCACGCCGGGACGGAGTGGACGCAGGTCGTGGTTGATTCGTCAACGGGGAACCTTACGTAGACATAGATGATGCTTCAATCAAGTGACAAGTTCTTTTCGTCGCTGTCCGGTGATCGGGCGGTGTGGTGGGGCGGGTCTGTGTGCCGGTGGGCCTACGCCTTGCGGAGCGCCGGCACCGGATGCTTGCTCATGATCGACACCCGGTTGAACGCGTTGATGGTGATCGCCACCCAGATCGCGGCGGAGATCTGGTCGTCGGTGAGGACCTGCCGGGCGGCTTCGTAGGCGGACGCCTGTGTGTCGGTGTCTGTCGGATCGGTCGTCACCTCGGCCAGCGCGAGCGCCGCGCGCTCGGAGGGAGTGAACATGTCGGTGTCCCGCCAGGCCGCCAGTACTCCCAGTCGCTGTGCCGACTCGCCCGCGCGCAAGGCTGTCCTGGTGTGTGAGTCCAGGCAGTAGGCGCAGCCGTTCATCTGTGACACACGGAGGTTGATCAGTTCCGCCGTGGTGCGGTCGAGTTCCGCCTCGGCGGCGACCGTGCGTACCGCCTCCGCGGTCTGCGTGAGGGCGTGGAAGGCTTTGGGGCTCTGCTTGTCGACGAAGATCCTTCGCGTCGGTGTGGATCCGGTGGTGGGGTTGTTCACTGTGGGCCTCCTTCATGGCCGCTGAGGCCGGACCGCACGCGGGATGCGTGTTGTGGCCCTCAGCCTGCTCTCGTGGCATAGTGGTTGATGTAACAACTATAGTAGGTGGAAGGGTGGTCCCGGTGAGCAACGTCGAAGCCGAACCCGCGGAGCTGAGGTGCGGAGCCCTGGTCGACGACGGGCGGCAGACCGGAGCGCCCCTGGTCGATGTGCTGTCGGCGCGGGAGGTGCCCCTGGGCGGCCCGCGTGCGATGCGCGTACGGCGGACGCTGCCGCAGCGGGCCCGGACGCTGATCGGAGCCTGGTGCTTCGCGGACCACTACGGCCCGAATGACGTCCCCACGTCGGGCGGTATGGACGTCGCCCCGCATCCGCACACCGGCCTGCAGACGGTGAGCTGGCTGTTCAGCGGAGAGATCGAGCACCGCGACAGCCTGGGCACTCGTGCCCTCATCCGGCCCGGCGAGATGAACCTCATGACGGGCGGATACGGCATCAGTCACTCCGAAGTCTCCACCCCGGCCACCACAGTCCTCCACGGAGTCCAGCTGTGGGTGGCGCTTCCCGAGGAGCACCGGAACGCCGACCGGGGCTTCCAGCACCACGTCCCCGAACCCGTGCGCATCGACGGGGCCGAGATCAGGGTCTTCCTGGGCTCGCTCGCCGGAAGCACCGCGCCGGTGCGGACGTTCACACCCCTGGTCGGCGCCGAGATCACCCTCGAACCACGTGCGGCGATCGCACTCCCCGTGGACACCGCCTTCGAGCACGGCCTTCTCGTGGACAGCGGAGATGTCCGCCTGCTCGACACCGTGCTGCGCCCGGCCGAACTCGGCTACGTTTCTTGCGGCGCCGACGCCCTGACAGTGGTGAACGAGTCGGACGGTCCGGCGCGGGTCATGCTGCTCGGGGGTCCTCCATTCGAGGAGGAGATCGTCATGTGGTGGAACTTCATCGGACGCAGCCACGAGGACATCGTCCAAGCCCGAAAGGACTGGGAGGCATCGTCCGACCGTTTCGGCGCCGTCGAGGGCTATCCGGGTCATCGCCTTCCCGCGCCCGCCCTGCCGAACGCCATCATCACCCCGCGCCGGAACCCTCCGCGTCGCTGACCTCCTGCGAAAGGCGCATCCATCATGAGCCAGCCTCCCGCCGCTCCGATCGTCGAGCGGGTGGACGCCGACCACCGGTACGAGATCCTGGTCGACGGCCGGCGCGCCGGTCTGACCGCCTACCGCGACCGCGGTGAGCAACGTGTCTTCTTCCATACGGAGATCGACGACGCCTTCGCCGGTCAGGGCCTTGGCACACAGTTGGTCCAGCAGGCCCTCGTGGACGTGCGCGAGTCCGGGAAACGGATCGTGCCCGTCTGCCCGTACGTGGCCAAGTTCCTCAAGAGGCATGCCGAGTTCGCCGACATCACCGATCCCGTGACGCCCGACGTCCTGCGGTGGCTGCAGGCGGAACTGGGGTGACAGATCCAGGAACGAGACACCGCGATGGCTCACTTCGGCGGAGTGGGACGGCTGGCGTGGCCTGACCCGGATGTGGGAAAGGCTCGGCGGCCGGGTGGCTCGCGACTTGCAGTCGGAGTGCAGCATGTCCGCCGCCGACTACACGGTGCTCGTCCACCTCGCGGACGCGCCCGAGGGCCGTATGCGTTCTGCGGATCTGGCCGACAGCCTGGAGTCGGGAGTGTCATGAGTTGACAGGGCCCCGCCCCTGCGCCGGGCGTCGGCACAGAGGCGGGACTCCAGTGATCCGCGAGCCTGTCAGACCCGGTCGAGGATCATGTCCATCTCGTCGATGAACGCCTGGTCGGGCTCGGGCTGGGGGTCATCGCCGTTCTGGCGGGCGTACGAGGCGGTCGCGGCGTTTTCCGCCGCGACCTCGACGGCGTTGCGGTCGCCGGCCTGCTCGAAGGCCCGCTGCAGGGCGGTTTGGCCGAGCGTCATCATCTGGACCATGGCACGGTTGGCCTGCTGCCGCACGCCGGCCTCCTGGGCGGCATCGGCGTTGGCCCGCTGGCGGTCGATGAGCTCCGTGGCCAGGATCAGCAGGTTGACGCCCCACACGATGCCCACCATGGCCCCGGCGGCGCCGACTCCGGTGACGCCGGTAGCCGCCAGGATCAGGCCGCCGATGATCGCGGTGCCGCCCAGGAGCACGGTACGGGTGAACTGGGTGCCGGTCGGATGGGCGAGGCAGCGGTCGCGGCAGTCCGCACCGAGTTTGTCGTCGTTGTTGGCGAACAGCGCCGCGGTCATGTCCTGGAGCTTGCGGTCGTTTTCACTGGTCCCGAAGTCCGCGCCGGCTATCTCGTTGCGGAACTTCTCGGCCTCTGCCTTCATCTTCGGGATGTCGGTGTCCAGGTTCCAGCCGGTGACCTGCCGGGACACCTCGTTGGCCTCCGCGAACGCCGCGTCGACGTCGGCCTTTTCCGCTGTGCCGGGCTCCTGCTTGAGAGCGGTGAGGTCCATCTGGAGCTCGACGTCGTTGAAGTTGTCGAAGAAGGCGACGCTCGTGCCGTCCCCGTTCACGACGTACTCCAAGTCCTCTCCGGCGGCCTTCGCGGAGTCTGGCCTGATCAACACGTAGGCGAGGACCGCCAACGCGGTGATGCCGATGGTGACCAGCAGGAGGGTGCGGTTGCGTCGTCGGCGGTGCGAGGGGGCTGGCTGGGCAGGGGGAACTGCAAGAGTGCTCATTCGGCTTCCTTTTTCGCGGCACCGGATGGTGCCGCGGAGTTGGGGGGAAGGACGCTGATGGCTTGTATATGTCTGGCCGAAGCGGAATTCGACGATGAGGGTGCGGCTGCCCCGGGCATGAGGAGACGGATGAAATCCGCCTCCCGACCCCGCAATGTGGTCAGCCGTGTTGGAACGTGCCACCTACATGGGTCCTTGGCTTTCGGGCGCGGGATCCGGCCGCGCCATCCGAATGCCCCTGGTATGGGGCCGTTGGACCTGAGGTGTGCCTTCTGGGAGAAGTCTCATCGATCGGGAGCGCTCGCCGACAGAGTCAAATATCCCGAGTCGATCGCCTGTTTGGGGGGAGTTATCGAGCGCGATCCGCCCATACGGGCCGATTCTGCCCGGGATTCAGCCCGAGGCAGAGCCTTTCGGCTCTGCCTCAACCTGCCGATTGCTCCATGCGACGGGGTTTCGTGCCCTTCTCGTGGTGAGTGGGTCGTGTACGCCTCGCTTGACGAAAGAGACAGAGGGCCTCCGTCCCAGCCATCCGTTCCAGGCCGTCGGCGTCTCCGCTGGTCAGCGCCCGTTCCAGCGTTCCAGCGTCCCGTAGTGACCGCCTTTTGTGGCGGACGGGACGGATCGCGGAACAAGCTGCGGTCGTCCAAGCAGTCCGCTGGACGACCCACTTCCGCACCATGGAGATCTCGATGCGTTCGCGCCTTGCCACCCGTTCCGCCCGCCTCGCCCTGGCCGCAGCCGCGGCGGCTGTCCTCACTGTCACCGCAACCGCAACCGCAACCGCCGACAGCGGAAGCAACACCGTGCAGGCCTGCGGAACCAACGACCTGACCTTCACGGTCAGCTCGGAGACGCAGGCGGGTGGCTATCTCCTCGTCACCGCCAAGGCCAAGTCCGGCGTCACCTGCTACCTGGAGGGCGTCTTCCCCTCCGCGTCCTTCGGTTCCGCCGCCGACACCCAGGTGTCGCCCGCCGAGCAGGGCGTCAGCGACAACGTCACTCTCTCCGGGTCCATCGCTGCCTACGCCGGCATCAACCCCAAGCCCACCAACGACGACAACGGCAGGCAGTTTGACCTGCTCCACCTCTCGGTCCAAGGCGACGAGACCAACGCCATCACCCTCGACCTCCCCCACACCGTCACGGTCGACAGGCCCACCGCCACCAACTGGCACGCCGACCCCACCGACGCCGTCCCTTTCCCCAGCTGACCCCCGCGCCGGGCGCCTCCACCGCGCCCGTCGACAGCAGCGTCACCTGCCGGCGGGCCGGCGTCGCCCGCCCCCTGCCCTGGTGACGAGCCCGCACCCCCCGCCCCCGGCCGACGGACACACCGCCGGCCGGGGGCGGCGTCAGTTGGTAGAGACGGTCGACGTCCAGGGCGTGACCGGCGGGATCGCGACGAGCGCGGTCCGCACGCCGCGTTCGGTGAACCCGGAGATCGCGCGGACGGCGGCGGAGCGGGGTTGGCGTCGATCGCCGCGTCGCACTCGGCGTCGCCGGTGCGCCAAGCCGACGCCGGTGAGTGCCTTGCCCGTGCCGGCCGGTGCATGTGGAGACCCTTCGCCCGGATCGCGGGTGACGTGACGCCGTACCGGGAGTGAAGCGGGGGACTGACCGGAACAGGAACCGTATCTACGCATATGAGCGTTTTACGGTGCCCTGATGCGACTTGTTTCTAGGTGGGCCCTGCTCTCGTCGGGGTGCGCGCCCGTCCTGTTTGCCGGAGGCTGGGCGATCGCGGCGGTGCTGGAGGGGCCTGCCTACGACCCCGTCACCCAGACGATCAGTGTCCTGGCGGCGTACGGGGCTGCCGGATTCTGGGTGATGACCGGAGGGCTGCTCGCCCTGGGCGTCTGCCACCTGCTGACCGCCTGGGGACTGCGTGCGGCCGCACTCGCCGGACGTGTGGCGCTGGCCGGCGGGGGAGCGGCGACGTTGGGGGTGGCACTGTTCCCGGCGCCGAGCAGCGGGGGGTCCCTGGGGCACGGTTTCGTTGCCGCGGTCGGATTCGCTCTGCTGGCGGTGTGGCCGGTCCTGGCCGCCGATCACAGAAGGGTCGCGCCATGGGGACTCCGGCCCGCGCCCTCGATCGCGGCGACCGCCCTGATGGCCGTCGGCGCGGCATGGTTCCTGATCGAACTGCACCGCCACGGTGCCGCTGGTGTCGCCGAACGCGTGGTGACATCCATCCAGTCGCTCTGGCCCTTCGTGGTCGTCGCTTCCTGCGTCCGCCACGCTGACGACGACGGGCCTGCGATGTGAGTCCCGCGATGTGAGGGACGAATGTCGTCGACGCGCGGGTGGCGGAAGAATGGGATGAAGTCCTCCCGCGGCGACAGCTCGATCCAGTCGTAGCCCAACTCGGCGACCACGGCAGGCAGTTCGAGCAGCGGGACGTTGCGGATCATGTGCGGGTCGAGGGTGATCCTCGTCGTGCGCACTCCCTGCTTAAAGCGTTTTAACCCCTGCTACTATCAGCGGCGTCACAGACAGATGTCAAGGGTGTTGCCCAAACCACGGGAGGTCGTGTGGACGAGCTCGGCTCCGGTGCCCCCGCGGGCGGCAACGGCGCGACTCCGCGTCCCCGCCTGGAGGACGTCGCAGCGCGCGTCGGCCTGTCGACGGCGTCGGTGTCGCTGGTGCTGCGGGGCGTGCCCGGGCCCAGCGAGCGCACCCGGCAGCGCGTCCTGAAGGCCGCTGCCGAACTCGGCTACCGCCCCGACCGCACCGCCAGCGCCCTGGCCAGCAGACGCAGCCGGCTGCTCGGCGTCATGGTCGCCATCCACAGCCCCTTTCACGCTGAGCTGGTCGAGCACCTGCACACGGCTGCCGAGGAGGTCGGCTACGACCTCGTCCTGAGCGCCCTGACCCCGAACCGCGACGAGAACACGGCCGTCGAGACGCTCCTGGCCTTCCGCTGCGAGGCGCTGATCCTCCTCGGTCCGTTGGCCCCCGCCTCCGTACTCGCCGACCTCGACCGAAGGGCGCCCGTCATCTCCGTGGGCCGCCGGATCACCGGGGCCGAACTGGACGCCGTCCGCACCGCCGACGACGACGGAGTCGGCCAGATCGTCGACCACCTGGTGGGCCTCGGCCACCGCACGATCGCCTACGTCGATGGCGGCAAGGGCGTCATCGCCACCGACCGGCGCCGCGGCTACCGCAGCGCCATGCGCCGCCACGGACTCGACGAACAGATCGGGATCCTGCACGGGGACATCACCGAGGAGGCAGGGGAGAAGGCCGGCCGGCACTTCCTCGACGACGGCGAACTGCCGACCGCCGTCGTGGCCTACAACGACCAGAGCGCCATAGGCCTGCTCACCGCCTTCCGGCGGGCCGGCATCGACGTCCCCGGCACCATCTCCGTCGTCGGCTACGACGACAACACCCTGTCCCGGCTGGCCGCCTTCGACCTGACCACCGTCAACCAGAACGCCGAGGAACAAGCCCGCCAGGCCGTGACGGCCGCCGTCGAGCGCCTCGACCAGGGCCGCACCACACCCCGCGAGATCGTCCTTGCTCCCTCCCTGGTGATACGGGGGACCACGGCTCGGCCGTGCTGATCACGGGGGCAGGCGCCGCTGGTCTCACTCAAGGAAGACCCGCGTCGTCCTGCGGAAAGCCGTACCGTCCCTCAAGCCGCACGAAGCGGGCCGCGGTCAGGATCCGACGCTGCTCCAGCCCCGATGCGGTGCGCACGAAGCACACGACGCGCTCGTGTCCGCCCGGCCCGATCGGCTGCACCAGGCGGCCGGACGGCCGCACTTGCGCGATCAGCGGTGCGGGTACTTCCGGGAACGCGGCCGAGACGACGACCGCGTCGTACGGAGCGCGGCCCGGCACGCCGCCGCTGCCGTCGCCGATCCGCAGCTCCACGTTCCGTATCCGCTGCCGTGCGAGGTTGCCGCGCGCCTGGCGGGCGATGTCCGGTCGCATCTCGATGCTGACCACGTCGGCGGCCAGCCGGGCGAGCAGCGCCGTCTGGAAGCCGAGACCGGTACCGATCTCAAGGACATGCTCGTCCCCGACCAGGCCAAGGCTCTCGATCATCATGGCGGACAGCGACGGCTGCGTCGTGACCTGTCCCTGCCCGATCGCAACGGGCGCGTCGCGGTAGGCGGCGGCCACCTGACCGGCCGGAACGAACTCCGCCCGGGGCGTCGTCCGTACGGCCTCGAGCAGCCGCTCGTCCCCGATCCCGGCGGCTCCGAGGGCCCGCACGAGATCCTCTGGCTCCCTGAGTACGGAGTTCATGGGCGGGTCACCACACCGTCAGCCTAGGCGGCCGGGGGAGGGTTGCCGGACCTGTTCTGGCTCCGGTCCGGCAACCCTGGGGGCAGACGGTGACCTACGGACGGATCAGAGCGCGCCCTGGGGCCAGGGTCCGGTGATCGCGAACGTGATGCCGGGTGTCTGGACGTTGACGAACAGCCAGTTGCCGTTCTTCGGCTCGAACACGGATCCCGCCCACTCGGAGCCCCTGTGGTCGGCGGCCGGGACGTTCTTGCCCGCGGTGCCGCCCCGCAGGTCGACGTTGTTGGCGGCGAAGCGGAAGATCTCGCCCTCCGTGGTCAGCCCGTGGACGTACTCGGTGCCGCCGCCGTCCTCGCACAGCACCAGGCCGCCGCGGGGGCTGACGCACATGTTG
This sequence comes from Streptomyces yerevanensis, assembly GCF_000716805.1. Lineage (NCBI taxonomy): Bacteria > Bacillati > Actinomycetota > Actinomycetes > Kitasatosporales > Streptomycetaceae > Streptomyces > Streptomyces yerevanensis. Next base: position 14,461 of record NZ_JNWJ01000085.1, on the reverse strand, counting down.
TCCGGTGCGTTGAGCACGTCGGAGCCCGGGGAGGCGAAGAGCACCCTGAACTCGTCGGTGGCCGGGTCGAGTTCGAAAACCTGACCCTGGCGGGCGGGACCGCCGTCGGTCGTGAGCACGTAGATGCGGTCGTTGCCGTACCAGGCGCCCTCGAGGCGGCTGAACACAGCGGCGCCGTTCGCCTGCGCCTGGAGCCGCACCGTGTCCGTCGCCGGGTCGGCATCGTCCACGGGCACCCAGGAGACGGTGCCGTACGCCTTCTCGCCGTCGAGGCGGGTGTCGTACGTCGCGGCGCCGATGCGCATGGCCTCGAGCCGGCCGCCCTTGGACAGATCGCCCGGCACCGCCGGCACGAAGCGGTACAGGGACGCGTCGCCGCGGTCCTCGGTCTCGTAGACGTGGCCGGTCGCCGGGTCGATGGCGACGGCCTCGTGGTTGAACCGGCCCATGGCCTTGTACGGCTCGGGGTTGCCCTTGCCCTGAGAGGCGACCTCGAAGATGTAGCCGTGGCGCTTGCCGGCGGTCGTGGAGAAGGTTTCCTCGCAGGTGAGCCAGGTGTTCCACGGGGTGGGACCGCCGGCGCAGTTGCGGATGGTGCCGCCGAGGCTGCCGTACGACTCCAGCCATTGGCCGGCGTCCGGGTCGAAGACCATGGTGGTGGTCCCGCCGCCAGCCTCGGGGTTGTAGGCCGGGGCGGTGAAGGCGGGCCCGGCGCCGCGTTCGTGGTTGCGGACGAGGTGGACCTTGTCGTCGTATCGGAAGGCCGCCATGCCGTCGTGCGAGCCCGGAGTGCGCACTCCGTCGTCCATGAGGTCGTTCGTCCAGCCGTAGGAGATGTACTCGAACCCGCGCGGCAGCTGCAGTAGTTCCAGGCCGGTCGCCTGGTCCTTGACCGGGCGCAGCGGGCCGTACCCGGCGTCGAACTCGAGCTTGACCGGCGCGGCTGCCGCCGTCCGAGCTGCGAGGGCCTGGAAGGGTACGGACGCGGCAGCGACCACGGCAGCCCCGCGCAGGAGGGTGCGTCGTTCAAAACCGGAACCAGTGGATCTTCCGGCGGACGTGCCTGACATGGGAGTCCTCTCGATGCAACGAACGAGGGGGCGGCGCGAGTCACTCTAGGAGCAGACGCTTGGTCGTATTCCCAACGGAAGGTGAGCGTTGGGAGAACCTCTTTCGGCCATGAGGGCAGGAAATTGGCCATTCAGTCGCACGAGGCCGAGGCGTCCGCAGGGCGGGGGCGGTCATGCCTCAGGGCTGCTCGCGGGCGGTGCCGTCGTGCCGCGTACTTCGAGGAAGGGGACGGTGAGGTCGACCTCGCCGGGGCGGTCCGGGGCGTCGATGCGTTCCAGCAGCCGCTGGGCGGCGCGTCGGCCGACGTCGTGGCTGGCGTTGTCGACGGTGGTCAGCCACAGATGGCGAAGGCGGGAGAGATAGGTGTTGTCGTAGCCGATGAGGGAGAGGCCGCGGGGGACCCGCAGGCCGCTCTCCTCGGCGGCGGAGAGCGCGCCGACACAGGCCATGTCGTTGACCGCGAAGACGGCGGTGGGCCGCCGCGGACGGCTGAGCAGCCGGACGGTGGCCCGGTAGCCGCCCTCTTCGGTGAGGTCGCCCTGCTCCACGACCGCTGTGCCGGCCAGTCCGTGCTCGCGCATGGTGGCCTCGAAGCTGCGGCGGCGCAGTTCGCCGACCGCGCCCCGCCCGGCGATGTGGGCGATGTGCCGGTGGCCCAGGCCGATGAGGTGCTCGGTGGCCAGGCGGGCGCCGTGCTCGTCGTCGCCCGCGACGATGTCCACGCCGGGCAGCACCGGTTCGCGGGTGCCGGCGACGACGGTGGGGACCCGCCCGGCGGCGGTGCGCAGCGCCTGGGGGTCCTGCAGGGTGCCGACGGCGATCAGGCCGTCGACGCGCAGTTCGGTGAACGTGCGGGTGAGGTCCTCGCCCAGGCGCCGGTTCAGATGGCTGTCGGCCAGCAGCGTGTGCAAGCCGCTGTCGTACAGTCGCGCGTTCAGCCCGTCGAGGAGTTCCACGAACCAGGGGTTGCGCAGGTCGTTCAGCAGCACGCCGACCGTGCGGGTGCGCCGCTCACTGAGGCTGCGCGCGGCGGCGTTGGGCCGGTAACCGAGTTCCTCCACCGCGGCGAGGACCGCCGCCCGCTTCTCGGGACGCACACCCTCCGCGCCCCGCAGCACCAGCGAGACCAGGGACTTTGACACGCCGGCCCGCGCGGCGACGTCACGTATGGTCGGAGTGCTCATGGGATGGACCGTTCCACACAGACCGAGCCCTTGTAAAGACCCCTTGACACCTGCTGGAAACAGGACTCATCGTGAAGCCGCAGGTTCTGGACCGGTCCAAAGAGGGTTGGAACGAGGTCCGAACAAGGTCGGAACAAGATCCACAGAAGGGCTGTCATCGTGAATGGGCTCGGCATCGCCGTCGTCGGCTTCGGCTGGATGGGACGCGTGCACACACAGGCGTACGCCCGCCTGCCGCACCACTTCCCGCAGTTGCCCCTGCGGCCCGAACTGGTCACCGTCGCGGACGAGGTGCCCGGTCGGGCCGAGGAGGCGGCAGAGCGGTACGGCTTCGCGTCCGCGGCCCGCGACTGGCGGGAGGTGGCTGCCGATCCGCGGGTGCGGGCGGTGAGCATCACCGCCCCGAACTTCCTGCACCGCCGGATCGGCGTGGCGATGGCCGAGGCCGGCAAGCACATCTGGATCGAGAAGCCGGTGGGCCTGACCGCCGAGGACGCCAGGGCCGTCGCCGACGCCCTCGGCAAGGCGGGCGTACAGGGCACGGTCGGCTTCAACTACCGCAACGCGCCCGCCGTCGAGGCCGCCCGCGAACTGGTCGCCTCCGGCGAGATCGGCACGGTCACACACGTACGCATCCGGTTGTTCAGTGACTACGCGGCGCACCCCGAGGGTGCCCTGAGCTGGCGGTACGAGCGGGAGCGCGGGGGTAGCGGGGTGCTGGGCGACCTGGCCTCACACGGCGTCGACCTGGCCCGCTTCCTGCTCGGGGACATCACCTCCCTCACCGCCGACACCGCCGTCTTCATCCCCGAGCGGGCCCGCCCCACCGGCGCAACCGCTGGTCACGCCAGGGCCGCCGGCGGCGAACTCGGTCCGGTGGAGAACGAGGACTACGTCAACTGCCTCCTCCGTTTCGCCTCCGGCGCCCGCGGCGTCCTGGAGGCGTCCCGGGTTTCGGTCGGCGAGCAGAACAACTACGGATTCGAGATCCACGGCACCACCGGCGCGGTGTTCTGGGACTACCGCCGGATGGGAGAGCTCGCCGTCAGCCGCGGCAGCAGTTACCAGGACCAGCCCGTGAGCACCCTGTACGTCGGCCCTGGACACGGCGAGTACGCCGCCTTCCAGCCGGGCTCGGCCAACAGCATGGGGTACGACGACCTGAAGGTCATCGAGGCGTACCACTTCCTGCGCTCGGTCGCCGAGGGCGTCTCGTACGGGCCGACGGCGGCCGATGCCGTGGCGAGCGCGGTGGCGCTGGACGCCATGGCGCGCTCCGCCGAGCAGGGAACGTGGGCGAGTCTGAGGTGACGCGTCATCCGCCACCATCGAGATCGGTGCGTCGGCGGAGCACCTGTAGCTCGTGACCGAGGAGCCGCATCTCGTACAGCTTCCCGCGCGCGTTCTCGAACGGGCGGTGCAGGATCATCATCAGCTCACCGTCGAAGGTGTGGAAGAGCATGCCGTGACCGCTGTCGTCGCGGACCAAGGGGCGGTGCTGTTCCCAAGGCCCGGTGATGTCACCGGACTTGGAGACGGCGTACGTCTGCACGTAGCCGCCGCTGATGGTGCCGTCCTGGCCGGCCACATTCTTCTCGTACGTCGACCACAGCATGAGCAGGGAGTCGTCAGGAGTGCGGTACAGCTGCGGGCCGTCGGTGACGTAGGGCGCGAGCTGGTGCGGTACGCCGCCGGGGATCTGCTCGCTGATCCAGAACGCGTCCGACGCCTTGAACAGGAAGACCGGATCTCCGATCGTCCGGGTCAGGTCCGGAGCCAGGCGTATCGCCTCCATGGTTCCGTCGATGGTCTGCAGCCACTCATGTGCGTACACCATCCAGGGCTGCCCGGCCGGGTCGACGTAGAGCGTGCCGTCGAGGGTCATCAGCTGCTTGGGAGGGGTGGGGCCCGCCGGGTCGACGACGGTGAAGGGCCCCAGCAGCGAGTCGGACACGGCCGTGATCGTGCCGCGCATGTGGTTGGGGAGCTGGAACGGTGTGCCCCATTGGCTGGGCGGCGGTACCGGAAGCGCTTTGTCCTGGTCGTGCAGCGTGGTGAACAGGTAGTACCTGCCGCCCCATGTGTGCACCTCCGGCGCCCATCCGCCGTCGCTCGCCCAGATGTCCTTCTGCTCGGCGGCCCGGAAGACCACGACGGGACGCTTCCAGTCGCGCAGGTCCCGGCTGCGGTAGACCATCGTGCCGGTGCCGTCCACGCCTGATACGGACGGGTCGTTGGACGTATAGAGGTAGTACGTACCGGACTCGCTGTCGGCGACGATGAACGGATCGTGCAGCGGCATGTCGGGAAGCCGCATCAGCTCGGTCTCATCGGTCTCAGCCACGGGCGAAGAATACGTGGACGCTCATTCCCGGTCGGGGCGGCTACTCCCAACCAGGATCGCGAGAGGTCGGCGGCAGCAGGGACTCGATCTTCCCCTGGACCTCCCGCATCACGGCGACGATGCGTCGCTGATGCTCCTCCGTGAGGCGGGACACCGGTACCGAGCAGCTGATGGCGTCGGTGGCCGGGGTGTCGTAGCGCAGGGCGAAGCCGAAGCCGGCGATGCCGAGGACGGTTTCCTCGCGGTCGATCGCGTAGCCGCGTTCACGTACCCCGGCGAGGTCGGTGAGCAGCGTCGCCCGGGTGGTGTGCGTGTTCTCCGTGCAGGCCGTCAACGGCTCGTCGGACAGGGGGAGTTCGGCGTCGGGACGGTCCGCGAGCAGTGCCTTGCCCAGGGCGCCGGCATGGGCGGGGACGCGGCGGCCCACCCGGCTGATCGTGCGCAGGTATTCGTGCGATTCGCGGGTCGCGAGGTAGACGACGTCCGAGCCGTCAAGGCGTGCCAGGTGGATGGTCTCGCCGAGCGCGTCCGAGGCCTCGTCGAGATACGGGCGGACCGTACGTACCCGCTTGTCACTGTCGAGATAGCTGGTGCCGGTGAGCAGCGCGCGGATCCCGATGCCGTACAGGGAACCGGTCGCATCCGTGCGGACCCAGCCGTGCTCGACGAGGGTCTGCAGCAGCGCGTACATGCTGCTACGGGGCACGCCCAGCTCCTCGGAGAGCTCGCGCAGCCGCGCCGGCCGGTCGCCTCGTGCGGCGAGCAGTTCGAGCAACGCGACAGTACGGACCGCCGACTTGACCTCGGGTACGCCTCCAGCCTGTGACATGAGCCGATCGTAAGTCCGTCTCGTAAGTTCGTCGGCAATCCGTGGACCCTCACCCATTGACCCGTTCCCGTCCACAAGCCTAGCCTCCATCCTCATACATGGACGCTGTCTTCATATGAAGACAGCGCGATGGAGGCGGCGTCCACGGTTCAAAGGGGAACTGGTACATGCCACTTGTTGTCGTCGGGATCAGTGTTCTGATCCTGCTCTTCCTGATGACGAAGCTGAAACTCAACGGCTTTGTCGCCCTCCTCCTCGTGGCCGTGGGCGTCGGCCTGGTCCAGGGGATCGAGCTGGAGAAGATCCCGGAGGTCCTCTCGGAGGGCATCGGGGGACAGATCGGCGACACGATGCTCGTCATCGGGCTCGGCGCGATGGTCGGCCGGGTGATGGGGGACTCCGGCGCGGCCCAGCGGATAGCCGGCAAGCTCCTCGACCTGTGCGGCCCGCGCTGGGTGCAGGTGGCCATGGTGCTGACGGCCATGCTCATCGGCGTCACGATGTTCTACGAGGTCGCGTTCGTGATCATCGTGCCGATCGCGTTCACCATCGTGCGCGTCACCGGAAAGAACCTGCTGTGGGTCGGGCTCCCGATGTCGATCGCCCTGTCCACCATGCACAGCTTCCTGCCGCCGCACCCCGGACCGACCGCGGTGGCCGCTTCCTTCGACGCCTCGGTCGGACTGACGCTGTTCTACGGCCTGTTCATCGCCCTCCCCGCCGGCGCGCTCATCGCCCTGCTGTGGCCGCGCCTTCCGTTCGTCCGGGCGATGAACCCCTCCATCCCCAAGGGCCTGGTCAGCGAACGCGTCTTCGACGAGGAGGAGATGCCGGGCATGGCCTGGTCGCTGTCGGTCGCCCTGCTGCCCGTCGTACTGATCGCCGGGGCGGCCGTGACCGACATGGCCGCGTCCGGAACCAGTCCTGTCCTGCACTTCGTCGCCTTCATCGGTTCGGCGCCGGTCGCCCTCCTGTTGACGCTGTGCATCGCCATGTGGGCGTTCGGCCCGCGGATCGGCCGCAGCCTTGACGAGGTCAGTGCCTCGTGCCGGTCGGCGGCCCAGGCGATGGCGATGATCCTGCTCGTGATCGGCGCGGGCGGAGCCTTCAAGCAGGTCCTCGTCGACGGCGGGATCTCCGACTACATCAAGGACACGACCGACGGCTGGTCCATCTCGCCGATCGTCCTCGCCTGGCTCATCGCGGCCATCCTCCGGGTGGCCCTCGGCTCGGCGACCGTCGCCGTCGTCACGGCCTCGGGCGTGGTGCTGCCGCTGCTCGCGGGCAGTGGAGTCCACCCGGAGATCATGGTGCTGGCCGTCTCCTGCGGCTCGATCGCGTTCTCCCACGTGAACGACCCCGGCTTCTGGATGTTCAAGGAGTACTTCAACCTGTCCGTCATCGACGCGATCAAGGCGCGCACCACCTATACGACCGTGCTCGCGATCCTGGGCCTGGGCGGCGTACTGGCCGTCGAATGGGCCCTGGACGTCCTCAACCTGTGAAGCGGAGACCAGTCATGCGTCAGCCCACCGTCACCAAGTTCTCCGTCCACCCGGTCGCCGGCCGGGATTCCATGGAGCTCAACCTCTCCGGCGCCCACGGCCCGTACTTCACCCGGAACATCGTCGTCCTCGAGGACTCCGAGGGGCGTACGGGACTGGGGGAGGTGCCAGGAGGGGAAAAGATCACGCAGACACTGCGGGACGCCGAATCCCTCGTCGTCGGCGCGCGCGTGGGCGACTACAAGCGCGTCCTGCGGGCCATTGACGACAGGTTCGCGGACCGCGACCGGGGCGGCAGGGGCGGCCAGACCTTCGATCTGCGCACCACCGTGCATGCGGTCACCGCTGTCGAGTCGGCACTTCTGGATCTCCTCGGGCAACACCTGGAGGTTCCCGTCGCCGCGCTCCTGGGCGAGGGGAAGCAGCGGGATTCCGTACGGGTCCTCGGTTACCTCTTCTACGTCGGCGACCCCGACCGGACCGACCTGAAGTACGTACGCGAACCCGGCTCGGCCGTGGACTGGTACCGGATCCGGCACGAGGAGGCGCTGACCCCCGAGGCGATCGTCCGTCAGGCCGAGGCGACCTACGACCTGTACGGTTTCCGCGACTTCAAGCTCAAGGGTGGCGTCCTGCCCGGGAGCGAGGAGGTCGAGGCGGTACGGGCGCTCAAGGAGCGGTTCCCCGAGGCCCGGATCACCCTCGACCCGAACGGCGCCTGGTCCCTCCGGGAAGCTGTCGAACTGTGCAAGCCGCTCGTCGGCACGCTCGCCTACGCCGAGGATCCGTGCGGAGCTGAAGGCGGCTACTCGGGGCGGGAGATCCTCGCGGAGTTCCGCCGGGCCACCGGGCTGCCCACGGCGACCAACATGATCGCGACGGACTGGCGTCAGCTGACCCACGCGCTGGCCCTGCAGTCCGTCTCCATCCCGCTCGCGGACCCGCACTTCTGGACGATGCAGGGTTCGGTACGCGTCGCCCAGCTCTGCGACGCGATGGGGCTGACCTGGGGCTGCCACTCCAACAACCACTTCGACATCTCCCTGGCGATGATGGCCCACTGCGGGGCCGCCGCCCCGGGTGAGTACAACGCCCTTGACACGCACTGGATCTGGCAGGAGGGCCTGGAACGGCTGACCACCGAACCTCCGCGGATCGTCGACGGCGAGGTCGCCGTCCCGGACACCCCCGGCCTCGGCGTCCACCTCGACAGGGACCGCCTCCTCGCGGCCCAGGACCTCTACCTGGAGAAGAAACTGTCGGCCCGCGACGACGCCCTCGCGATGCGGTACCTGGTCAAGGACTGGACTTTCGACGGCAAGCGGCCCTGTCTCGTGCGCTGAGCCCTGCGCGCTGAATCCGGCCCGGTACGCGCCGAGGGCCGACGCCTTGCGGCGTCGGCCCTCGGATTCGTCGTGAGGTGTCCGGCAGGTTCTGCCCGCCGGACGGATCTCAGACGGCGCGGACGTTCGTGGCCTGCGGGCCCTTGGGGCCCTGGACGACGTCGAACTCCACGTGCTGGTTCTCCTCGAGGCTACGGAAGCCGTGGCCGTCGATCTCGGAGTAGTGCACGAAGACGTCCGGTCCCTCGGCCTGGGCGATGAAGCCGAAGCCCTTCTCGCCGTTGAACCACTTGACGGTTCCCTGAGTCATTTGTTGCTCCTTGCAGGGGCTGGGTACGGGGCCCACACCGTGCGGTGCCCCGGGCCGGCCTGGACGCGTCTTCTCCAGGTCCCTGAAGGAAGGCGGCGCCCGCGACATCGTTCTTCGCGAGCGTGCGGTGAAACACAGACACAAAAACTACGACCGCTCAGTACAACCCAGCCCCTGCCGGATTCATTCCCGCCACTACCGCCTCATACGAAGAGCCTGGGCAGGGCATGGGAAGGGCGCAGACTATGGCCGCCGCGGCGTCCCGAGCAGCTGGTGCCGGGTCTTCGGGAGGCGCTCGCCGCGTTGAAGGAGAGGTACGAGGAAGAGTCCATGGCTCTGTGACCCGGCGCCGCACCGCAGCCGACCGTGCGAGCGTCGCACGACAGGACACCCGGTCTTGCCGGGCCACGGCGCCCGGCTTCGCCACATACGCCCTCTGCTGAGCAGGGCAACGCTCGTCGATGTCCATCGGTTCAGTCGGATCCCCGCACTCCGAAAAGTTAGTCAGGAGGGTTGCCTAAACCTGATCGGGTGATGTTACCTCTTAGAAAAAGTTAGGAACCCTGACCAAAGAGGTTTGAGCATGACCATCAGCGTCGATGGGGAGCGGGCCGCCGAAGCCCTGCCCCACTGGGAGACCGTCCCGGAGGACCTGCCCTCCGCGATCCGTGAGATCAAGGCCGCTCTGCGGGCCCGTATCGAGGCGTCGGGCCGGCGTGTGGAGGAGGTCTTCGCCGTCGTGGAGCGGCGGGTCGCCGCACGTGTGGCCGAGATCAAGGCCGAGAAGGAGCGCGGCGAGAGCGTCTGGCCGGTCATCGACTATGCCGACATCGAAAACGGCACGGTGACCCCGCAGCAGATGGCGAAGCTGAAGAGGCGCGGCTGTCTGGTGGTGAGCGGCCACTTCCCCCGTGAGCAGGCCGTGGCGTGGGACGCGGACATCGTCGACTACGTCGAGCGGAACAAGTTCTTCGAGAACTACGCCGGTCCCGCGGACGACTTCTTCGGCAGCGTCGGCTCCAAGCCCGAGATCTACCCGATCTACTGGTCCCAGGCGCAGATGGAGGCCCGGCAGAGCGACCGCATGGCTCGCGTGCAGTCCTTCCTGAACTCGTTCTGGAAGCACGAGTCGGACGGCGTGCGGTGGTTCGACCCCGAGCGTGACGCGCTGTACCCCGACCGCATCCGCCGCCGCCCGCCGGGCGCCGACTCCGACGGCCTGGGCACGCATTGCGACCCCGGCACGCTGGATCTGTGGATGACCGAGGCCTACCAGAAGGCGTTCCGGCACCTCTTCGGCGGCACCGCCGAACAGTACGACCCCTGGGACGCCGCCCACCGCACCGCTGGACCAACGTATCCGGGCTCGACGATGTGCTCCGCCTTCCGCACGTTCCAGGGGTGGACCGCGCTGTCGGAGATGCGGCACGACCAGGGCGTGCTGCACACGGTTCCCATCCCCGAGGCCATGGCCTACCTCCTACTGCGCCCGCTGCTGTCGGACGTGCCCGAGGACGGCATGTGCGGCGTCACCGTCAACCAGGCCTTCCCGTCGACCGAGAAGTGGCACCCGCTGCTCATGGAGGCCCTCACGGGCATCCCCGACGTGCAGCCCGGGGACTCGGTGTGGTGGCACTGCGACATGATCCACAGCGTCGCGCCGGTGAAGGACCAGAAGGGCTGGGGCAACGTCATGTACATCCCCGCCGCTCCCTGGTGCCCGCGCAATGAGGAGTACGCCGTGCATGTGCGGGAAGCGTTCGTGACCGGCGCCAGCCCGAGCGACTTCCCGGAGGAGCACTACGAGCGTTCCTGGACCGGCCGATTCACCCTCGATCAGCTCAACGACACCGGCCGCCGAGGGCTGGGTCTGGACTGACCGCGCACCATAACCGCACACACGAAACCTGCAGGTCCTGGGATCGCTGAGCACCAGGGCCTGCTGCGCGTGCGGCTGCTCCGCCGCGAGTCCACAGTGCCGGCGCCAAGCACTAAAGGATCTCCGTCCCGCCTCTTGTTGGCTGAAATCCTCGCTGTTACCTTTGCGTGGATCTTTGGTAAGGCCCCCTCCCTGACTAATTCCAGGGCGCGGAGGACTGAGCATCACAAAACCTCTGAAAACCGGCGCGACCCGCTCGGTGAGTCCCCGCCTGCCTTCCCGTCCCCCCCACGGCCCAGATGTTCCACTCCCGCACCACGCGTGGAGCGCGAGTTCGAAGGAGAACCGCATGCGAGTCCGTAGCACCAGGTATCTGTTCGCCACCGCGGCGGTGGGAGCGCTGCTCACCGTCTCCGCCTGCGGGGGTGGGAAGAGCACGTCCACCGGGAACGGGTCGGCCGCGAACCAGCTGGAGGTCTTCTCCTGGTGGACATCCGGTTCGGAGGATGCCGCGCTCAAGCAGCTCATCGCCGGCTTCAAGACCGGCAACCCGGGCGTCAAGGTCGTCAACGGAGCGGTGGCGGGCGGCGGTGGCGGCAACGCCCAGGCCATCCTGCAGACCCGTCTTCAGGGCAACAACCCGCCGGACACCTGGCAGACCCACCCGGGCAAGGCGATCGGGCAGTACATCGACTCGGGCATCCTCGCCGACCTTTCCTCGGTGTACGAGAAGGACGGGCTCTCCAAGGTCGTTCCGGCCGAACTCGTCGAGTCGGTGAGCAAGAACGGCAAGGTCTACGGCGCCTCCACCGGGGCGCACCGCGGCAACGTCCTGTGGTTCAACAAGAAGCTCCTCGCCAAGGCGGAGGTGCAGCTGTCGGCGTCCACCACTCCGGAGCAGTTCGTCCAGGCGCTCGGCGAGCTCGAGAGCAAGGGCATCACCCCACTGTGCCTGGGGGCCAAGGACGCCTTCGCCACGGCCGAGTTGTTCGAGAACACCCTGCTCGGTGAGATCGGCGTGGACGGGTGGAACGATCTCGTCGCCGGCAAGACCTCGTGGACGAGCCCCGAGGTCACGCAGGCCGCCTCGCTGTTCTCGAAGATGCTGCCCTACGCCGACCCGGACGCATCGGCCCTGTCCTGGGACCAGGCCACCAAGCGGCTCGCCGCCGGCGAGTGCGCGGTCATGAGCATGGGTGACTGGGCCTACGGCGAGTTGGTCAAGGACGGCGCGAAGGACGGCACCGACTTCGGGTATGTGCCGGAGCCCGGCACAGGCGGCTCGTTCGTCCTGGTGGTCGACACCTTTGTCGTCGCTGAGAACGCCAAGCACCGGGATCTCGGGCTGAAGTGGGCCTCCGCGATCAGCTCGAAGGACGTCCAGCTGGCCTTCAGCAAGGAGAAGGGGTCGACGCCGGTGCGCACCGACGTGCCGACCGATTCGCTCCCCGCTTACCAGCAGGAGGCCGCCGCCTCGTTCCGCGGGGACCAGCTCGTGCAGTCGATCGTGCACGGCGAGGCCATGAGCCCGCAGTTCCAGCAGTCCTTCTACGACGCCGTCACCCAGTTCGTCCAGTCCAAGGACACCGGCTCCTTCGTCCAGGCCCTGGCCTCGGCGGCCAGTTCCTGAGCCCTGTCCGAGCACGTTCCAGGCGGCGGGGCGTCTCTTCCCCTGCGCCCCGCCGCTCCACCCAGGAGGTACTCATGCCGGTACTGACCCGGCCCCGGCCCGCCGCGCCGGCGCTTCGTACGGCGAAGGAACCAAGACGCCCGGCACGGCCGTCGTTCGTGCGCCGCCATGCCTTCCCCATCGCCGTTCTGACACCCAGTCTGATCTTGATCGGGATCTTCGTCTACGGCTTCATCGGCTACTCGGTCCGTGTCTCGCTGTCCCAATGGCAGGGACTCCAGCCCAACTTGTCGACCCGTCAGCCATTCGGGCAGACGTACGACGATCTGTTCCACACCGCGCGCTTCCAGGCGGACCTGCGCAACGTCACCGTGTTCACGGTGCTCTTCCTCACCCTGGCTGTCCTCATCGGGCTCGTGCTCGCGCTGCTGGTGCACAACGCCCTGGCAGGGCGAGCGGTGTTCAGGGCGATCTTCCTCTTCCCGTATTCGCTGTCCTTCATCGTCACCGGCGTGGTGTGGCGGTGGATCTTCACTCCGTCCACCGGCGCGAATCTGATCCTGGACAAGCTCGGCATCGAACACGGGCCCAAATGGATCACTGATCCGAAGGTGGCGGGTGACGTCTCCGCAGCCCTCGAAACGGTCATTCCGGGCGGGGATTTCATCCAGGTCAAGCTGGGCATCCCGCTGGCCGTCGTCCCGATCGTCATCGCCGCCTCCTGGCAGCTGGCCGGGTTCGCCATGGCCAACTTCCTCGCCGCGCTGGGTACCTTGCCGGAGGAACTGCGGGAAGCGGCTTCGCTCGACGGCGCCGGCACGTGGCGTTACCACTGGCACATCGTGCTGCCCTGGCTGCGCCCGATGATCGTCGTGGTGCTCATCCTCCTGGGCCATGTCAGCCTGAAGTCGTTCGACCTCGTCTACGCCATGTCCGGTCAGGGGCCGGGCTTCGCGACCGACGTTCCCGGCATCTTCGTCTTCGACCAGACGTTCCGGGCGCTGCGCTACAACACCGGCGCCGCGGCCGCCGTAGTGATGCTGATCATGGTGGCCGTCGTCATGGTGCCGTACCTCTACCGCAGTGTTCTCCGGGAGAAGAAGTCATGAGTCTGCGAGCCGTTCTCCCCGCTGCCCCCGCCCGCCGTACACTCCGCATCCGCCGCCCGGGAGCAGGGCCGTTGTCCGGCGCCGTCGCGCTCGTCGCGCTCGCCGTGCTGTTTCTGGTCCCGGTCTACGTGATGGTCACGGCCGGGATGAAGCCGCCCGTCCAGGCCGACGCCGCGCACATGTGGGAACTGCCCAGAGGCATCGACTTCAGCGGTCTGCAGGACGCCTGGGCGAAACTGGGGCCGAACCTGCGCAACAGCTTCCAGGTGGTGGTCCCGGCCACCGTCGTCTCCTCCGTCATGGGCGCCCTCAACGGCTTCATCCTGGCGAAGTTCCCCTTCCGGGGCTCCAACGTCCTGTTCGTCGCGATACTGCTGGGGATGTTCATCCCGTACCAGGTGATCCTCGTACCCCTGGTGCGCTTCCTGCAGAGCGCCGACCTGTACGGCACACTGACGGGCCTCACCCTGGTCCACATCATCTACGGAATCCCCATCACCACACTGATCTTCCGCAACTACTACCGCGGGATACCCGATGAGATCATCGAGGCCGCCCAGGTCGACGGCGCCAGCAAGGTGTCCATCTTCGGACGACTGATCCTGCCGCTGTCACTGCCCGGGTTCGTGGTGTGCGGCATCTTCCAGTTCACCAATGTCTGGAACGACTTCCTCTTCGGCATCACCGTCGTTCCCGACCCCACCCAGCAGCCCGTCACGGTGGCGCTGAACAACCTGGCTGGGAACTTCTCCGTCCAGTGGAACACCGTCATGGCCGGCGCGCTCCTGGCCGCCGTCCCCACCGCACTCGTCTACATCCTGCTGGGCCGCTTCTTCGTACGTGGCCTGACCGCCGGTTCCGTCAAATGACCTGGCTGCGGGAGACGCCGCCCCACGGTGTCGGTCTGCGCCGACCTCATGCCTCTTGATCACGCCGGTGGGGTGGGTGCAGTCTGAGGCGACCAGGACGCGGATCCTGTAGTCAGTGAAGTTGCGGAAGCCGTGGGCGAGTCGGCGGGCTTGGCGACGTCGGGGATCAGGCAGGTGTGAAGCGACTCAAGGACCTTCCTGGCCGCTGCTGTCTTGGAGGGCCTCGTTCCGTCTCGCCCTCGCGCCACGCCTTGGGCCCCGGCACCACGAGACGGCTCACCCAGGCGCATCCACGAGCGCCGGAAAATCGCCAAAAAAATCTTGGCCGGCGATGTCGAGAACCCGTGACCGGCTCCGTCCCCGAGGTGAACGCGCCCACAATGGGTCG
>NZ_JNWJ01000084.1:0-49358 GCF_000716805.1 Streptomyces yerevanensis | reverse complement strand
TGCCACACCGCGAGGTACGCGGCCCGCGCGGGATCGGCGCCTTCGAGCTTCGCGATGATCGTCGCAAGCAGAGCGGTGCGCCAGGAGTGCTCGGCCACCAGGTGGGCGGGGCGGTGATCTGCAAGCCACTCATGGGCGGCCCGCTGGAGTACCCGGACGGCCGCCGTACCGGAGTGCCGACGACCCTGATCAACCCCGACACCATCGACGACTCCGTGTCCCTGACGGCGCACCTGTTCCAGGAGTGGGTGCCCAAGTCGCATGAGGTGCGGCTGACCGTCGTGGGCACGGACCTGTTCGCCGCCGAGATCCACGCGGGCAGCGACGCGGCCCGGGTGGACTGGCGCAGCGACTACGACGCCCTGACCTACGACGTGTCCAAAGTGCCGGACGACGTACGGACGGGCGTGCTGGGCTGGCTGGAGCACTTCCGGCTCAACTTCGACGCGTTCGACTTCGCCGTCACCCCGTCCGGGGACTGGGTGGGTGATGTTCGAGTGCAACCCGTCCGGAGAGTGGTCCTGGATCCAGAACAAGACGGGCCTGCCCATCGCCGCGCACCTCGCTGACCTACTCGCCAAAGGACGACCATGACGACGCACACCGAAGAGCGCGCCGAGGAACTGCGCGCGGCGCTGGCCGACGACCTGGAGGCCAGCGGCCAACTCACCGACCCCGCCTGGCGGAAGGTGTTCGAGACCGTCCCGCGCCACCCCTACGTACCGGAGTTCTGGACCCTGACCGGCCAGGGGCAGCGGCGCGTGACGTTCGCCGACCCGGACTGGCTTGACCTGGTGTACACGGATGACGCGCTGGCCACCCAGCTGACCGACGGCGTGGCCACCTCGTCGTCGACGGCGCCCGGCCTGATGCTCACCATGCTCCAGGCCCTTGACGTCGCCGACGAACACCGGGTGCTGGAGGTCGCGACCGGCACCGGCTACAACGCGGCGCTGCTGTCCGAGCGACTGAGCAGCCACCAGGTGGTCAGCGTGGAGGTCGACCCCGTGCTGGCCCGGCTGGCGGAGTCGCGGCTGCGGCGCAGCGGATACCCCCCGCTCGTCGTCGCCGGGGACGGCCGCGACGGGTACCCGGACCGGGCCCCGTACGACCGGCTGATCGCGACCTGCGGGTTCAGCACAGTCCCGGCCGCGTGGCTGGAGCAGGTGAAGCCCGCGGGAATGATCGTGTGCCCGCTGGGTTGGGGCACCGTGCGCCTGGTCGTCGCCCACGACGGCCGTGCTGAGGGCCGGTTCCTGCCCACCGGCTCATACTTCATGGCCGTACGCGACACCGGCACCACCGGCACACCAGTGCACCCCGGCAGACCAGGTGCGATGAGCGGCCGACTCACCGGCCTGGACCTTGCCACCGTCGCCGAGGACGACGCGTTCCGCTTCGTGCTGTCCCTGGTCGCGCCCGGCACCGCATCCGCAGCGGAGCGCGGCGACGACGGCCGGACAACGGCCGTGGAGCTGTGGAGCGCTGATGGGTCGTGGGCGCGTGCCGAGGGCGAGACCGTACGGCAGGCAGGGCCGCGCCTGCTGTGGGACGCGGTGGAGGCCGCACACGAGCTGTACGTCGAGCACGACCGCCCCGGCCGGGAACGCTTCGGCGTAACCGTGACCGCCGAGGGACAGCGCATCTGGCTGGACACCCCCAGCCATCCCGTGCCTCAGGTCCCTGTCGCGGGCTAGGTGTATTGCCTGAGAGGCCCCGTCGAGCTACCCCACGGGGCGTCCCACGACCTACGCCCACCTGTGTCCGGACGAAAAAGATCGCACCCGATCCATCACGGCCGCCGTTCTAGGCGCCCCGAGGACCGGGTGCGGAAAGGGAGACGCTGCAACCAACATAATCGCAGGTCAAACGGCAAGATCGAAGATCAGGCCTTCTTGGTCCACGATGGCTCACGCCGCATGCCGCCCACCCCTCCTCCCCGTACGCCTGCGCCTGCTCACCGGCACCATCAGCGCTACCAGCCCTCCCAGAACCGCCGCGGCCACCCACCACGCGAGCGGTACGGAGCTCTCGTTGCTCGCATCAGGACGACGTCGTTGCCGTCGCCGCCGCGGTAGCTGATCCGGTACTCGGTCTTGCCCACCTTGAGCTTGGCGCCTTCCTTCAGGCCCTTGAAGGTGCCCTTCGTCTTTGCCTTGCCGGTGTGGTCGATGACGGTGACCGTCTTCGAAGGAGTCGCAGCAGTCGAAGAAGCCGCAGCAGTCGCAGAGGCCGGCTCGACCACGAGCCTCCCGCCCAGCCGCAGCGCACCCCCCACCTTCAACGCCCGCTCCTTCACGGTCAGTTGACCGCCCGCACCCTGCGTGTAGTCCCCGGTCACCGTCACCCCGCCGGAGACCTTCCCCGAACCCGTAACCGCCACCGCCCCGACGACCTTGCCCTTGCCGGACAGGGACGAGCTCAGGTTCAGCACCCCTCCGGACGCCCTGCGCACATCCAGCCGCGCGCCCGGTGAAGTGAGCCGGATCCCCTTGCTCCGCGCCAGGCTCGCCCCATCCAGCGCCAGCGTGCCCTTCGTGACGGTCGTCGTGCCCGTGTACGTCACGCCGCTGGTCAGCGTCGTCGTGGCGGCACCCGACTGCGTGACGGAGCCGCTGCCGCTGATCCTGGACAGGGAGAGCGGCTTGGCGGTGTTGCGGAGTACCAGCGAACCGTTGTTGACGAGCTTGTAGAGGTCCCCCTTGGTGTACAGGCCGCCGTCGCCACCGGACTTGCCGCTGCCCAGGCGCAGCACCGCGCCCTTCTCGACCGTTGTCGAGCCGTTGTAGTACTGGACGGCGGCGAAGGTGACGTCGTTGCCGGGCGTCCCCTTGATGACGATGTCGCCGGCGCCGGGCGTGGACAGCGTGTCGTGGAAGACGCCGCCGCCGATCGGCGCGCCCAGCGTCACCGGCCCGTTGTAGTTGAAGGTCAGCAGCGAACGGGATCTGGCCGCGAGCAGGTTGATGTATACGGTCTCGGCGGTGCCCGGCATGAAGATCTTGTTCGTGGTGCCGTCGCCCCACTGGACGTTGGCGCCCTTGATGTTGGTGCCGCGCTTGTTGATGTTCTTGCGTGCGGGCGTCCAGTTCAGGGCGGGGTCGCTGAGTGAGGGGTTGGTGTCGCCACCCTGGTTCGACCAGCTGTACTGGCCGGTCAGGACGACCTTGCTGCCCGGCCGGGACTGGACGTTGATGTCGCTGCCGTACTCGCGCTGGTAGAAGTCCATGCGCTGGGTGACGGTCTGGCCCAGCGGGGTGTCGACGGTCCAGGTGCCCTGGTTGAGGACCTTGCGCATGTTGGGCAGTGACGTCGCGTACTCCGGTCGTCCGGCGTTCGCCTGTGTGCCGTTGTCTATCACCCCGGAGAAGGGGTGGGTGCCCGAGATGTCCCAGGTGCCCCAGAGGAACCTCGGCTGGGTGATCAGCCCGGAACCGCTGATGGTGCCCAGGTTGTAGGCGCTCGTCAGGGAGAGCCGCAGGGTGCCGTCGACCCGGACGTTGTTCTGGTTGAGCCGGAACGCCGGGGTGTTGTACGGGAAGTGGCCGATCAGCCCGGTAGTACCGCCGTTGCCGTACTGCAAGGTCGCGCCGCGCTCGACCGTGATCGCGGGCGGGTCCGGGTTGGCCGTGGTGACGTACGGGTGGTTGCCGCCCTGCGTCCGCACCGCTTGCCGCTGCCGGGACTTCGGCAGCGTGAAGTCGCTGTCCTTGGTCAGGATCAGGGTGCCGGAGCCGCGCACGGTGAGCGTGCCCTCACCCCGGAACACCCCGTTGTACGTGGTCTTCCCGGCCGGCACCGTCACTACCGTGTCGCCGTCGAGCGTCACATCGCGGCCCGCCAGTACCGCCGCGGTGACGTCGTCGGCCGCGGCGGGTGCCGCCGTCGCGCTCGGCGTCATGATCCCTGTCGCGAGCACGGCCAGCGCCGCGCCCGCTCCTGCTGCCCGTCCACGGATGTTCTTGTTCACGCCTGTGGAGACGGGAGCAGAGCGGGGGCGATAACAAAAACTTGGGTCCGACTTGGGATCGGAAAGCGTCCGACTTTTTCTAACCTCCCGACCCGTTGACCTCCTCGTAACACACCCTTACCGTTTCGGCGTTCGGAATCGCAGATACCGTTCGAAATGTCGAATGGTCCAGTGTGAGGGAACGACATGAGCCGCCTTGACGAGAGCCCCGAAATCCCGAGTCGCAGACTCGTCCTGAAGGGCGCCCTCGCCGCGGGCGCGCTCACCGCCGTGCCCCAAATCGCCCAAGCCGCCACCCCGGACGTCGCCGGCGCGAGCTCCAAATACGTCAACCCGCTCGTCCGCAACCGCGCCGACCCGCACATCCACCGTCACACCGACCACCGCTACTACTTCACGGCCACGTCCCCGGAGTACGACCGCATCATCCTGCGCCGCTCCCGCACCCTGCGGGGCATCGCGACCGCCGACGAGGCCGTCATCTGGCGCAAGCACGCCACCGGTGTCATGGGCGCGCACATCTGGGCCCCGGAGATCCATCACATCGACGGCAAGTGGTACATCTACTTCGCCTCCGCGCCCGCCGAGGACATCTGGGCGATCCGCATCTGGGTCCTGGAGAACTCCCACAGAGACCCCTTCAAGGGCACCTGGGTGGAGCGCGGCCAGCTGAAGACGGCCTGGGAGACCTTCTCCCTGGACGCCACCACCTTCACCCACCGCGGCACCCGCTACCTCTCCTGGGCGCAGCACGAGCCCGGCATGGACAACAACACCGCGATCTGGCTGTCGAAGATGGCCGACCCGCTGACCTTGACGGGTCCTCAAGTGCGGCTCACCACACCGGAGTACGACTGGGAGACCATCGGCTTCAAGGTCAACGAGGGCGCGTCGTTCATCAAGCGCAACGGCCGCATCTTCATGTCGTACTCGGCCAGCGCGACCGACCACAACTACTGCATGGGCCTGCTCACGGTGGACGCCGACGCCGACCTCATGAACCCGGCGAACTGGTCGAAGTCCCCGACCCCGGTGTTCACCAGCAACGACACCACCAAGCAGTACGGGCCGGGCCACAACTGCTTCACCGTCGCCGAGGACGGCCGCACCGACGTCCTCGTCTACCACGCCCGCCAGTACAAGGAGATCGTCGGCGACCCGCTGAACGACCCCAACCGCCACACCCGCATCCAGAAGCTCGGCTGGAAGCCGGACGGCACACCGGACTTCGGCATCCCCGTCGCCGACACCCCCGTCCGGGACGGCAAGCGACCCAACTGACCGGCTTCGCACGTCACTTCACCATTCTGAAGGAGAGTGTCCAGATGCCACATGCTGGGATAAGACGTGCCGCGACAAAACGTGCTGGGATGAGACGTCTGTACGCGATCCTCGTCGCCCTCTGTCTCGCGGTCGCCGGAGCGCTCGCGACCGCGGGCCCGGCCCAAGCGGCGCCCCAGACCATCACCAACGGCACGCAGTTCACCGACACTTCGGGCAATCCGCTGCACGCGCACGGCGGCGGGGTCCTCAAGGTCGGCTCGTACTACTACTGGTTCGGCGAGAACCGGAACTCCGACAACACCTTCCGGTACGTGTCGGCCTACCGCTCCACGGACCTGAAGAACTGGGAGTTCCGCAACCACGTCCTGACCGAGGCCACCGATCCGGAGCTGGCGACCGCCAACATCGAGCGGCCGAAGGTCATGTACAACGCCGCCACCGGCAAGTACGTGATGTGGATGCACAAGGAGAACGGCGTCGACTACAGCGAGGCGCGCGCCGCCGTCGCCGTCTCGGACACCGTCGACGGCGACTACGAGTGGCAGGGCAGCTTCCGTCCGCTGGGCCAGCACATGTCCCGTGACATCACCGTCTTCACCGACACCGACGGCACCGGCTACATGATCTCCGCCGCCCGCGAGAACTACGACCTCCACATCTACCGGCTGACCAGCGACTACGCCGGCATCGCCGCCCTGGTCGCCGACCCCTGGCACGGCGGTCATCGCGAGGCCCCGGCCCTCTTCAAGCGCAACGGCGTCTATTTCATGCTGACTTCGGGCGCCACGGGCTGGAACCCCAACCAGCAGCAGTACGCGACAGCCACCTCGCTCGCCGGTCCCTGGACGGCGATGCGGAACATCGGCGACTCGACGACGTACGGCTCGCAGACCACGTACGTCCTTCCCGTGCAGGGGAGTTCGGGCACCTCCTACCTCTACATGGGCGACCGCTGGGGCAACTCCTTCGGCGGGACGGTCAACGACTCGCGGTACGTCTGGCTGCCGCTGACCTTCTCGAACTCCACCACGATGTCCATGTCCTGGTACCCGGAGGTCACCATCGACACGGCCGCCGGGACGGTCACCGGTCGGGGCGGCCCGTACGAGACGCTGGCCGCCCGGCACAGCGGCAAGTGCGCCGACGTCCCCGACCAGTCGATCCTCGCGGGCGCCCAGATCAAGCAGTGGACCTGCAACGGCGGCGGCAACCAGCGGTTCTGGTTCAAGGACCTCGGCAACGGCTATGTCCAGCTGATGGCGCGTCACAGCTCGCTGTGCCTGCGGGAGAACGCTTCCAACGTCACCCAGGAGGCCTGCTCCACCTCCGCCACCGCGCAGCAGTGGACGGTCACCACGTCGGGCGGCTACGTCACGCTGAAGTCCCGCGCCAGCGGCGAGTGCCTGGACGTGAACGGCGCGTCGACCGCCGACTCCGCCGCGATCATCACGTACGCCTGCAATGGGGCGACGAACCAGCAGTGGACTCGGGCCAGTTGACGTAGGCCCTCACTCCGTCTGGTGGAGGAGGAGTTCGGCCGACTCCTCCACCAGATGGCGCAGCACCGGTACGTAGTTTCCGTCGCCACCCAGTTCGGTCAGGAGGCGCTGGGCTTCGTCGCGGAATCTGCGCAGGTCTGCTTCGTACTGCTGAAGACTGGTGGGCGCGAGAAGGAGAGCTGTGAGCTCTGGCCTCGCTTCCTCGGAATTTTTCGCGGCTGCGTGCAGGTCCAGGAGGCGATTCCTGGATCGAGGTGACGCGTTCTCGAGGGTGCAGGCGAAGAGATAGGTGATGGTGCCGTTCCGCAGGTCTTCATTGCGGCCGGAGAGGATGTCCTCCTGGTCGTTGAAAAGCTGCCACAGGATTCCGAAGACATCGCCGAACTCACGCCACATCCGTATTCGTTCGTGTTCCGCGCCGGCCAATATCGCACCCATTGCCGTGATCATGCCGAAGGGTGCCCCTGATTTACCTCGGTACGTCGTGACCACCGAGTCCCGTGTGGCGTCGCCGGCATCTCGGCGCAGATCGCTCAGCTGGCCCTCGGTGCTGACGATTGCGCAGGTCACAAGCTCGGCTGCCAGGGCGCTGCGCACCGAGTCGGGAACCTGTTGGGCCTGGATGATGTGAAGGGGAAGGGCGTTTCCGCTGGTGATCGAGGCGAGCAGTGCCTCGTTCTTGCCGAGCGCACCGGACACGCTTGCGGCCTGCCCGTCCGCCAAGTCGTCGAGATAGCAGGCGGAAGTCCACCACAGCACATGGACCGCGGACAGCGGAACTGCCGGTCCGGGATCTCCCGTCTCGGCGGCGTGCACCAGGAGCGGCAGTACTTGCAGGGGGTACTTGAACTTCTGGTGCTGCAGGAGTTCGGTGACCGCATTCTTGATGGCGGTCGAGGAGGGGCCGAGCCGTTCGATGCCGGTTTTCAGCTCCGCGTCGATATCCGAGGAGAACTGCCGGTACAGGTCCAGGTATGAGATGGAATTCATGGTGACTTCCTTTTTGTCGTGCCGCTTATGGCCCCGATTTGATCACTCGGAAACGTGGGCCAGCCAGAGCGATTTCCAGTCATGGCCGGTTTCTTTCCGGTGGTACGGAATCGAGATACCGCACGCCCCTAGAAAGCGCTTGCCATCGCGGGGTACGGTCCATCGACCAGGAGAAGTCGCCCTGTTGAAGGAGCCGCGTTGAGACGCACCCTGATAGCCGTGCTGGCCACGCTGACCGTCGCCACGGCGCTGTCCGCCACCCCGGCTTCGTCCGCCACTCCGGCGCAGACGGGCGCCCGCGGCGCGGGCCTGGAGAACTGCACCGCGACGGCCTGCCACTTCGACGTCGCGCCCGGCACGTACGACGTACGCGTGCTGCTCGGCGGCGACGCTGAGGCGAGTACCGGCATCACCGGAGAGACCCGCCGCACCCTCCTCCCCGAGACGGCCACCGCGGCGGGCGAGCGCGTGGCCCGCAGCTTCACCGTGAACGTCCGTACCCCAGAGGGCGAACCCACCGGCCCCGCGGGCACCCCCGGCCTCGACCTCACCCTCGGCGGCTCGGCCCCCGCGCTCGCCGGCATCCGCGTCACCCCCGCGCGGCACACCCGCCAGATCTTCCTCGTCGGCGACTCCACCTCCTGCGACCAGCCCGGCGACCCGTACTCCGGCTGGGGCCAGCAGCTGCCCCAGTACCTCCGCAAGGGCCTCTCGGTCGCCAACTACGCGGATTCCGGGGAGAGTACGGTCAGCTACCTCGACAACCCCGCGCTCTTCGCGACCGTCCAGCCGCTGATCCGCAAGGGCGACTTGGTCCTCATCCAGCTCGCCCACAACGACAAGCAGACCGACGAGGCGACGTACCGCGCGAACCTCGAAACGCTCGTCGCCGGCGTACGCGACCGGGGCGGCCGGCCCATACTGCTCACGCCCATCGTCCGCCGCTGGTTCAACGCCGACGGCACCCTCAACAACGGCACGGCGCTGCTGGTGAACGGCCTCGGCGTCGACCACCCCGCCGTCACCCGCTCGGTGGCCGCCGCGCACGGCGTACCGCTCATCGACATGACCGCCAAGACCAAGGCCCTGGTGGAGTCGCTCGGCGTGGAGGCCTCGAAGGCGCTCTACCTCTACAACGAGAAGCGGGACAACACTCACACCTCCGCGCACGGCGCGACCGTCTACGCGGACCTCGTCCGCGACGAGCTGGTCGCCCAGCGACTGGTCCCCAGGGGCCTGGTGAGGTGACCCAAGACCCTGGGGCGTCCCGACCGGAACCGGGGCGTCCCAGGTACCTCAGCGTTCCGCTGGGTGCGCAGTTAACTGGGGCTGCGCCCCAGGCCCCCCGCCGGGGGGGTGACACTGCGTGTCGCGGCTGCGGGCCCGTCGTGGCTGGTCGCGCAGTTCCCCGCGCCCCTATTGAGGGGCCTGCGGCCCTCAATAGGGGCGCGATACTGCACCCGGACTTCACCAAAGCCCGCCTAGACAGGAAGCACCACCCATGATCGCAGGCGTTCCCGAAGACGACCGCACCCTCAGCCCGTACACCGGCTACACGCGCGCCCACTGGGAGGCCGCCGCCGACTCCCTGCTCGCGGCCGTGGAGCCCTACGCCTCCGAGGACCGCGCTCTCTACCACCTGCCCGGCGAGCACACGAGCTGGTCGGGCCGCCTGTCCGACGGCCTGGAGGGATACGCCCGTACGCTCCTGCTGGCGGCCTTCCGGCGCGACGAGAAGGCCCTCGTGCGGTACGCCGACGGGCTCGCCGCCGGAACCGCCGGCGTCTGGCCGCGCATCGAGGACCGCAGCCAGCCCCTCGTCGAGGCCGCCTCGATCGCCCTCGCCCTGCGCCTGACCCGCCCCCTCCTGTGGGACCGCCTCGACGACGGCGTACGGCAGCGGGCGGCGGCCTGGCTCGGTGACGCGCTGACCGCCGAAGCCTGGCCCTGCAACTGGGAGTTGTTCCCGGTCACCGTCGGCGGCTTCCTGGAGGAGATCGGCTACGAGGCCGAGTCGTCGCGGGCGGCGATCGACCGTGGCCTCGACCGCATCGAGCAGTGGTACGTCGGCGACGGCTGGTACACCGACGGCGACGGCCGCAAGTTCGACTACTACAACGGCTGGGCGATGCACCTGTACCCGGTCCTGCACGCCTGGCTCGCGGACGACACACGTCTGCTCGACCTGTACGGCGACCGGCTGTCCACCCATCTCGCCGACTACGCCCGCCTGTTCGGCGCCGACGGCGCCCCCATGCACCAGGGCCGCTCGCTCACCTACCGCTTCGCGACGACCGCACCGCTGTGGCTGGGCGCGCTCACCGGGCGTACGCCGCTGCCGCCGGGGGAGACGCGCCGCCTGGCCTCCGGCGCGCTGAAGTACTTCCTCGACCGGGGAGCCGTGAACGACCGAGGCCTGCTCACCCTCGGCTGGCACGGCCCCAACTCCGCTGTCCTGCAAGGCTATTCGGGCTCGGCGTCTCCGTACTGGGCGAGCAAGGGCTTCCTCGGTCTGCTCCTCCCCGCGGACCACGAGGTGTGGACGGCGCCCGAGGAGCCCGGCCCGGTGGAGCGGCAGGACGAGGTGCGGCCGGTCGGCCCGCCCAACTGGCTGCTTCAGTCGACCAGTTCGGACGGCCTGGTCCGCCTCCACAACCACGGCAGCGAGGACGTCCGCTACGACCCGTACTACACGCGGCTCGCGTACTCGACGGTGACGGCGCCTTCGGAGACGTACGACAACAGCGTGATCGTCGACGAGGACGCGAGCCGAACCGGCATCGAACCGTTGGGAGTCGGCGACGGGTGGGTGGCTTCGCGGCACGAGGCCGGGGGCTCTGCCCGGGTCACGAGCCTGGTCGTGGCGTCCGGCGCGGTGGAGGTACGCGCGCACCTGGTGGCGGGCGCGCCTCCCGGAACCCCCGTGCGGGTCACGGGCTGGTCGACGGGGGAGGAGCGGCAGGACGGCGAGGAGGGCCTACGGGCTGAACTCGTCCCGGCCTTCGGCCTGTCGGGCACATCCACCCTGGCGGGCGTAACGACCGAAGAGCCCACGTTGTTCGTAGCCCTCGCCCGCCTCACCGCCGAACCGGACCCCCTCCCGCTCCAGGCCCTGGTGTCCGTGGAGGTGGAGGGGGCGTATGAGGTGCGCGTCCGCTGGGCCGACGGCCCCGAGACGCGTTTTCGGTTCAGCGCTCCAGACGGGCGATCCGCAGCTTCTTCGTGGTCGGTGACGCCCCTGTGAGTGCCGTCGAGTAGGACGGCGTGACGGGTGCGTACGCCCAGGTGAGGGAGCCGTCCGCGAGGGCCGCGATGTCACCGGTGATACGGGCCTTGACGACCTTGTCCGGCGTCTTGAACTTGCCGTTCCAGTCGATCAGGCGCAGGTGCGTGCCGGTGAAGGTGCCCGTGCAGGTGCCGTTCGCGCACTTGGCGTTCTTCAGGGACTCCCAGGAGACGAGCAGCCGGTCTTTCCCGTACGGGGCGATGCGGACGTTGACGTGCTCGGTGCCGGGGGCGTTCGTGAGGTAAGTCGGCTTGCCCGCAGGGGAGTTGCGGTTCTTGAGGAAGGCGACGGCGACCTGATGGGTCTTCGTCTTCGGCTTCACCGTCCAGCCGCGGCCGCTCGCGTCGTCCGGGTTCTTGGCGGCGGAGGCGGCGCCGCGGGAAGCGAAGGCGGTGGCATAGCGGCCGCTGGACGACTTCACGAGGTCGCCGGTACGGCCCGGGAACGTGCCGCCGCAGTAGCCCGCCCAGCACTGCTCGCGCTGCACGACCGGCGCGTTGTCGGGCGCCCCGATGCCGGTCGACACGAACAGGCCCGAACGCCAGTCGTCGAAGCAGAGGGAGGTGAAGGCTCCGGTGGGCTCGGCGTGCAGCGCGATGCCCTCGTTGTGGCTGCAGCCCCAGCCCCAACCGCCGCTGAGCTTCGCGCCCTTGGCGCTGACGTACGCCAGCTTGTCCCCGAAGTGGCCGTCGGCGAAGCCGCCCGCGCCGTGCACGACGAAGTACGCGCCGTACTTCTTCCCGTTCCAGGCGAGCTGCCCGTCGAGCAACGGGGCCGTGTCGTGCGAGGCGGTGCCCGTGAGCTTCGTACGGAACGCCTGCTTGCCGTTCTTGTAACGGACGAGCGCGGCGGCCGTCTCCTTCCACTTGTTGCTGTCGGAGACGCGGGTCACCAGCGCGAACCCGTCGTTGTGCGCGACCAGCCCGCCGACCTCCTTGGCGCCCTTGACGACCGTGTCGGATCCGGAGCGCTTCCCGGCCTTCGTGAGCGGCGTGACATGAATCCCGTCGGACGCGGGCCAGGCCACCCGGAGGGTGCCATTCGGAGCCACGGCGGTCGCCGTGCGCGTCCACTCGCGGGTGTTGTTGTAACCCGCCGACAGATAGGGGAACTTAGCCGCCAGATTCACGGTGGTGTTCGTGACGGCGAGGTCGTCGGCGGCCTTCGGGGCGGGCGTCGCCGTGGCGGTCGCGTACCACGCACCGGTCAGTAGGACGCCCGCCGCGAGCGAGCCCGCCACGGGCTTGCGGGCGATTCGGCGGCGGCGGTGTCTTGTTGTGGGCGTTACGGATGTTGCGGGTGTCATGCCTCCGAGTCGCCGCCGGGCGGGTGGAGGTTGCCGCGCGATTGAGCACGCCCAGCGGCAACGCCTCCTATACCACGAGTGGAGGAGCCGAGCCCGCATTGAAGGGCGTAAGCCTGGTACGGTTGAGACTTTCGCGGGTACTGAACCCTTTGGACTCCGACCGGCAAGGGACCGAGGAAACCATGGATATGGACATCCCCGGCGACAAGCGACTGGCCGCCGCCGTAGTGATGCACAAAGGGCGTGTGCTGCTGGTGCGGCGTAGTGAGACCGAGCGGTTTCTGCCCCGGGTGTGGGGGGTGCCCTGCGGGAAGCTCGAACCGGGGGAGAGTCCCCAGGACGGCGTTCTGCGGGAGTTGAAGGAAGAGACCGGGCTTCTCGGCGAGGTCGTCCGGAAGGTCGGCGAATCGTCGTTCGTGAGTGAGTATCGCGGCCACGAGGTCAAGAACTGGCAGGACAACTTCCTGGTCAGGCCCCTCTCCCGGCACATCACGCTGCCCGAGCCCGACCAGGCGTACGCCTGGCTGAGCCCGGCCGAGCTGAGTAGCGTCGACATCGACGAGTACAACCTCGACATCGTGCGGCAGGCTCTCCACCGCGTGTGACCTGCCCGCGCCTCACGAACTGCGCATGACCTGGGCCCTTAGCCTGAGTTGTAACCTTTCTCGGGTTGTCTGGGCTTGCCGCATCGGCCATCCACACAGGTCAAGTGGCGTGCCCGCGCCTGATGCGGCGTTCGAGAACAGCTACCGTGACGACGGGCGGGGCGGGGTGGCCTACCCTCCCGCGAGCCTGATTGCGCTGCTCCTGTACTGCTACTTCCCCGGCATCGTCCCCGTACGGGACTCCAAACGCCCCCACGGCCCCATGCTTTTGTTCCCCGCTACCGCCTGGGGCCGTTTCGTCGCCGCCCCTCAGCCGCGGTGCCGGACGCCGCGACGCCGCTCCCTATTGCTCCCCAGGTCGTAAGCCGACCGCAAGGGAGGCCCAACTCCTCAGTGGGCGCAGGACGGCCAAGAACCGAACGCCGGAGAGCCGAGGGAGTCCTGCCGGGCCCGGGTCCAGGTGGATGAGGACGTTCGTCGGCCCGGTTCAGGCAGCGGGAAGGGGTGGCAGGCGCGGTCTCCTCAGACGACGGGCGGCACCACCGCGGAGATCGGTGGTGCCGCCGTGTACCGCCCGGACGCGCTGCGCCCGTTACGCCATCGCTTTCCGGTCCGCCGGTTGATACCGACGGCCCGGGCAGTCCCGGTGCGGGCCGCCCTTGAGCCCCTCGCGGAGCCCTGCGCCCGGGATCACCGGCTCAGCTGCGGCAGCGATTGATCGCCGAGCAGCCCCGGTTGTAGGTGTTCGCCGGGACGGGGTCGTCCGCCGCTTCCTTGAGCAGGGACGCGTACGCTTGATGTCCCTTGGCGTTGGGGTGGTACGAGTCTTCGGTGTGGAGCAGGCCAATGGTGCCCGGGTCGGTTATGAAGGGGTCCGCTGAGCAGACGCCGTGTCCGTCGAAGGCCGGCTGGGGATCCACGAACTGGACTCGTCGCCCAGCCTGCTTCACCGCGTTCTGGACCACCTGGCTGAGAGTCTCGGCGGAATGGTTCATGCGCTTGCGCACGTTCGGGAAGGGGTTGATGCGGTTCTGCGTGAGCGTGCACGAGCCTTGCTCATCGAACAGCTTGGGGTATCCGAGGACGATGAGACGGGCATTCGGTGCGGCGGCCAGGACCTTTTGGTAGGTCTCCGTCAGCCGCCCCTCCAGGTTCATCATGAGCGTCTCGGATATGTTCAGCGCGTCCGAGCAGGCTTTCTCCGAGAACAACCCCACGGGCTTGGCGCACTCCCTCATCGCGTCGGCGAACCTGATGTCGTTGCCGCCGATGGTGAGCGTCACCAGCTCCGTGTCCGAGCTCAGCGCGTCCAGCTGCCCGTTCAGGACGTTCTGTGTGACCGCCCCGGCGCACGCGGCGAAGGTGAAGTCGCCGACGGTGACATTTCCATAGAGTGAGTCCAGCTTGGCGGTCAGGGGACCGTAGGCCTGCTCACTGCGCTGGCAGTTGTTGCTGTGGTTGACCGAGGCAGGCGGGTTGTTCACTTCCAGGCCGTCGACCGGCGTGATCGTTTTGTCGTTGGGCAGGTACGGCCCGGCGCCGGTGCCGGCCGAGAAGGAGTCGCCGAGGGCGACGTAATTCAGTCTGTTGTCCAGCATGCCGGCGACGTCCCGGGGCTGGCGCTCCGGCGGTCGGCCGCTGCCCGAGGTCGGCTCGACGTCCCGGGGCTGGCGCTCTGGCGGTCGGCCGCCGCCGCCCTGCGACCCGTCGTCGGCAAGCTTCAGCTGGTACGGGCTGCCTTCCGGAACGATGGGGTCGATCGGCTGGACATTGGTGCTGTTAGGTGTCGGCGGGTTCTGCCTCTCCCCGCAGTTGCCATCTTTGTCTGCCCGGCCCCCCTGGACGATTCCGATGGCAATGACCGAAGATCCGGCTTCCGCGAAGACCGGGCCACCGCTGTCGCCGCCCTGAGCGCAGAGGTTTGTCCGGATCAACCCACCGATAGTCGCGATGGTGCCGTCGGGCATCCGGCTTCTGCTGCTTGCGCTGAGCTCCGTGATCTCTCCGCACGTGTAGTCGGTGGTCATTCCGAGCTTGCAGACGGCGGTGCCCACGATCGGATTACGGTCCACCCCGGTGACCGGGTCCTCGATGAATGCGAGTTTTGGCTGGCTGGAGAACTGGGCATTCAGCCTGACCATGCCGAAGTCGCCCTCCGGCCCGAGGTGGACGTTGAACGCGGTACCGGCGTCCTGGTCGTTGACCTCAATCCCCTCGTTGTTCCGGAGGCAGTGGCCGGCGGACATGAAGCCGTCGGCGCGTGTTGATCCTCCCTCGGCTCCTGGGTCGAGAGCGGAGATGTCGATTCCCCACCCGGCCGTACACGACATCCCGTTTGAGGTGAAGCCGCTTCCGGGATCGACGTCTGCGGTAGTGCGGAGCGTGCCGGCGCCCTTGGTGACCGTCACCAGATCGCCGTACTGCTTGGCCTTGGCCCGCAGCGACGCAAGGTTCTTCGCGGAGAAGCCGGAGGAGTAGGTGACGTTGACGGTGCCGCTCTTCGGATCGATACCGACGCTCAGGCCATGGCTGTTCTTCACCGACGCCAGCAGCTGCTCCTGGATGCCCGTCAGCTCTTTCCAGCCGGCAGTTACCTTGTGTGGCGTCACTCCGGCAGCGCGTGCCAGCGCAGCGCCCCTTTCGGTCACCACGTTCGCCACCAGCCGGCCGGCGCGGTTGATGTACAGCGACTGGAAGTCACCCGGCGCCTCGGCCCGCAGCTTGCGGGCGACCTGCCGAGATCGCTCCTGGTTCTTCAGCCGCGTCTCCGCGGCACTGCGCGTCATGCCGGAGCGAATCAGGTAGTCGACCGCCGCCTGGTGGGCGCGCTTGGGGTCGATCTCCGGACGATTCGACCGCATCCCACGGCTGGGGGCATCGTCCTGGGCGGCGTCGGCCTTCTGCAACTGCGGGAGCACCAGGGCGCCGCCGCCCAGCAGCGTGGCCCCGGCGAGGAAGGTCGCCAGGAACTTCCCGTTCAGCCATCGGGAACGGCGTCTGCGCGCACGGGCGCCGGGCGTCGACCCGGCGCCCGTTATCGGGGTCTTTTCCATTCGTCCACTTTCTTTGCGCCTTCGAAGATGCCCCCGGAAGAGCCGGTCTTCGCCAGGCCCGCCGGGCTTCGGTCCGGAGGCCGGTACCGGCCGCCTCGGGGCGATCCGAGGCCGATGAAGCGACATCTCGTCGCGTCCATTACGGGGGCCCCTGGGGCCTCAGGCGGCCTCAGAGTTCGCGCAGGTTATCAGCTGCCACTGATGTCACATACCCCTGTCATCGGGCAATGATTAAGCCCTTTCAACCTCCCCCAGGAAGCTGGGCAGTTGCGCTGTCAGACGAGAAAAACCCCTGGTGGATGGGTTTTCGACCAGGAAGAACCCGCACCCACCAGACGCTTCGCATGCCCGTTCCACCGCTCAGGCTGGACGCGCCCAACTCCCCCTCCCCTTCGCAGTCCGCCTGCGGGAGCACCGCTGCCGCCTCGGCGCCCGAGACCACGCCCGAGCGCGGAACGACAGGCCCCGCCCACCTACGCAACGTTCATCGGCGCGCCCAACTCCGGCCGGCTTTGACACACCACACCTTCACAGTTACGCGCGTTGCGTTCACAAACTCTTGCGAAGACGCCGCGCGCCAGGTGCGGGTTCACCCGCACTTCAAGGCAGGCGCGTTCTCCAGGGTTGGGCCATCCGCCCTCGCCGAACGGGGACGAGGGCACGTACGGACGTGAAGTTTGGTTGCGTTCGGTGATGCTCTCGGGGCGTTTGGCCGTCTTTCCCACGTCGTAACGGATGGCCGGGTGGCGATTCTTCGAGCCAAGTGGCCTTACCAGGCCGGGGGTTGATGGTTTCGGCGCACGGGCCGGACAGTGCAGAGGCTGTCGCACGGCTTCTGGCCCCTCCTGCAGTGTTCCGAAACCACCGCCACGGGGCCGCGTGACCCGTCACCCCGCAGCCGGCGTGTCCCCGCCTCTCAGAGCACGCTGTAGAGGGCGTCGATGAGCGCCATCTTCCGAGGGTCGTCGGCGATGTGCGGCCCCATGCGGTTCATGACGTAGCCCAGCGAGACGCCTGCCTCCGGATCGGCGAGACCGCAGGAGCCGCCGAATCCGTCGTGTCCGAAAGCCCTCGGATTCGGACCGTAGGAGTTGTTGGGGCCGCTGAGCCAGAGGCCGAGGCCGATCTCTGTCTCGCTTTCGAAGCCGGCGCCGAGCACCAGATCGCGGCAGGCGCCCTGCCCTTCACGGACCCGCTCAGCAGCCTCCGGCGAGAGGACGCGATGCGAACCGTACGACCCGCGCCCGGCGAAGATCCCGTACAACGCGGCGACCGCCCGTGCCGTGCCGTGCCCGTTGGCGGCCGGGATCTCGGCGGCCCGCCACGCCGCCGTATTGGCCTCGGTCGCGCCCGCCAGGGGATTGGCCAGTGCGGCCAGCGCCACGGGCGTCAACTGGCTGAAGATCGCCGCCTGTTCACTCGACGAGGCGGTCGGCGGATGCACCAGCTCGGCCGTGCGCCCGGCCTCCTTCTCCGGCAGTCCCACGGTGAAGTCGATGGCGAGCGGACCGGTCACCTCCCGCTCAAGGAACGCGCCCGGCAGCAGCCCCGAGACACGCCGCACCACTTCACCGACCAGGAAGCCGTACGTCAGCGCGTGATAACCCGAGACCGTGCCCGGCTCCCACCAGGGCTCCGTCGCCGCGAGGCGCTTCGTGGTCAGCTCCCAGTCGTAGAGCTGCTCCAGCGAGTGCGGCTCACGCAGCCCGGCCAGGCCCGCCCGGTGCGACAGCAGATGCCGTACGAGCACCGACTCCTTGCCCGCCGCCGCGAACTCCGGCCAGTACGCGGCCACCGGCGCGTCGAGGTCGAGCAGCCCACGGTCGGCCAGGATGTGCGCGCACAGCGCCGTCGGCCCCTTCGTGGTCGACCACACGTTGACCAGCGTGTCCCGCTCCCAGGCGCGCGTCCGCGCCGCATCCGCCCAGCCGCCCCACAGGTCAACCACGGTCTCGCCGCCCACCGTGACGGTCACGGCCGCGCCCAGCTCGTCGCGGTCCCGGAAGTTCTCCTCGAACGCGACGCGCACCGCCTCGAAGCGTGTCTCGCAGTGGCCCTGAGCCTGGGACATGGGTCCTCCGTCGTCCGCCGGGAACACCGGGCGCGGAATGGCGGCCCCGGCTCCCCTGAACGTACCGACCGGTCGGACTGGATGGAAGTCGCTGTACCCGACGCGTCCCAGGCCCGACCGGGCGGCATCCCGCTATTGCGGTGCGATGGCCTTGAGCCAGTCCTCGACGGCGAGGACATCTGCCCACTGCGGGAACAGCTTTTCGGTGAGCATCGTGTGCACCTCGGGGTCGGTGTCGAGGCAGGCATCCGCCAGGACGGTGAGGCCGAAGTCCAGGTCGATGGCGTGCCACAGGGTGGACAGCACTACAGCACTGGTGGCGATGCCGGTGAGAACAAGGCTGTCGATATCGCGAGCCCTGAGCACCAAGTCGAGGTCGCTGCCCGAGAACGCGCTCCCCCGCCTCTTGGTGACCACGACGTCGCCCTGCTGGGGCGCGACGTCGTGATGGATCTCGGTACCAGGGGCACCCTCGGTGAACAGGCCGGCCCGCACGGCGTTTGTCATCACCTTGTTGCGAGGGCTGACTTCCGGGTCGCCCGGCCGTAACCCCATCACCACGTAGATCACGGGGATTCCGGCAGCCCGGGCACCGTCGATCGCCCTGCGCAAGCGCGGCAGATAACCGGAACCGTCGTCGGCGATGGCCACGACGTCCCGTTGGACGTCCATCACCAGAAGTGCACTGTTCGCCATGCCTGCCGCCCCTTCTCCGTTGGGAAACAAGGGCAAGTCTGGTGGATCAACCGATCCGTGGTGGAGGTTTCGGAGGTCCTCATCAGCGTCGCGCCGCAGTGCGCCCATGACCGGTGTCGGTTCTCATCGACCTTCCTTGTCCTCGGCAAGAACGCCACCGAGACGTTCCTGGCCGCTGAGCGCGATCTCCTGACTGAAACCTTCCCGAACGGGACGGTCGAGGAGCGCTACGTGGTCAGCTTGGCCGTTGCTACCCGTTGACATGGCAGTAGGTCGGCGGGCGGATCCGTCCATGCGATAGGGCTCTGACTTGTGTCGAAGCCCAACTCAACTTGTCATGTGGGGCTCAGGCATGAGCCCTTACGAGCTCCTGAGCAGCTCCGCCAACGCGTCGAGTTCGCTCAGATACTCCTCCACCCTCAGCGGCACCTTCGGCACCGCGCCCGGATGCGGTCCCGCCGCCGTGAACACATCGGTGTGGCGTCGCCGTCCGCTGCCCGTCTCCAGGAAGAGCGTCACCGTCGGCTCCGTCGTCTCGGTCCACGCGCGGTGCAGGGTGTGGGCGGGGAGGGCGTAGGTGCTGCCCGCCGCGTACTGCGCCACGTGCGTCAGACGCAGCCGGGACGGGCCCGCGGGCTCCAGGAGCCAGTCGGCGGACTCGTCGGACAGGGACTCCTGGTAGCGGTCCGCCTCGACCCCGCCCTCGGGCTCGGACGCGTACAACTCCATCGTCAGCTGCCCGCGTACGACGTAAGAGGCAAGCGGGGAACGGTGGTTGTGGATGTCCTCCTTGCCGACCGCGCCGCGACCTGCGTGCCACAGGTGGGCGCGCAGCATGTGGTGGGGGCCGCCGTCGATGAGGAGGAGCTTGTCGAAGCCGAGGACATGGCGGTACGAAAGCCGGGCGCAGCCTTCCGGGTCGCCCTCGCCGGAGGCGAGTTCGGCGGTCAGCTCCAACAGCCGGGCGGGAGAGCCCAGTTCGGCGATGACGGTGCGGGCCGCCAACACTCGTTCGTGCTCGGGGAGTTCGCCGTCCAGTGCCTCGGCGAGGAGTCGCCTCGCCGCCTGGACCTGCCGACCACCCATGCACGCTCCCTCTGACTCAGCCATGCGGCTGGTACATCCATACGGCATGAGCGCGCAGCGCCGAAAGACCTTGATAGGTCATCCACATGGGACGACGCAGCTCGCTGGTGGTGTCCTCGCGGGGCCAGGTCCATATGCCGTCCGTCTGCGCGGCCCACACGGCGGTGGCCGCGCCGTCCAGCCGCTCGCGCCACTCCGCCTCCATGTCGTCCTCGCGTGCGATGTCGCGGGCGCCCGGGGTGAGCAGGGCGCGGACGACCCAGGAGGCGGTGAAGTGCCGTACGTTCAGGACCTCGTGGCGTGACGGGTCGTCGGGGCGCGGGCGGCGCACCTCCTCGCGGAGGCTGGTCAGGTCGAGGCAGGAGTCGTGCGGGGCATCCGGGCAGGCCAGCAGCCAGCGGATGCCGTCCTCGCGGGCGGCGCGCGCGTTGGCACTCTCGCCCACGACGCGGGCCGCGCGGTCCAGGGCGACCACGGCCTGCGAGGTGTGCAGCGGGGAGGGCGGGCCGTGGCGGGGCGCCAGACGGTAGCTCCAGCAGCGGCGGTGCTGGCGGCGCGGGTCGGTGACGGCGCCGTCGACGAGGGCCTCCTGGAGGATCGGCAGTACGTCGGAGCGGGGTGCGGCGCGCAGCAGGCCGCGCAGCACGGTCGTCACGACATGCGTCAACTCGCGTCCGTTGCGGTCGAGTTCGAGCGTGAAGCCCGACTCGCAGTGCGCCACCTCCGCGGCCACCCGGGCCGGGTCCACGCCGGCCCTCGCCAGTGCGCCGAGCACCAGCGCGGTCACCTCTGGCCGGGCCACCGTCCCCTGCGAGCGCGCCGACCAGCCGCCGTCCGGCAGGCGCAGCCGCCACAGCGTCTCGACCAGCTCGCCCGTGCTCAACCGCCCGTCGGGGACGCCGAGATCGAGCGCGATGTGCAGCCCGTACGCCGTACCGACCGGCGTCGGCCGGCCCGCGCTCTCGCCGAGCGAGTGCGGCCAGCCGGTGAGCCGTCCGCACACCGGGTCGTCGACCACGCAGAGCTGCTCGACGAGAGCGTCGTACGCCGACGAGAACAGCTGGGGAAGCGGTCCCGGCCCCGACAGCGACGCCGATCCCGCGTTGAACTGCCCAGTCCCCGTAAGGCCGTTGCGCTCGGACCGAGCCCGCAGCAGCTCCGCCGCCAGCCAGGCCGCGAGCGCCGTACCGAGTCCGGCGACCCCGGCGATCGCATACCGTGCGGCCTGCCCGTCGATGCTGTCCGGCAGCAGGCCGAACAGGGCCTGGAACACCGCGTAACCGGCGGCCACGCAGCCGAAGCCGCCCAGCCACCGCACAAAGCGGGGTGGCCGGGGACCGTCCGGCACCGGCGGCACGGGATTCCCTGCTCCACGCCCCAGCACAGCGCGACCGCGTCGAGCAGCAGGAGTCCGCGGCCCGTCTCGTCGTCCGGGCCCGGACGACGTTGGATGAGCCAGGCGTACGCGTCCGGGTCGCTGACCTCCAGGCGCGTACGGTCACCGTCCGTACGGGTCAGACGGACGGTCATGGAGCGGGCCCGCCTCTTCGAGGACGACCACAAGCAGCCGGAGTACTGGGTGGTCCTGCCAGAGGTGCTGCTGCGCAACCCGATCATCCCGCCGGAGGAGATGGCTGTACAGCTGGAGAGGATCGCGGCGCTGGCGCGGCGGCGCCGGATTGCTCCACAGAGCCTTCCGTGGAACTGCGGACCGCACCCGCTCATGCTGGGCATGGTCAAGATCATGACCTTCCCGGATGCCCCGCCCCTCGTCTACACGGAGTCGTCGTACAGCGGTGACACCATCGACGATCCGGCCCTCGTGAAGAGCTACCGCAAGGCATACGATCGGCTCAGGGCCGCCGCACTGCCGCCGGAGGCGTCCCTCGCCATGATCGAGGCAGCGGCAGAGGATTACCGAAATGGCAAGCAACCGGATTGACTTGAGCACTGCCGTCTGGCGCAAGAGCAGCTACAGCAACGGCTCCGGCGGGGACTGTGTCGAGGTCTGTGACGACCTCCCCGGCCTCGTCCCCGTCCGCGACTCCAAGAACACCCGGGGCCCCGCCCTCCTGTTCCCCGCGAACGCCTGGGTTCCCTTCATCACCGCGCTCAAGGGCGGCGACGTACCGACGAGTTGATCGCTTATGGAGCCTCGACACCGGAAATCCGGTACCTGCTCACCGCGGCGTCGCGGATCTGAGCCGCCTGCTCAGGCTCGGGGCCCGCGCCGCGGAAGCGTTCGAGGTCCTCGTCCGTCTCCCAACGCTCGTACACGTTGATCCGATTCGCCTCGATCAGGTCGGCTGACAGGGCGAAGTCGAGGCAGCCGGGGGCGGCCCGGGCCTGCTCGATCACCTTCGAGCACCCGGCCAGGTACGCGTCGCGGGCAGCAGCGTCCACGTACAGCTTTCCGGCAATAATGATCACGTTTGCTCCAAGTCCTGTGAATACTCGTCTGTGGTGCAGCGCGACCGGCCTTCGGCAGCGCCGCTGCGGAGATAGACCACAGCGGCACGGCAAACTCATCGGTCACACGACGAGATGCCGCCTAGTGTCGGGATCGTGGAGACGACACATCGGCCCGCCGCGCGGGTGATCTGCCTGGATGCTGCCCACCGTCTGCTTCTTCTCCACTGGCGTGATCCGTTTGACGGGGCACGGCTCTGGGAGCCGCCCGGCGGGGGCATCGAACTGGGCGAGAGCCCGCTGACGGCGGCACGTCGTGAACTGGCCGAGGAGACCGGCCTGGACCCGGCCGCGGTCCTTGACCGTTGGGTGCCAGTCGAGCGTGACGTGCGGTGGAACGGCAAGCGGTACGTCGGGCAGGAACACTTCTTCGTGGCCCATTTCGCCGAGGACCGACCGGAGTTGGTTCCAGCCGGCCTGCTCCCCGATGAACGTGCCAACCTCGACGAATACGCCTGGGTCGCGTGGCCCGACCTGGACTCGCTGCCGGATCGGATCGAGCCGCCGCAACTACCGGCCGTTGTCGCAGCGTTGGCACCGGAGGGACCTTGGGGCGATCTCGCCCTGTGACCTTGAAGGGTGCCGGGCTGCCTGGTCGGCCCAGCCGCCCCGATCGACTTCGGCGGGGCCGGGGACTGGGCGCCGCGAGCGAGCCCGTGGGCCTGCCGCGTAAAAACGTGAACGATGAGGGACGAAATGTCCTCCAGGCGCTCAAACGAGAGATGCATGAACACGGCGGGGAGAACTGCTCACGCTCTGGGACTCAGCCCACCGAGGATGACCAGCAGCACGGGTCCGCTGCCGCGCACCTTGTGGGGCGGGGGGTGGTCTCAGACATGTTTCTTCTCCTCCCGGGGCCAGTGCTCCAGGGCGATGTGCAGGGCATCGACGGCCTTGTCCCAGGACGTCTGTACGTTGCGGGGGTGGCCGAATCCGCCGCTCGATTCGAGGTGGCAGTAGCCGTGAAATGTGCTGCGCAGCAGCCGTACGGCGTCGGTGAGATCGGGCTCCGACAGCCCGTAGCCGCGCAGCATTCCGTACGTCACCTCGGCGGTCCGGCGCAGCACCTCGGACTCGGCGACCACGGCCGGGTCGACCCGGATCTGCGTGGCCGCGTACCGCCCGGGGTGCTTCAGCGCGTACTCCCGGTAGGCGTCGGCGAACGAGACCAGCGCGTCCTTGCCGGCCCGCCCGGCCACGGCGAGCTCGATCCGTTCGATCATCTCGCCGCCCGCCAGCAGCGCGAGCCGCGTGCGCAGCTCCCGCACGTTCTTGACGTGCGAGTACAGACTCGCGTCCTTCACCCCGAACCGCCGCGCCAGCGCGGTGACGGTGACCTTCTCGAACCCGACCTCGTCGGCGAGCTCGGCGGCGGCCTCGACCACGCGGGCGGTCGTGAGCCCGGCTCGGGCCATGGGGGTCACCTCCGGTCACCTACGGCAGAACCTAGACCTCCTAGGTTGGCGGCCCATGTAAGCACGTTTCCCACGCTTACCGCTGTAGTTGCTTGAGCAGTCTGCGGGTGCTGGGGGAGGGGGACGTGTCGATGCGGCTCAGGGCCGCCTCGCAGCGCTGGAACGCGGTGAGGACGCCACCGTCGTCGCCCAGGGCGTTCGCCGCGCGCATCCTCACGCGCCAGGCCACTTCGCGGAGCGGGTCGAGTGCGGTCGCCCGGTCGCACAGGCGGGCGGCGTCGACGTACTGGTGGAGTTGCAGGGCGAGTTCGGCCGCCGACGAGAGGGCCTCGACGGATTGCCGGGTCAGGGTCCCGCGCCGTTCCTCCACCCACTGAGAGGTGCGGTCCGGCAGGTACTCGCCCTCGTTGCGGGCCAGGAGCCCCTCGATCGTGGACAGCTTCGCTTGTCCGGCCAGCCGGTGCGCCTGGGCAAGGTCGGCTTCGAAGCGCAGCGACTGACACCCGCGGGCGACTTCTTCGGCGAGAGCCAGTCTGTTCTGCTCGACGGTGAGGCGCAGTTGGGGCGGCAGTGCCAGGTTCAGCTGGTGGACGGCCTGGCGCAGGTAGGCGCGGGTCGACCGGTCGTCACGGGCGAACAAGGCGTCCAGCACGTCCCGGCGATCGGCGGCGTGGCCGTGCCTGCTGCTCAGGTAGGAAAGCAGTTCGAGGCTCTTGCTGATGCGCAGGCGGGCCTCTACGCCGTCGACGGCCAGGGCGTGCCGTCCGAACTCCGGGACCGTCACCGCCGGAACCCGCTCGGTGACCTGGATGTTCGCCCCTTGGGCGGCGAGCGCCCGGCCGACCGCGTGCCACGGGGTGTCCGTGTCGGCCTCGGCGTCGATGCGCCGCGAGGCGACCGCGGGGAACTCGGTGAGGATCTGGAGCAGTACGTGGTGGGACCCCTGACGGCCGGATGTCTCCAGGGCCAGATCGGCGGCCCGGTCGGCCTCGTCCTCGTGGCCCGCGCGCCATTCCGCCTCCGCCAGGAGCACCGCGACGATGGGCAGTTCCAGGAAGAGGCCGCCGGCCTCCAGGAGCGACACGGCATCGCGCAGGCAGGCCAGTGCGTCGGCGTCGGCGCCGCTGCGCAGCAGGAGCCAGCCTCGCCAGGCCCGGGCCTTGGCCCTGAGCTGTAGCGCATGTTCGATGAGCGGGTCGTTCTCCAGCTCGTCGAGGAGCCCCATGGACGCCGCGGCGTCGCGACGGTCGACGATTCTGAGCTTGACCAGCCCTTCCGTGAATCCGATGTACCAGGCGTGTGCCCCTGTGTCGAGGGCGAGCTTGCGGCCTTCCTCGAGGGCCGCGATCGCTTCGGCGGGGCGCCCGGCGTCCATGAGAAGTCCTGGCACCACCACGCCCAGGCTCAGGGAGTTGGAGACCGAGTCGCGGGTCCGTTCGTACAGCTCCAGGGCCCGGCGAGTGTGGCCCTGCGCGCGGAGCGCCCCGATCTGCCACGGGGTGGCCAGTGACGTGCCCCAGTGCGACTGCAGGGAGATGTCGAGGTCGGTCAGGTGGCCGAACCAGTACTTCGCGATCAGCACAGCCGCATCGAACGGCCCACCGGTCAGCTCCGGTGGCGTGTCGGTGCGGTAGGAGGGATAGATGGTCCCCAGTCCGTAGCGCACAGCGGCGACCTCCCCGCCAGGGTCGGCCAGCCGCAGGATCTCGTCCACATCTTCAACACGGCCGCACTGGGCGTAGCAGTAGATCATCAGCGCTGCCGCTCGTTCGGATGCCTCGACGACCTCCTCACGGACACCGGACTTGAGGAGCGCGTCAGCGATGGCCACTCCCCCTCGGGGGTCGTCCCGGGCCCAGGCGAGCATCAGTCGTGCCGTGGTCAGTTCCGTGGGCTCGTGGCCAACAGTGCCGACCGTGCCGAATGCTTCAAGCCAGCGTTCGGCCACGGGTAGGTCCAGCCGCTCCATCACATGTCGGATCACGCGCGCCGCGCAGACACGTGCCTCGGCCACCTCTCCCGCCTGCAGCAGGACCTCGGTGGCCTCCTCGTCGTGCCCCTCGTCGGCCAGGAGCCTGCCGTGGGCCCGGCGGATCCGGCGCAGTTGTGCGTCGTCGCGGTGCTCGAGCTGTTCCAGCAGGAACTCCCGGAGCCGCGGATGGCAGCGCATCGTGCGACCG
Organism: Streptomyces yerevanensis; assembly: GCF_000716805.1. Taxonomy (NCBI): domain Bacteria; kingdom Bacillati; phylum Actinomycetota; class Actinomycetes; order Kitasatosporales; family Streptomycetaceae; genus Streptomyces; species Streptomyces yerevanensis. Next base: position 23,448 of record NZ_JNWJ01000084.1, on the reverse strand, counting down.
TCGGGCGACCAGACGACGGGCAGCCGGAACGAGCGCAGCGACCTCATCCGCCCGGCAGGGCTGTCCAGTCCGAGCGCCCGGGCCCGCTCGGCCGTCACCGCGTCGAGGACCGAGGTCGTCACGAGGAACTCCCGGTCCGCGCCGGGCAGTTCGCCGAGGATCCGCGAGGAGATGTAGCCGTGCAGCGGGTCGGCCTCGCCACCGACGACCGCGGTGTGCTCCTCGGAGCGCCAGGCCTCGAACAGCACGCCGGTGACCCAGCCGCCCGTCGCCGACACCGCCTCGGCCGCGTCGATCGTGTCGTTGTCGTTGAGCCGCAGGGCGTCGGCCGCCTCCTCGACGGTGAAGGCGAGGTCTTCCTCACGCAGGCCCGCCACCGAGGTCGGGTCGAGTTCCCGATGGACGGCCGCCGGGATGTCACGCCGGCTGAGCAGCACCGCACGCACCGTACGCGGCAGATAGTGCAGGAACGTGCCGAGCGCCTCCCACCCGTCGCCCGAGACCCCGAGGCGTTCCAAGTTGTCGAGTACGAGGACGAGTTGGTGTCCCTTCAGGGATTCGGCGAGCAGCCCGGCGGACTCCGTGTGCTGGATGCCCGCGCGCAGCGCACGGGTCGCCACCTGGCGGGCGGCCGGTACGTGCCGGGCCAACGCGTCCTCGAGGTAGGCGAGCAGGCGTCCCGGCCGGCTGTCGGTCGCGTCGACCGACAGCCACGCCACCGGGTGGGGCAGCCGCGTCGTCGCCTGCCGGATGGCGATGGTCTTGCCGGCGCCCGCCGTCGCCAGTACGAGCACGACCTGCCGTCGTTCGATGAGCGTGCCGAGGGCGGTGTCGATCCTCGGTCGAGAGACGAGCCGTTCCGGCAGGTCGGGAACGGAGAGCTTGTGCTGGATGAGACCTACGGCGTCGGGCGCCGTCTGACGGGGGTCGTTCATGTCACCTGACCATGAGGGCCTGCCGAAGTGGTCCGCGACTCGGCTCGGCAGCGGTGCCCCGGAGTCTGCCCCTTCACCGGCCTCTCGGTCCAGCGCAGCGGGGCACTGTCGCGCAGCAGGTCACAGGCCCACCTTGCCCGTCGCCCAGTACGGCTGTGAAGTGCTGCGGAACTCGGGCATGATCTGCTCGGCGTACGTCTTCAGCTGCGCCCGCTGGATGTCCGGCGCCTCGTCGCCGGGCAGCGCCTGCGCCCAGTACTCCCAGACGAACCAGTCCAGCCGGCCGCCGCCGTAGACCTCGTGCATGTCCTTCATCTGGTCCCGGACCTGGTCCGCCGTGCCGCAGAAGAGCAGTCCCGTCTCGTACATACGGCGGGTCAGCGCCCGCGCGTCGTCCAGTCGCACCTTGCGGTGGGGGTCGTCCGCGGCGGTGCGCAGGCCTTCGTTGAAGCCGAAGGCCTGGAAGAAGTTGTGGAACCAGTAGCCCGCGGTCTGCACGGCGAGGTCGAAGGCCTCGTCGAAGGTGTCGCCGAGGAAGACCTTCGCGACGACGCCCATGCCTTCGCCGAGCCGAAGGTCGCGGCGGTGCGCGCGGGAGGTGTCGCGGTACAACTCGGCGATCGAGCGCACCTTCTCCCGGCTGCGGGCGGTCAGCAGCAGTGTCCGTCCGTTGCGGGCGGCGTCGATCACGGTCCGCGGTGAGGTGGTGGTGGGGACGAAGATCGTCGGCCGGTACAGGGGCTTGGGGACCACGCCGATCTGCCGCACGGTGTCCTCGTCGTCGATCTCGGCCGGGCCGCCGTAGGCGCGGGTCCAGTCGGCGAGCGGCCAGTCGCGGATGCCGCCGGTCGGGTACGGCACCTGGAAGTGCTTGCCGATGTGCTGGAAGGAGTCCTCGGCCCAGGCCTGTTCCACGATCGACAGGTACTCGTTGAAGATCTCCCGGTTACGGGCGTCGGAGCGCGGGTGGGAGGAGACGACGGCGTCGTCCTGGGCCAGGGTCTGCATCCAGCGGCTCTGGCGGCCACGGGCGAAGGCGACGCCGAGCCGGCCGGGGAACATATGGGTGAACATCGCGAGGTCCTCGGCGATGCGCACGGGGTTGTGGGCGGGCAGGACGAGGGACATCGGAGCGAACATGATCTGCCTGGTCTGCGCCGCGAGCTTCGCGTAGAGCAGCAGGCTGTTGGGCATGTTCTCGCCGCCCTCGGTCTGGAAGTGGTGCTCCGCGCTGCCGAATCCGTCGAAGCCGAAGGCGTCGGCCCAGCGGGCGATGTCCTCGTAGTTGCGCAGCATGGCCTGATAGGCGTGGACGTCCCGGCCGATCGGGCGCCGTGCGCGTCGCTCCGAGGGCGTCGCGGGGATGGCGCTGCTGCACCAGACCAGTGTTTTCACGGTGTCTCCTTCTGGGGTGGGCATGGTGGCCGACCCCGCGAGTCCCGCGCCGGGAGGTGGTCCTGTGCCCACATGGTCAGGGCGGCCAGGGGGATGAGGAAGGCGTCGCCGTGGGGGGTCAGGGTGTACTGGCTGCGGGGAGACGGTCCTGGGCGGGTGGTCCGGGTGATGAGGCCGACCGTGGTCAGTTCCTGGAGACGGTCGGCGAGCGTGTCGTCGCTGATGCCGGGGACCCGCTCGCGCACCCGGGCGAAGTCTGCCTGGCCCGTGGCCAGAGCCGCGATGATCAGACCGTTCCAGGGTGTTCCCAGCAGGGCGAAGGCTCGGGTGAGGGCGAGGACGGACTCGGGTGGCCGCGGGAGTTCGGACCAGTGCACGGACTCGATGCGCTGTGGGGTCGTCATGGGTGTCCGCTCCTGTACGGCGAAGGCGTCGCGGTGCGGTGTGGCGCCTCCGCCGTACGTCGTCGTGATCGTTGCGGGCGCGGTACGCCGCCCTGTGCGGGATCGGCCCGCGTGGACAGTGGCCGCGGTCAGCTCATGTGGACGGGCGCCGCGCCCTCGGTGTGCTGCTGCCTGCCCGCGTTGACGGCCAGGAACATGACCGCCAGTCCGCCCAGGAACATGGCGCCCGAGGCGACGAAGGCCATGGTGTAGCCGTGCGTCAGCGCCTCGCCCGCCTTCGCGACCAACGGGAAGTCCTGGGTGGCCAGGCCCCTGAAGAAGGCGGAGGCCGCCTCGGGCAGCTTGTCGTTCGCCGCCGAGGTGGAGATCGTCGACAGGACCGCGAGTCCGAGTGCGCCGCCGATCTGCTGGGCGGTGTTGAGCAGGGCCGAGGCCATACCGGTGTCCTGGTGGTCGACGCCGCTCACCGCGCCCAGCGTCATCGGGACGAAGCTCATGCCGAGCCCGAGAGCGGTGACGAACATCGCCGGCATCAGATGTCCGGCGTACGAGGAGTCCGGCTCCAGGGTGGCGAACCAGAACATGCCCGCCGCCGCGACCAGCAGGCCCGGTCCGGCGATCAGCCGGGGCGCCAGGTGGGTGACCAGCTTGGAGCTGATACCGGCGGCGGCCGCCATGCCGACGCTGAAGGGCAGAAAGGCGAAGCCGGTCCTGACGGCGCTGAAGCCGAGGACCAGCTGCATGTAGAGCGTCAGGAAGTAGAACATGGCGAACATGCCCGACCCGACGAACAGCATCGTGCCGTAACTGCCGGAGCGGTTACGGTCCTTGAACAGCCGCAGCGGCATCATCGGGTCCGCGGCACGCGCCTGGATGACCAGGAACGCCGTCAGGAGTACGGCGGCTGTCGCGAAGGACGCCAGCGTCAGGCCGTTGGTCCAGCCGTGCTCACCGCCCCGCGTGATGCCGTACACGAGGGCGATCAGACCGCCGGTGCCGGTGATGGCGCCGGGGACGTCCAGGCGGCCGGGGTGGCGTTCGGCCTCGACGAGGGTGCGGGTGCCGGCGAGGACGGCCAGGCCGATGGGGATGTTGACGAAGAGCACCCAGCGCCAGTTGAGCGCGTCGGTCAGTACGCCACCCAGCAGCAGGCCGACCGTGGCGCCGACGCCGCCCATGGCCGCGTACACGCCCATGGCCGTGTTGCGTGACTTGCCGGCCGGGAAGGTGGTGGTGATCAGGGCCAGCGCGTTCGGCGCGGCAAGGGCGGCGCCGACGCCCTGGAGGATGCGGGCTCCGATCAACAGGCTCTCGTTCGGGGCGAGTCCGCCCAGCAGCGAGGCAGCGGTGAAGACACCGATGCCTGCCTGGAACACGCGCCGCCGTCCGAAGAGGTCACCGGCCTTGCCGCCGAGCAGCATCAGCCCGCCGAAGGCCAGCGCGTAGGAGTTGACGATCCACGCCAGGTTCGCGTCGGTGACACCCAGGTCGGCCTGGATGGCGGGCAGGGCGATGTTGGTGATCGTGGCGTCGAGGATCACCATCAGCTGGGCCGCGGCGATCACGAAGAGCGCCAGGCCCAGATGCCGTCGGCCGCCCGAGGGGGCTCCGGACGCGTCGGCGCCCGGCTGCGCCGGGGGTGCGGTGGTCGTGCTGTCGGAAGGCAAGGGGGAACTCCAAAAGGTGCTGATGGTGGCGATGGTGCCGATGGGCGAATTTGGCGAACGGCGAAATCGTGCCGTCAGGGTGTTAGCGAAGGAGAAACCCGAGGTCACGCACCTTTCGCCGGCCTCGTGGGCGCTGAGCGCCCAGTACCCGACGAGCCACGCGAGGACGAGCGCGCCGACCGTGGCGAGGAAGACGCGGAGGCGGCGCTCCCGAACCCGGAGCACCGCCTCCACGCGGGCCTCGCACCCCGCCTCAACTCTCCCTGCTGTCGCGGCCCTTGCTCTGCGGGGCTTGCCCATGCTGGGGGCGTCAGGAGTTCCAGACGCCCTGCGCGGCAACGGCCTTGGCGTAGTCGGAGAAGTCCCGGGCAGGCCGCCCCAACGCGCGCTTGACGCCGTCACCGAGTGCGGCGAGGCCGCCGGAGCGTACGTGCTCGTACAGGCCGATCGACAGCTGCACCCACTCCTCGGGCACACCCTGCGCGCGCTGCTCCTCCGCGTACTCCTCCGGGGTCAGCGATACGTAACGGATGTCGCGGCCGGTGGCCCGGGCGATCTCCTCGACCGCTTCGGCGAAGGACATGAGGCGAGGGCCGCTGACCTCGTAGCACCACCCGGCGTGCCCATCCTCGGTGAGCGCGGCGACCGCCGCCTCGGCGATGTCGTCGGCGTCGACGAACGCCTCCTTGCCGTCCCCGGCCGGCAGCCGCACCTCGCCGCTCAGCACGGGGTCGTACAGAAAGTCCTCGCTGAAGTTCTGGAAGAACCAGCGCACCCGCAGCACGGTCCACTCCAGGCCCGCGTGCTCCAGCGCACGCTCCGTGGCCAGTACGTGTTCCTGGGCGGGGCCCCAGGCATCGCTGGGTGTGGACAGCAGCACCGCGTGCCGGGCTCCGGCGGCGGCTGCCTGCCGGGCGAACGCAGCGACGTCCTCAGCGGCCTGCGGGCTGCCGAGGTCGGGGTGCACCAGGTACATCTTCGTCACGCCGCGCAGTACGGGCTCCCAGGTACCGCGGTCCGACCAGTCGAAGGCCGGCGTACCCGAACGGGACGCTGCGCGGACCCCCACGCCCCGCTCTTCAAGCAGCCGTACCACCCTGCGTCCCGTCTTGCCCGTAGCACCCGTCACCAAGATCATCTCGTCGCTCATGGCCTCCACTGAACCAGCCGCCGTCGGCCCCGACCATGCCATGCAGACTCAGGTCCATATCCGTTCGTCCACCAGGTTCATCGGTAGTGCTCCGCCGCTCACGGCGGAGGTGAAGGCGAGGAGCCAAATGAGATGACTTCTTGAGGGGTGTGCTCCAGGGACCTCAGAAGGTTTACTCGCCGCATGAATGAGACGAATGGAATGCTGGCCGGTAAGACCGTCATGATCACGGGTGCGTCGAGCGGTATCGGAGAAGCGGCCGCTCGTCTGTTCGCCGCCGAGGGAGCGGCGGTTCTCCTGATGGCCCGCCGCGAGGACGTACTGAAGCACTTAGCCCAGGAGATAAACGACTCGGGCGGCCGGGCGGCGATCAGCGCGGGCGACGTCTCGGTCGCCCAGGACGTACAGCGCGCCGTGGACGCGGCCCGTGAGCACTTCGGCGCCTTGGACGCGGCCTTCAACAACGCAGGCTTCGCCGGCGACGACCTGTCCCCTCTGCATGAGCTCGACCAGGCCCTCTTCGACCGCATGATGGCCGTCAACGTCAGCGGCACCTGGAACTGTCTGCGCTCCCAGATCCCGGTGATGCTCGAAGCGGGGAAGGGGGCGATCGTCAACACGTCCAGCACCGCGGCCATGGGGGCCACCGGAGCCCCCGTGCCCTACGTCGCCGCGAAGCACGCGGTGCTCGGCATGACCAGGGCCGCAGCGGCCGAGTACGCGGCACACGATATTCGCATCAACACGCTCGTCGTCGGCACCACCCGCACAGAAATGATCAACCAGGTAGTGGATGCCTACCCGGAGTTGGGGCCTGCTTTCGTCGCCCGCCAGATGCAGAAACGCATGGCAGATCCCGTCGAGATCGCCCAGGCGGCCCTGTGGCTGTGCAGCGACCGCGCCTCGTTCGCCACGGGGTCGGCACTGGCCGTGGACGGCGGGTGGACGGCCGGCTGACGGCTGCCGCAGGTGGCGAAGGCGGGAGGCGACGGGTGAGGGGGCGCGGCCCCCTCAAGGCGTCATCTCGGTCAACAAGACGTCATCTCGGTCAACATGCGGGCCTTGAAAAGATGACATGCAGGAGGGGCCACCACGGGACCGCACTCAGCAGCGCCTGCCGTCCGCCACCACCAGCGCCACGTCCTCGGCCCGCACCCGTAGGGCGTGGCGGGTGGTGTCATCGCCTCGGGACGGGGCCGGGTCCCAGAGCCAGACGGTGTCGCCGCTTGCCTGGAAGGAGAGGACCGGGTGGGCGGTCGGGACGGGGCCGTTGATGACGGGCGTCTTGTCGCCGACGGGCTCGACGCAGACGAGTTCGGCCCGGATGCCGAAGTAGGCAGGGGGACGTCGGCCCGCCGCTGCCGCGTCCATCGTTCGGTCGGCGGCCTTCTCCACGTCGCCCAGCGCCAGTTGCACGACCGTCAGGACCGCGATGAGCCCCGCCAGAACCAGCATCATGCGGAAGAACCCGCCGACGGTCGCCGGCACATTGAAGTGCCGTGCCCAGCCGGCCACCGCGACGAGCACCAGGAGGAACAGCACGGCCACGGTCAGCGGCCGGGCGGCGATGGCGTATTGCCAGTAGAAGCCCACGTGCACCGCGCCGGCCGGGATCCCGAACATCTCCTCCAGATACATGGCGTGCAGGAGCGACCCGACCCACGGCATGACGAACGGCAGCGGAGCGGCGAGGACGGGCAGGAACCACTGCACGTTGCGGCTGAACCAGGACGCACTCAGCGCGTACCAGAGTCCGAAGGCGGTGAGGCCGATACCCAGGGCGATGCCCAGCCCAGGGAGCAGCCGGGACAGCCCCGTGTCCTCGGAGTGCCCCCACATCCAGCCGCCGAACGTCATGCTCCCCGTCAGGACCACGCCGAAGCCCAGCTGGACGAGTCTCGGACGCGGCGCGTTCGAGGTCATCCACACGCCCACCGGCCAGGAGATGGCGGCGGGTATCAGCAGCGCCGCGAACCGCCACACGGAGGTGAGGGCGCCGAGGATGATGCCGCTCGCGCAGCAGACCAGCACGATCGCGCAGACCACCGCGATCGTGCCCACGTCGCGATGCGGTTCGGCCGACCCGGCACTGGCCCTGGGCGCGCTCGCCAGGCGTATGTCGTGCGCGTCGGGGTCGAAGGGCGGACCGCCGATGTTCCGCGCCTCCAACTCGGCGAGTGCCTGGTCGCGTTGCTCGTCGGAGTGCGCGCCGCGCAGGTGGAGGGTATGGCGTACGTCCAGCCCGCCGACGGCGATCCAGTGCTCGGCCAGCCACCGCTGGACCGGGCCCGCGGTGTCCGGCACCCTGCGGTGCACGTGGTAAGTGGTCTGCGGCTCGGCCGACTTGTGCGGGACGAGCTTGGTCTCCCGCACCCACAGGTCGATCTTCCGCCGCTTGGCGAGCGACGTGAGCTGCTCGACGGCCGCCGACCTCGCGGTCCAGCGGGAGCCGTGGACCGGGATCTCGACGATCAGCCCGGTGTAACCGTCGCCGGCGCTGACCGAGTCGCTGTCCCGCGCAGGCCGTACGCCCCACCCCTGAGCGGCGAACACGCTGTTCGCCAGCTCCAGTTCGTCCTGGTCGTCACGGACCTCGACGACCAGGCGAACCCTGCGGTTGAACGGTCCCTGAGCCTCCGGTGTCACCGGCGAAGTCTCGCATACAGCAGGTGAGCCCCCTGATCGCTGGGGCTCACCCCTCCGGGATACGCCGGCCTCACCGCAAGGCGTCAACCGATCGGTGCGTACAGCACCCCCAACTTGTCGATCTCCGTGCCCGCGCGGCCCGCGAAGCCGACGATCTGCCAGCCGGCCGGGGCCGTGTACGTCACGGTGCTCGAGGTGGGTGAACCGGACGCCAGCGTGCGGGACTTGTCCGTCGTGAAGGCCGCCGAGAAGATGCGCGTCCGGCCGTCCTTCTGGGCGCTGGTGAGCTTCACCGAGGTGAGGTGTTCGTCGGGGGCCAGGGTGAGGGACGAGGCCGTGCCGCCCGTACCGCCGTGGGTGAGGGACGTACCGCCGTCATGGGTCAGGGATACGGCGTCCAGGCGGGCGTTGCCGCGCAGGGTGAGCGTGCGGGGTGCGGGCGTGGCCGGGAGGTCGTCCGCGTCGTTGAAGGCCGTGCCGTGCGGGCCGCCGAAGAAGTCGCTGGCGCGGAGGTTCGCGGGCAGTTTCCAGGAGAAGTCGACCGTGTGCGGGAAGTGGTCGGAGAGGTTGCCGCCGGCCTCGTCCAGGAACTTCGACCAGTCGTTGTTGTAGCGGGTCGCGTCGAGGTCCACCAGGTCGCTGCCGCGGTAGAGGACCTTGTCCACCACCTCGCAGTCGTTCGTCGGCGCCGTCTGGGGGCAGACGAGCGCTTCGCTGCCCTGCGCGGGGGCGTTGCCGCCGCGGACCAGGTCGACCCAGGGGTCGCTCAGGCCGTTCTCGTTCACGAGCGTGCGGATGTTGTCGCCCGCTCGCGTGTAGCGCGTGTTGGTGTCACCCATGACGATGACCGCGTTGCCCGCCGAGTTCGCCTTGATGAAGTCGGACAGCTGGGAGATGTTGGCGCGGCGGGCGGCCAGCGCGTCGTCGGTCGAGTCGGCGTTCGTGTGGACGTTGTAGAGGTCGACGAAGACGCCCTCCGCGAGCCGCACCCGGGCGAGCGAAAAGCCCTTCGGAGTCAGGCAGTTGGTGCCGGTGCACTTGTTCCACTTCACCCGCTGGAAGTCGTCGAAGGCGTAGTCCGAGAGGGTGTTGAGGCCGTCGCCGAACGGGACCCCGCCGCTGGTCGCGGTGCGGTGCGGGTGGTCGTCGCCCGCGTACAGCGCCGCGTGGTAGTTGAAGTCCTCCTGCACATTGACGATGTCGTACGCCCCGAGCCGCGGGGAGATCAGCGGGGTGTTCTTCGCCGGGCTGCCGGAACTCAGCCCCTCCGGGAGGCCCGCGACGTTGTACGCGAGGACGTTGAAGGTGCCCGACGAAGGGGCGGCGGCGGCCGTCGCGGATCCCGTGGCCGTGGCGGGTGCACCACTGGCCGTGGCTGCGGTGGCGAGCCCGGCCGCGGCCAGCGCGCCCGCCAGGATGGTGCCGATGACTCTTCTCATGGGGGGTGTCTCCAGGGGACGGAGGAACGGGAGAGGACGATCAACGGTGCTCAGGGTCGAGGTCAACTCATGTGCTGTACAGGGGTAGTTGAGAGAATCCTGCGAAAATTGTGAAGCGCGGGGACAGTTGATGCGACCAAGTCGCCTGCGGATCATGCCCTGGTTGAACATTGTTCATGTTTCGCGCCGAGTCTCGCACCCGCGTGGTCAAACCGACAGCGCGAAGGCGAAGAAGGCACAGAAGGCAGGCCGACATGGGTCACGGTCACGGGCACGGTCACGCGCACGGACACGGGCATCACCACCATCACGACCACCAAGGCACCGAACTCCCGGCCGCCTTCGACACCTCCGTACCCGACGAGGCCCTGACCCCCGAACAGCACTCGCGCCGCTCCATGCTGCGCCGCGCGGGCCTGCTCGGCGCGGGTCTGACGGCGGCCGGAGTGCTCGGCGGGACGGCCGCCGCGCAGGTGTCCACGTCCGCGCCGGCCTCCACCGGCAGCCGGAAGGGCAAGGGCTTCCTCTGGCTGGCCGGCGACCACCACATCCACACCCAGTACAGCAACGACGGCAAGTACCGCGTCTCCGACCAGGTCCGCCAGGGCGCCAAGCACGGCATGGACTGGATGGTCATCACCGACCACGGCAACGAGACGCACGCCAAGATCGGTGTGGAGAAGGTCAACCCGGACATCGTCGAGGCCCGCGACACGTACGAGGACACCCTCGTCTTCCAGGGCCTGGAGTGGAACATCCCGGCCGCCGAGCACGGCACGGTCTTCGTCCACCCCGGCAAGAACGAGGTCTCCGTACTCAAGCAGTTCGAGACCGACTACGACGGCGGCGTGAAGAAGGCGACGGACTCGACGCCCGCCAACGAGGCCCTCGCCATCGCGGGCCTCAACTTCCTTGCCGAGCAGGTCCAGCGGCGCAAGGTCAAGGACGCCCTGATGCTCGCCAACCACCCGGCGCGCAAGGGCATCGACTCCCCGCACGAGATACGCGCCTGGCGCGACGCCACGTCCGCGCGCCACCGGATCGCGGTCGGCATGGAGGGCGCCCCCGGCCACCAGGCCGGCGGTATCGCCGAGCCGCTCGGCATGGGCCGCGCCCGCGGTATCTACGACGGTAGCCCGAGTGCCAACTCCTTCGCCGGTTACCCCCTGGAGAGCTACCGCACCTGGGGCGGCTTCGACTGGATGACCGCCACCGTCGGCGGCCTGTGGGACAGCCTCCTCGCCGAGGGCAAGCCCTGGTGGATCACCGCCAACTCCGACTCCCACAACGTCTACACGGACACCGCCAAGCGCGGCGGCCCCGACAGCGACTACCTCGCCAACGGCAAGCACACCGACCCCGTCTACAGCGGCAAGGTCGACCTCACCGAGGGCGACTACTGGCCCGGCCAGTACAGCCGCACCCACGTAGGCGCCGACGGCTTCAACTACGCCGCCGTCATGGACGGCATCCGCGCCGGCCGCGTCTGGGTCGACCACGGCCAGCTGATCAGCGGCCTGGATGTACGGGTGGCCGGCGGCAGCCGCTGGGCCACGCTGGGCGGCGCGCTGCACGTCAAGAAGGGGACGAAGGTGACCCTGACGGTCGAGATCGCGCTTGCTAGTGGCGCCAACTGGGCCGGTTTCGTACCGGAGTTGGCCCGAGTCGACGTCATCCAGGGCGATGTCACGGGCGCGGCGAAGGACAAGGACACCTTCACCGCCCCGACCGCGAAGGTCGTCAAGTCGTACGAGGTCGGAAAGTCCTCCGGCAGGGTCAAGCTCACGTACGAACTCGGCCGTGTAGACCGGCCGTTGTACGTCCGCCTGCGCGGGACGGATGGGAACCGTTCGGCAACGGGCCTGATGGGCAAGGCGGTTGACCCGGCCGGCCCCGCGATCGACGTCGTCGGCGACGCGGACCCGTGGGCCGACCTGTGGTTCTACTCCAACCCCGTGTGGGTCCTGCCCTCGTGACCACGTACGCGGGTGACAGCGCCTTCTGGGTCGACACCGAGACGACGACACTGCGCGAGGCCGACCACCTGCTCCAGTCGCTGGCCGCCGAACTCGCCTTCCCGGACGGCGTGTTCGGCTGCACGCACCTGGTGCGGGGGGAACGGCCGCGGGTTGTGTTGTCGCTCACGGGTGCGCCTGAGGAGGCGAGGCGGGGGTTGGTGGCGAAGGGGTACGAGGTGACGGCCGGCGTTCCTGACGCGGTGGGCCGCGCTGTCCTGTACCCCGGGGTCGCGGGGCTGACCGGGACGGTGACGGTCGCGGGGCTTGTCTCGGGCTCGGCGATCGACCGGGTTGCGGTGCTGGGCGGGTCCGGCGAACCCGCGCCGGAACAGCGGATCCTGACGAGGGATTTCGTACGTCCGGAATGGCGGGACGGGGAACTGGTCCTGACCGCCATGCCCGCCGCGGGCGGGGTCCTGGTCCCGTTCGAGGTACCGGACCCTACGCCGTGTTGCGCGGACCACTGAACGCCGCCGCTCAGCCGCGGGCGGCCGCGTACGTGAAGAACTCCGTCCAGGTGGTGGGGGAGAGGGCGAGTTGGAGGCCCTCGGTGTTCTTGGAGTCGCGTACACGCATGTGGTGCGGCGGCTGCCCACAGGCAGGTAGATCTACGAACGTTACAGATTCCCCGAATGTGTAACATTCACAGCCGATACACCCTGCCCGCCGACGCGGCCACCGCCGCCTTCGGCGCGCGAACCCGGCCCGCACGTAATCCGGTGGTGGGCGGGAGCCCGGCCCCGGCACAGTGACCGCATGCCGACACCAGCTCCCACTCCACCCAGCGCCGCGTTCATCCCCGGCCTCGAACTCTCCCGGATCCTCTACGAGGAGGCCGTGCGGCCGATCCTCGCCGAGGCGTACCCCGGACTGCGCTACACGGCCGCCCGGATCGGCTCGGGTTCGGAGGTGCTCGGCTTCGACACGGCACGGTCGGCGGACCATGAGTGGGGGCCGCGCTTGAACCTGTTCCTGTCGGCCGAGGACGTAGTCGAGCATGGCGAGCGCATCCACCGGCTGCTGGCGGAGCGCCTGCCCAAGGAGGTGCGCGGGTGGCCTACGCACTTCCGGCGCCGTGACGACGACGCGTTGGACCCGGTGTCGGGCCACATGGAACTGGTCGACGGGCCCGTAGACCACCGAGTGTCCGTGGACGGGCTCGGGCCGTGGCTAGTGGCGCAGCTCGGCGTGGACGCGCTCGCCACCCCCGAACTGACCGTGCACGACTGGCTTTCCATCCCGCAGCAGCGGCTCGCCGAGGTGACGGCGGGCGCCGTCTTCCACGACGGACTCGGCGCGCTGGACGCCGTACGGCGGCGCCTTGCCTGGTACCCGGACCAGGTGTGGCGCCACCTGCTGGCCTGCCAGTGGCAACGGCTCTCCCAGGAGGAGGCGTTCGTCGGCCGTTGCGTGGAGGTCGGGGACGACCTCGGCTCGGCGGTGGTCGCCGGGCGCCTGGTCCGCGACCTGATGCGGCTGTGCCTCCTGCTGTCGCGGACATACGCCCCGTACAGCAAATGGCTCGGCAGCACCTTCGCCCGGCTGCCGGTGGCCGCCGGCCTCACCCCGGCGCTGCGCGGGGCGCTCGCCGCGACGGAGTACGCGGACCGGGAACGGCACCTGTGCGACGCGTACGAGAAGGTCGCCACCCTCCACAACGCCTCCGGCCTCACCGACCCGATCGACCCCACCCGCCGCCGCTACCACAACCGCCCGTTCCTGGTCCTGCACGCCGAACGCTTCGCCCAGGCCCTGAACCAGACGGTCAGCGACCCGGAGCTGCGCTCCCGCCCACTGATCGGCAGCGTGGATCAGTGGGCGGACAGCACCGACTTCCTCAGCCTTATCGGTCAGGTCGACGGTCCGGCCGCCGGGTTGATGCGGTTCGACAGGTCGGCGCGGGTCCTGTAGCCCGCCGTGGCGGGCATTCAGTCCAGTGCGGCGAGGTGGTCGGTGGCGCCTCCGCGCCACTCGATCAGAAAGAGGGTCGCGTCGTCGCTGGTGCGTCCGCCGCGTTCCTCCTTCAGCGTGTGGGACAGCCAGCGAACCTCCGCCCTTACCCCCTCTTCGATCTGGCCCATGAGGTTGACGCAGCGGATGAGCTGTTCCTCGCCGAACAGCTCCGCGCCGTCCTCGTGCTCCTCGATCACGCCGTCGGTGTAGCACAACAGCTGGTCACCGCGCTGCAGCCGGTGTTCGCTGACCCGGGGCTGGTCGCCGCCGAACCCCACCGGCAGCGTGGTCGGTCCCTCCAGCGCCCGTACGACCTTGCGGTTGCGGATCAGCAGCGGTGGGGGGTGTCCGGCGTTGACCCAGTCCAGGTGGCCTGTGGCAACGTTGAGCTGCATCATCTGCGCGGTGACGAAGTGTTCGGGCCCGAACTGCCGGGCGATGGCCTGGTCCATGAACGCGTACTTCTCGGCGAGACTGATGTCGGCGCGTCGGGCGTGGCGGTAGGCGCCGACGGCGACGGTGGCCATCGTGGCGGCCTCCAGGTCGTGGCCCATCGCATCGACGACGGCCACATGCAGGATGTTGTCGTTGAGGGCGTAGTCGAAGCTGTCGCCGGCGACGTTGTAGGCGGGCTCCAGGATCCCGGCCACCCCGACCTGAGGCACGGACATCGCCAGCGGCGGCAGCAGGGACCACTGCATCTCCGCGGCCAGGCTCATCGGCTCGCGCCGTCGGGCCTGGAAGAACTGGTCGGTATAGGCGTTCTTGGTCACCAGCAGGTCGGCGACCAGGCCGGAGAGCCTGCGCAGCAGACGCCGGTCGTCGTCGTCGACGCTGTCCAGGGTGAGCACCATGACGCCGACCTCGTCGCTGCCGTCGAGCAGCGGCAGGTGCATCCGCACGGCGTCGGCTTGCGGCACCTCGATGACTTCCGTCCGCAAAAAAGCCCGTCCGGCCGGGGAGTCAGCGATCGGTTGGGGCTCGCCGACGCGCAGTTCGCTGCCCGGCAGCGGTACCAGCAGTTCCTGCCCGTAGTCCTGCAGCAGGATGGAGACCTCGCGGCCGCCGATCCTGGCCACCTCCTCCGCGATCAGTGGAGCGATCAGCTGCGGCGGCATCTGCTGCGCCCGATCCAGCAGCAAGCCCAGCAGCCGCTCGCCGAACCCTTCCGACCGGTCCACCGCGCTGTCCTTCACTGCCCGTCCCCTCTTCGCCTCCTGCCATGCCGCGCGATTCCCGGCAACCCGGGGTCCGCCCCCGGCACAGCCGGCCACCGCACAGCGACTGAGGCCACCGGCCCGTCCGAGCCGCAGGGCACGGCATGCCGCGGTCACCGCGCGCACGGCATCAGTCAAGCCGCTGGATGACGGACGGCGGTCTGACGCTTCGGCGTGGAGGCCGTTTTTCACCCGTGCAGTCGCGAAGCCGCCGCCAGGGCCGTGGGACCCCGAACGAGGGGACAACATGCTCTTCAATGCGTACCGGCCCGACCGGACGGTCGTCAGGCCGCTGGGTCGAGGCCCTTCGACAGGCCGGTGTACGCGGGCTTCGCCCCGTAGCTCTCGTTGTACGGCAGGGCCGCCCCGTACCCGTTGAACGTGCCCGGCACCCACGAGTACTTGTCGGTGATGCCCCAGACCGTGATGCCCGCGCAGCGGGGGACGCCCAGGCAGTTCTCGCTGGCCGTCTTGTAGTCGGTGGACTGCTGGGCGAGTTCGGTGGAGGAGGCGGGCGTGGGGATGCGGATGTCGAGTTCGGTGATCGAGACCTCCAGGCCCAGGTCCGAGAAGCGCTTCAGGTTCGCCTTCATCGAGGAGGGGACCTGGCCCACCACGAAGTGGGACTGGAAGCCGATGCCGTGCAACGGGACGCCGTCGGAAAGGAGTTGCTTGGCCAGGGCGTAGAGGGCGTCGCTCTTCGCGTTGTCCGCCTCGATGTTGTAGTCGTTGATGTACAGCTTGGCGGTGGGGTCGGCGGCGTGCGCCCAGCGCAGCGCGTTCGCGATGTAGCCGGTCCCGAGCTTGTTCTGCCACAGCGAACTGCGCATCGAACCGTCCTCGTTGAACGTCTCGTTGACGACGTCCCAGGAGTAGATCTTGCCCTTGTAGCGGCCGACGGTCGTGTCGATGTGCTTCTTGAGGATCGTGTTCAGCTCGGAGGCGGAGAAGTTCCCGTTCTTGAGCCAGGACGGGAGCTGGCTGTACCAGGCCAGGGTGTGGCCGCGTACCCCCTGCTTGTGGGCGCTCACGTGCGCGACGAGGCGGTCCGCGGCGGCCCAGTTGTAGCTGCCCCGGCTGGGTTCCAGCGCGTCCCACTTCATCGCGTTCTCGGCGGTCACCGAGTTGAACTCCCGGTCCAGGACGGCCGTGTACGCCGACTCGTTCTGCAACGGGCCGTCGGCGACCGCCGCGCCGATCTTCACGCCGCGTGCGTCGGCGTGGCCGCGAAGCGTGGTGGCGGCGCTGGCGTCGGGCGTGAGCTGGGGAACCGTGACGGCCGCCGCCGCGACCAGCGCACCGATGGCCACGAGGGGGATGGGGCGCAGAAAACGGCGACGGCGACGTCTGGGGGAGTACGGCATGGATGCTGCTCCTGGCTCGATGTGGGGGTGAGGGCCGGGCCCGCGGGTGCGGTGGTACGTCACCCTCCAGTCGCCGCCCACCGGGAGGAGGTTGCCGGGAAGCCCGCAGACACGCGTGAGTCCCGCCGGGTATCAACCCGAAAGAGCCGTCACTCCCGTATCCGCCCCGCCAGTACCGCCGCCCCCAGCGCCGACACGATCAGCGTCACCAGTGCCAGTCGCAGATCGGCCGTGCCCGCGAGGAGGCCCACGGCGGGGCCGGCGAGGAGGAAGCCGGGCCACTGGCCGATGGTGATGACGGAGACGCCCTCGCCGGGCGGGACTCCGGGCTGCTGGCCGGCCAGGCCGATCGCCGCCGGGAGGACGCAGGCGATGCCAAGCCCGACGACGGTGAAACCGGCCAGAGCGAGCGGCAGGCCGGGCCGGACGAGGACGAGGGCCGTACCCAGGGCGACCGTCAGCAGCGAGAGCCGTACGAAGGTGCGTTGGCCCAGGCGAGCCACGAAGCGGTCGCCCAGCAGCCGTTGCACCAGGATCGCCACGGAGAAGCATGTGTACGTCGCCGCACCGAGCGCCGAGCCCTCGCCCAGATAGTCGGCCGTGTAGACCGAGCTCCACTGGGACGCCGCGCCCTCGACGAAGGACGCCAGGAACGCGATGGAGGCGAGCAGGATCAGCTGGGGAGTGAAGCGCTGCCGTACGGACCGGCGGCGTTCCTTGCGGATCTCCTCGTCCGGCAGCCAGCCGGCGGACACGAGCAGCAGTGTCCCGAGGATGCCGCTGCTCACCGCCATCTGCACGCCCGGCGACACCCCGGTGGCCGCGGCGAGCGTGCCGAGGGCGCCGCCGGCCAGCACCCCGCAGCTGTAGGTGGCGTGGAAGCTCGAGAGCAGGGGCCTGCCATGGCGGCGTTCCACCGCGACCGCCAGCGCGTTCACCGGCGTGGCCAGGAACGTCGCCGCGACACCCCAGAGCGTCAGCCCGGTCACCAGGGCGGGGACGGTCGACGCCCCCGCCAGCAGCGGTGCGTTGAGCAGGATGAGGGCGGCTGCCGAGAGGCTCAGCAGGCGGGTGCTCACCCGTCCGATCAGCGCGGTGATCAGCACGATCGCGACGAGGTCCCCGGCGGCGGACGTACTGCTCACCAGCCCCCACTCGGACACGTCCAGGCCGACCGCACCCCGGATCGCCGGGATGCGCGCCATCCAGCCGCCCTGGGTGGCACCCAGGATCACGAAGACCAGGCAGACCGAGAGACGGGCCCGTAAGTCGGAGGAGGACGGGGACGAGGATGACGATGTCGTGGCCGCCTTCATCCGTTCACCCCCGTGTAGTGCCGCAGACTCCACCTCCACAGCAACCTGGTGCCCAGGTACGCCACCGCCCCCAGCAGCGGCGAAGCCGCCGCCAGCCAGTACGGAACGCCGGTGTCGTGCCCGTGCCCGGTCAGTACGGCCGCCGGGAAGTACGCCACGAACGCCAGCGGAAGCGCGAACGTCAGGAAGCCGCCCACCGCCTTCGGCAGCACGTTCAGGGGATAGCTGCCGAAGGTGCCGAGCAGTTCCTCCAGCCAGCGGCCCCAGTAGTCGGCGGCCGGGAAGCGGAGGGCGGCGCAGGCCACCACCGTGAACAGGGCCGCCTCCAGGAGCATCCCGCCGAGTACACAGATGATGAGGTAGGTGATCCGGCCCGCCGTCCAGTCCAGTTCGCTGCGGGTCAGCGCGCCCACCATCAGGCCGACCGCCACCGTCAGGTCGCCGATCGCGTTCGTGGGGAAGTACTGCAGCTGGAGCTGGCGGTACACCGGCATCGGGCGGACGAGGTACGTGTCGATCACCCCCTCCTGGATGTGGCGGCTCAGGCCGTGCACCCGGCCGAGGAAGAGCACGAACAGGCCGTGGGCCAGCATCCGGATCGCCGCGATCAGCAGTACGTCCGCGCTCTCCCAGCCGCCCATCCCGGTGAACCGGGTCAGCAGCACCGTCGCGAACACGATCACCGACACCTGCCAGATCGCACCGATCGCGATCATCATCAGGAACTCGGAGCGATACTCCAGCTGCGAACGGAAGTTGAGCTTCGTGATCCGCCAGACGGTCCGCCAGGGCTTCAGCGAGAACAAGGGAGTGGACCAGGACTTCTGCGAGGACACCGTCAGCCTCCCTGGGAGATCACGCGCCGGGCGGCTCGCCGCCACACCAGCCGGGTGAGCAGGGCGAGGACCACCACCCAGGCGGCCTGAATCGCCAACTGTGCCCAGGCGTCCGACAGTTGGATCCGGCCCACGTGCAGCGACAACGGCACACTCAGCGTCGCCTGGAAGGGCAGAAAGCCGCTGAGCGTGATGAACCAGTCCGGGAAGAACCACAACGGCGCGTACACCCCGGACAACAGGTTCTGCGCGAAGATCAGGATCAACATCGCGGCGCCGTTGCGGAGCGTGAAGAAGCACAGCTGGTCGATGGCGAGCATGATGTAGTACAGGACCCACTGCCCCAGCAGCAGGCTCACCATGAATACCCCTGCCACGGCAGCCGACTCGGGCAGCTGTACGACTCCGGCGGCCACACAGACCGCGTAGCCGACGATGGCCCACGCGAAGCCGTAGATCTGCTCGCCCAGCGCCCGCAGGGCGTAGTAGCGCTGCGGCGGCAGCGGGCGCAGATACCAGTACACGATGGTGCCGAAGTGCATGTGCTGAAGCACCGTGTCGCGGCCCGAGTACTGGTCCAACTCCCGTACGCGCGTGGCCAGTACGGCGAGCACGGCGTACGTGACGGCCTGTTCGCGGTCGAGCCCGGCGGTGGTGCCGGTCGCCGCGTACAGGCCCCGCCACAGCGAGGCGACCAGCACCACCTGGACGGTCAGTCGCAGCAGGGCGGCGGTCATACGGGGCGGGGTGTGCAGCTCGCCGAGCGGGGTGACCCGGGCGGCCCGCCAGGCGCGCAGGGCGGAGGGCATGGCCACGGATCAGCCTCCCTGCGTCTGAGCCGGTGCCTGGGCGGCCACGTCACCAGCCACGTCGCCCGCCATGTCCGCGGCCATGTCGCCCGCCTGGACGTACGCCGCCCGCATCACGTCCTCCAACTCGGCCTCGTCCAGGGCGATGTCGGTCACCTCGTACCGCTCGATGACCTGCTTCAGCGCCTGGTGGACGGTCGGGGCGGTCGGCCCGTCCGGGCCAAATACCACCTGAGGACCCTCCCGCCGTATGAGCACGACCCCGGGCCACGGCTCGACGACGGCGTGCGCATCGGCGAGCGTGGCCCGTACCTGCCAGGTCGAGCCGAACTTCCGGCGGATCTCGTCCAGCGTGCCGTCCAGGACCAGCCGCCCGTGGTTGATCAGCACGACGCGCTCCGCGAGCCGCTCGACCTCCGTCATGTCGTGCGTGGTGAGCAGCACCGTCCGCCCACGCTCCTCCACCTGGTACCGCAGGAACTCCCGCACCTGCTCCTTGACCACCACGTCCATGCCGATGGTCGGCTCGTCGAGGAAGACCACGGGCGGGTCGTGCAGCAGTGCGGCGGCCAGGTCAGAGCGCACGCGCTGGCCGAGCGAGAGATGCCGTACGCGCGTGTCCCAGAACGAGGACAGGTCGAGCAGCTCGTCGAACTCCCGCAATCTCGAAGCGTGTTCGTCCGCCGGTACGTCATAGATGTCGCGCAGGATCGCGAACGATTCCCGCACGGGCAGGTCCCACCACAGCTGGGTGCGCTGCCCGAACACGGCCCCGATGTTGCGCGCGTTGCGCTCGCGCTCCTCGTACGGGACGGCGCCCACGACCCGCGCCTCACCGGCCGTGGGCGTGAGGATGCCGGTGAGCATCTTGATGGTGGTGGACTTGCCCGCGCCGTTCGGCCCGAGCAGGGCGAGGAGTTCGCCGGGCTGCACCTCGAAGCTGATGTCGGTGACGGCGTGCTTGGCGACCCGCTCCGGGTTGACCAGTGATCTGACGGCGCCCAGGAAACCGGGTCGGCGCACGGTCGTGTGGAAGGTACGGGACAAGCCCCGGACCTCGATGCTGCCGCTCATGCAGCGGACCTCCTGGTCAGCCGGATCAGCCATACGGTCGCGACGAGACTGGCCCCCGACAGCACTGTCAGCAGCCACGGCACCGCGCGGATGCCGGACGATTCGATGCCCATCCCGAGCAGCGGAGGAGCCGCCACCCCACCGATCATCGACGCTGCGATCACCCAGGCGCCAGCCCTTTTTGCCTGGGGGAGGGCCCTGTTGAGCCAGGGCAGTCCGGTCGGGAAGACCGGCGCGATGAACAGACCCACACCCGCGTACGCCCATGGGGCCGCCCCCGGAATCAACGCGAGCAGCAGGCACGCCGTCATCCCGGCCGCGCACACGGTGAGGATGCGCTCGGGCGAGTACCGCAGCGTGATCGGCACGACGAGGAAGCGGCCGACGGTCATCATCAGCCAGTACACGGAGGTGGCGGAGGCCGCGACGGTGGCGCTGTAGCCGACGGTCTCCAGATGCGTGGGCTCCCAGCCGCCGACGCCCGTCTCGACGGCCACGTTGAGGATGTAGAGGACGAGGAAGCCGATGAGTACGCGGGAGAGAAGGCCCCCGGTGGCGGCAGGTTTTTCCACTGAGAGTGCCGGTGCCTCCCGGCCCACGCCGCCCGTGCACAGGATCAGCGCACCCGCCAGTACCGCACACACACCGAAGGCGTACGCGTACCCGTCCGGGCCCATCCAGGCGATGAGCGCCGGGCCGAGTACGGCGCCGATGCCGAAGTGGGCGTGGAGAATATTGAGCATCGCCGTCGAGCGGTTGCCGAAGCCGACGGCGAAGAGCTGGTTGAGGCCGTAGTCGATACCGCCGAAACCGAGGCCGCCGAGAAAGGCCGCGGCAAGCGCGAGAGGCCAGTTCGGGGCGAACGCGAAGCCCGCGCCGCCGGCCGCCATCAGGGCGTAACTCGCCCCGAGCAGCGTCCTGTTGCTGATTCGGGAGTGGATCGCGTTGAAGACCAGTACGCCCGCGACGCCGCCCGTGAAGTGCAGGCTGAGCCCGAGTCCGGCCCCGGAGGGGGAGAGGCCGAACTCCTCGCGCAGGCCTGGGACCGCCGGGCCGTAGAGCGACTGGAGTATGCCGATGAGGACGAAACCGACACATGACGCGACCGCGGCCGGACGGCTGAAGAGCCGCCCGGCCGCAGTCGGGGTGACCGTGTCAGTCACGAAGGTCCGAGAACACGAACGAGAACTCGGCGGGTGCCGCCCGCAGTTGGTACTGCGGCAGCGCGCCCGGACCGCAGGACTGCGAGCCGATGCCCTGCTGGCCGTGGTCGAGGTTGACCCACACAGTGTCGGTGGGGGTCAGATCCGTCAGATGCCGGGCCGCGTCCAACTGCTCGTTGGTCCAGCGCCTGGCCGAGAACCAGAACTCCGGGTCGCCCTCGATCCGCAGCCCGCCGAGCTCCGCCCAACGGACGTCGGCCCGTGCGCCGTTCTCCTGCGGACGCACGTACGGAGTCTGCAGCTCATCCACCGAGGAGTGCCAAAGACCCAGCATCGAGGCCGACTTGGTGTCCGGGTACGCCTCGCCGGGACCGCCACCGAACCACTTCACCTGGTCCGCCTGCGCGAGCCCGAAGCGAATGCCCAGCCGCGGCAACGGCACCGTCCAGTCACCCTCGGGCGCCACGGACACGGTCAGCTTCAGCCGCTTGCCGTCGGATGTCCACCGGTACACCGTGCGCAGGCCCACCTCCCAGGCGGCGGGCGCCACCCGGGTCCGTACGGTCAACGCGTCGTCGCTCAACTCGACGCCGTCCAGGCGGTGTTGCATACGGTGCAGGCCGTACTTGCGCCACAGCGAAGCCCAGCGGATGTCGTCCTGCCAGGAGGCGCCCTCGTCGTTGTCGGTCGGCGCACGCCACACGTCGAGACGGAGATCCGTGACGTTCAGCCTGCCGATCGTCTTCAGCGCACCGGTGCGTACGTCGAAGGACGCCGGGCCGACGTAGATCAGCCGCTCGCTCGCGCTGGGCCTGTCACTTGCCACGACAGACGGCAACGCCCGTGGACTGACCGGCAGTTGAGCCCACGCGACCTCATGGTCCTTCCTGCCCCACGCGGTGTCCTCCGCCAGCAGCGCCCGTACCGTCCACTGCGTCTCGGCCCCGCGCCCGTCGCCCGACGGCGGCGTCGGCAGCTTCACCTCCGCCGACTCGCCCGGCGCCAGCGCCGGCACGGACAGGCTGCCCGCCTCGACCGTCTTGCCGTCCACCTGGTACGACCACTCGAAGGCGAGATCCGACAGGTCGGCGAAGTCGTACGCGTTCGTGACCCGTACGGTCCCGTCCGCGCCGTCTCCCTCGATACGGACCGGCTCGATCACCTTCTTGAACTCGACCAGCCCCGGCGACGGCTTGCGGTCCGGGAAGATCAGCCCGTCGCAGACGAAGTTCCCGTCGTGCAGCTCCTCCCCGAAGTCACCGCCGTACGCGAAGCCGAACCGCGCGTCCTTGATGCCGTGGTCGATCCACTCCCAGATGAAGCCGCCCTGGAGCCGGTCGTACGCCTCGAAGATCCGCTGGTAGTCGGCGATACCACCGGGGCCGTTGCCCATGGCGTGCCCGTACTCGCACAGGATGAAGGGGAGCCCACGCCGCCTGTGCGTACCCCCGTCGAGGTCCCGGCCGATCTGCTCGACCTCGTCATGGGCCGCGTACATGCGTGAATACATGTCCGTGTCACGGCAGTTGATGTCGCCCTCGTAGTGGATCAGGCGCGAGCCGTCCCGGCCGCGGATCCACTCGGCCATCGCGGTCAGGCCGCGGCCGGTGCCGGCCTCGTTGCCGAGGGACCAGATCACGACGGACGGGTGGTTCTTGTCGCGCTCGACCATGCGGGACGCGCGGTCGATCAGCGCCGGAGTCCAGCGGTCGTCGTCGACGCGAGTACGACCGTGCGGAAGCCGATCCGCAGGGGGATCCGCTCGCCCTCGGTGGCCAGCACGCCGTCGTACAGCTTCGGTGTCTCCGCGGTCCACGGCTGGACCGAAACCGTCACGGACCCGCCGGTCGCGACATCGATGTCCAGGGCGGGCACGGTGACCCGGCCGTCGACGTCGGAGTCGACGCGCAGGGTGCCCTCGCCGCTGACATGGTCGTACGAAGCGTGCACGAAGAAGTCGAGCGCGCTGCCCGCCGGGCGGTGCAGCAGGGTGACGTCCCGGAAGATGCCGGGCAGCCACCACTGGTCCTGGTCCTCCAGGTACGAGCCGGCCGACCACTGG
>NZ_JNWJ01000083.1:0-28239 GCF_000716805.1 Streptomyces yerevanensis | reverse complement strand
GACGGCCGTGCGCGAGGGCACGTTGTACGCGACGATCGGCAGATCCGGGAACTCCCGGGCCACCGTCGCGTACCACTGATACAGCGCCTCCTGCGTGGGCCGCGCGTAGTACGGCGTGATCACGAGCGCGGCATCCGCACCCAACTCCCTTGCTGCAGCAGTGATTTCGAGGGTCTCGTCAAGCTTGTGCGAGCCCGTGCCGGGCAGGAACGGCACCCGGTCGCCGATCTCCTCGACCGCCGTCCGCATCCCCGCGATCCGCTCGGCGACGCTCTGCGCGCTGGGCTCGCCGGTGGAGCCGCCCAGCGAGATGCCGTGCGAACCGGACTCCAACTGGAAGCGGATCAGCCCGGCCAGACTGTCGTGGTCGACCGCCCCATCGGCCGTGAACGGGGTGACCACCGGGGCGATCGAGCCCCGGATCGTGGACGGGTCGCTGCGGAACTTCACTGTGCCTCTCCCTTGCACCAGGTCTCGTACGCATCCCGCCAGGTCGGGCCCAGCGGATACAGGCCGTCGACGCTCGCCCCGGCCCGCACCTGCTCGGTGATGAACCGCTCCTGCCGCTCCTGCTCCCGGCAGTCGGCGATCAACTCCGCGGCGAGATCAGGGGGTACGACGACCACGCCGTCGTCGTCGCCCACGATCAGGTCGCCGGGCTGCACCAGGGCCCCGCCGCAGGCGACCGGTACGCCGGTGTCCCAGGGGACGTGGCGGCGGCCGAGCACCGACGGGTGCGCTCCGCCGTGGAACACCGGCAGCCCCAGTGCGGCGACGGCCGCGCTGTCCCGCAGTCCTCCGTCGGTCACAACCCCGGCCGCGCCGCGCTGCTGCGCGCGCAGGGCGAGGATGTCGCCCAGGGTTCCGGCGGAGGTGTCCTGCCGGGCGTCCATCACCAGGACGTGGCCGGGCTGAAGCTCCTCGATGGCCCGCTTCTGGGCGTTCATGCCGTTGCCGTACCGCTCGAACAGGTCCTCGCGCAGCGGCAGATAGCGCAGGGTGTGCGCGACGCCCACCATGGTGGCCGTGGGGCTGAGAGGTCGTACGCCGTCGACCGACATGTGCGGCAGACCGCGCCGCCGTAGCTGCGCGCTGATCGTCGCCACGGCCACCGAGCGGAGGCCGCGGGCGAGGCTTTCGTCGAGAAGTGGGCCGGGTACGTACGCGGATCCGTACGCCGACTCCTCCTCGGCCCGGTCCACCTTGGGCTGTGCGCCCCACGGCTCCAGGTCGTGCTCGGCGGAGGCGATCGGGCTGCGCAGCACTCCCGTGCTCAACCGGCCGTCGCCGACCTCCACTTCGACCACGTCCCCCGGCTCGACCACCGAGGCTCCGGCCGGTGTGCCGGTCAGGATCACGTCGCCGGGTTCCAGGGTGACCAGCCGCGACAGGTCCGCGACCAGCTGACCGAAGGGGAACAGCAGGGTGTCGGTCGTGTCGTCCTGGACCACCTCGTCGTTGACCCACGTCCTCAAGCGCAGTCCGGCGGGGTCGAGTTCGGTGGCGTCCAGCAGCCGCGGACCGATCGGGGTGAAGCCGTCCGCGCCCTTGGAGCGCAGGTTGGAGCCCCGGTCGGCGTACCGCAGGTCGTACACGCCCGCGTCATTGGCGGCCGTCACCCAGCGGACGTACGACCAACCGTCCTCCGGCGCCACGCGCTGCGCGCGGGAGCCGATGACGAGCGCGATCTCGCCCTCGAATCCCATGAGTTGGCAGCCGCGTGGCCGGATGATCGCTTCCTCGGTGCCGGCCAGCGACGACGGTGGCTTGAGGAAGTAGGAGGGGTGGGCGGGGGTTCGTCCGCGCTCCTTGGCCCGGCTGCGGAAGTTGAGGTGGACAGCGATGATCTTCGATGGGGGGTTCCCCAAGGGATGTGGCAACGGGGCTCCTTCAGCTGCCGGGCGTCTCGCCGAGGCGGCGGACGCGCTCGCGGAGGGCGAGCAGTCCGTGCACCGCGTCGAGGGAGGGGGACGGGACGCCTGTGCGGCGCGCGAGTTCGCGTACGGCACCGATGATGGTGTCGAGTTCGAGGGGCCGGCCACGGTCCGCGTCCTGCAGCATCGAGGTGCGGAACGCGCCGAGTTTGCGGGCGATGTCGAGCCGGTCGTCGGCCGTCATGGCGTTCTCGATGCCCAGTGCGGCACCGACGGCCGCCGTCTCGTCGAACATGGCGGCGCAGATCTGCCGTACGTCCGGGTCGTCGAGGATGTCCAGGACGGTGGCGCCGGTGAGCGCGCTGACGGGGTTGAGGTTGACGTTGCCCAGGAGTTTTTCCCAGATGTCCCGGCGGATGTCGGTGCTGGGTTCCGGGCGGACGGGGCCTGCGGACAGGGCTGCGGCGCACCGTGTGATGCGGTCGGAGATGCCGCCCGTCGCATCGCCGATGATCAGCCTCGTGCCGCTGACGTGGGTCACCCGTCCCGGCCCGTCGGCTGCGCTGCTGAAGTGCGCCACCCCGGACATCACGCGCTCGGCGGGCAGGAGGCGCAGCAACTCGCTGTCGGGGTCGACCGATCGCAGAACGGGGTCTCCGCCGGCGTGCTCGACGGTGGACAGCAGCCACCAGGGCACTCCGTTGGCGACGACGAGTACGTCCACGCCGTGCTCGATCCACGTCCGGATGGAGCGGGCCGCCGGGAGCAGGTGCTGGCTCTTGACGCAGACGACGGCCAGGTCCGGGACGGGCAGCCCCGCGGTGTCGTACGCCGTGGGGAACCGGTGCCGCGCCTCGGTTCCCGTCTCGGTGCTCCGCAGCCCGAGCCCGTGCGCGGCGATCACGGCGAGGTGCGGGCCCCGCCTTCCGAGCAGGGAGACCTCGGCGCCCGACGCGGCGAACGCCCCGGCGAGGGTGGCACCGACGGCCCCGGGGCCCACGATGGTGATCCGATGCGCCATGGCAGGCGGTTGCGGCGACATCGTCGCACCTCCATCTCGAGTGGTGGTCGATCCGTCGGCCGATGGCGGCCGTTCGCAGCGAGCATGCGCCGTGGCGCAGCCCGCAACAATGTCGGCACCTACACTCACGAAGGGGCGGTGATGTAGATTCCGACACTCTTTGAACAGGAGGGTCGGCATGACCGCGATACGCCTCGATCAGCTCGTCGAGGCCCTACAGGGCGGCGTCATCAGCGTGCTCTCCGAAGGCGATGCAGGTGGTGCGGGCGCAGACGGTGTGGGCGAACAGCCGGTCATCGGCGTCGAGTTGCTGGACTGCCCGGAGGCGCTCGGGACCACCGCACCCGGACATCTGCTGCTCGGTGTCGGTCTGGACATCGGGGACCGTACGGCACTGGCCGCGGCTCTTCGGACGGCGGCGGACAGCTCCTGCGCACTCGCCGTCAAGTGCGCCGATCCCGCACGCCCGGACGTGGTGGCGCAGGTCCGCGAGACGGGAGTTCCTGTCCTGGCCGTCGAGCCGCAGGTGCCGTGGACGCGCGTCCAGCGCCTGGTCACGACCATCCTGGCCGCGCGCGCGGCGGGTACCGAATCCGGCGGTGGGACGACGGGCGGCGATCTGTTCTCCCTGGCCAACGCGGTCGCCGGAATCGTCGGCGGGGCTGTCGCGATCATGGATACGCAGCAGGTCGTGGTCGCCTACTCGAGCCTGCCCGACCAGCCCATCGACGAGACCCGGCGACGCGGGATCCTGGGCAGGCGAGTGCCCGAGGACGCGCTCGCCGATCACCTGGACCGGGCGGTGTGGGTGAGCGACGCGGTCGTACGCCGGCATCGGCCCGGGGATCTGCCGCGCATGGCCGTGGTCATCAGGGCGGGCGAGGACGTGCTCGGTTCCCTGTGGGTGGCGTTCTCCGACGAGACCGCGGTCACCGACTGCGGGCCGGCCCTGCAGGAGGCGGCCCGGGTGGCAGCGCTGCACATGCTGGCGCTGCGCCGCCAGGTCGACGCGGAGCAGGAGAGGCGTGACCGCGCCCTGCGTTCCACGCTGGAAGGGCAGCCGGAACAGGGCGACCCGCGCGGCGGCGTCCGCCTTCCCGCCGTACTGGTCGGGCTGGCCGAGACCGTACGGGAGACGAACGGCGAGGAGTCGTCGGAGGCCGGCCTCGCGGCCCGGCACCGCGCCGCTGCGATGCGGATGCTCGACCTGGCCGTCCTCGACGGCCGCTCCCTCGGCCACGAACCGGCGGCGGCCCTGCTCGGAAACCGCGTCTACGTGCTGCTGCCGACCGCCGGTTCCGGCTCCGTGTCCACCGGTGTCCTGCTGGACCACCTCCTGGACCGGGCCGGACACAGCCTGCACCGGTCGTTCACCGCGGTCCACTCCCCCACCGCCGGGACGCTTCCCGCGCTCCTCTCCGCCCGCCGCGACATCGACGCCGCGCTCGATCACCTCGGGGAGCAGCGCGCGGACCCGGGCGCGTACCGCACCGAGGACCTGCGGCCGGAGTTGGTGCTGCGGCGGCTCGTCGGGGCCGTACGCGACGAGCCCGAACTGCGTACCGGCATCGCGGAGCGCCTACGGGCACACGATGCCGAGCACGCCACCGACTACGCGGCCACGCTCCTCACGTATCTGCGGCACTTCGGCGATGTCGCCGCCGCCAGCGGCGAGTTGCACATCCACCAGAACACGCTGCGGCTACGGCTGCGCCGGGCCGAACAGCTCTTCGGCGTATCGCTTACCGACCCAACACGACGCCTCCTGCTGACGCTGGAACTGACTGCCCTCGCGGGCCTGTCACAGCCGCCGACGACGGAATGACGTACGGGTGTCGTTCCTCTCACGACGGCACCCGTATCCGCCAACTGCCCAGCCGTTATGTCGAATCGGACATCGTACAGCGACTTTCGATGGCGACCTCGACATTGGTTCCCCGGCGGTCGGACACCCATGCTCCTGGACACCGAAGGGCGCCGCCCGCCGCGTACCGGCGATGCCCATGGAGCAACCAAGGAGCACGGCAGTGACCGTTCTGGACACCCCGACGAGCACGGCGAAACCGGCGCGCATGAGCGATGCGGAGTGGCGGGCGCGGCTCGAACTGGCCGCGTGCTACCGGATCTTCGATCACCTCGGCTGGGTCGAGATGATCTTCAACCACATCACCGTGCGCGTGCCCGGCGAGGACGGGCACCTCCTGATCAACCCGTTCGGCCTGATGTACAACGAGGTGACCGCCTCGAACCTGGTGAAGATCGATCTCGACGGCAACGTCCTGTCGGACTCGGACTGGCCGGTCAACGAGGCAGGGCTGCTGATCCACTCGGTGATCCACGCCAACCGGCCCGACGCGCACTGCATCATGCACACCCACACCACCGCGGGCACCGGAGTCGCCTGCCTGCGCGGCGGACTGGACCCGAACAACTTCTACGCCGCCCAACTGCACGGCATGGTCGCCTACCACGACTTCGAGGGCATCACCGTCGACCCCGAGGAGAAGCCACGCCTGGTGGCCGACCTCGGCAACCGCGACCTGATGATCCTGCGCAACCACGGCCTGCTGGCGCTGGGGCCGACCCTGCCCGCCGCGTTCGCCTCCCTGTGGACCCTGCAACGGGCCTGCGAGATCCAGCTCGCCGCCCAGTCGTCGGGGCAGCCGCTGACCCCGGTGACCCTGGAGGCGGCGGTGCGCTCGACCAAGGAGTCCTTCCAGATGGGCGACCGAACCGAGTCGGGCAGGACTCTGTTCGACGCGCTGCGCCGCAGGATCGACCGGATCGCCCCCGACTACGCCGTCTGACACCGCTCACGCCCCCGCACCCCCGTCCCCGTCCCCTCCCCGGGCCAACGACGACCCGACGACGATCGGACTCCCCATGTCCCCATCCGCTCAGACATCCGGCAGTCAGCACCGCACCGTCGCGCTCGCCGCCATGGCGGGCACCACCATCGAGTGGTACGACTTCTTCATCTACGCCCTGTGCACCGGGCTGGTCTTCAACAGCCTGTTCTTCGACGGGCTCGGCGAGAACTCACTGATCATCTCCTTCGCGACCATCGGCATCAGCTTCTTCTTCCGGCCGGTGGGAGCCGCACTCGCCGGCCACCTCGGTGACCGCATCGGCCGCCGCGCCATGCTCATCGCCACCCTGCTGCTCATGGGCGTCGCGACCACCCTCATCGGTCTCGTGCCGTCGTCCAGTTCCATCGGTACGAGCGCTCCGGTCGTCCTCGTACTCCTGCGGATCCTTCAGGGGCTGTCCGCCGGCGGCGAGTGGGGCGGCGCCGCGCTGATCTCCGTGGAACACGCGCCCGCGGCGCAGCGCGGAAGGTTCGGGGCCTACCCCCAGCTCGGAGCGCCGCTGGGCCTGCTGCTGGCCAACGGCGCCCTGGCCGCCGTCACCGCCCTCACCACGGACGACCAGTTCCTCGCCTGGGGCTGGCGCATCCCGTTCTTGGCCAGCGTCGTCCTCGTCGCCGCCGGTTTCGTCATCCGGCGCAAGGTGGAGGAGAGCCCTGTATACCGGGAGTTGAAGGAGTCCGGGAGCCAGTCGCGCGCCCCGCTCGCCGTGCTGTTCAAGGACCACTGGCCGCTCGTCGTGGCCGGTGCCCTGCTGTTCGCCGCCAACAACGCCGTCGGCTATATGACCACGGGCGGCTACGTCCAGAGCTATTCGGTGAACCATCTCGGCATGGACCCGACGACGATCCTGATCGGCGTGATGGTCGCCGCGGTGGGCTGGCTGGTCAGCACCATGGTGGGCGGCCGGTTGTCCGACCGGTTCGGGCGCCTGCGCGTCTACCGGATCGGCTTCCTCATCCAACTCGCCTGGATGTTCCCGTTCTTCGCACTGCTCAACACGGCGAACATCGGACTCGTCGTCGTGGCGCTCGTCCTCTACAGCTTCGGCCTCGGACTCACCTACGGGCCGCAGGCCGCCCTGTTCGCGGAGCTGTACCCCACTGCCGTCCGGTACAGCGGTGCGGCACTGTCGTACGCCGTCGGAGCCGTCCTCGGCGGCGCCTTCGCCCCGATGATCGCCGAAGCCCTGCAGTCGAGCACCGGCACCGTGTACTCCGTCGGCGTCTACCTCGCGGGGGTCACGGCGGTCGGACTGGCCGTCACCTTCGTCCTGAAGGAACGCCTGGGTGTGCCGCTCGGCGACGCAGGGGCCGACGAGAAGGACGAGCAGGCGGCACTGACCACCTCGAGTAACCCCTGACCGGCGAAGAAGCCCTCCCCCACAAAGCCTGCCGCTCCCCGTCCCCACCCATCCCCTCACATCAAGGAGCCACCCCCCATGAACGAACCGCACACCGACGCAACCCGCCCGGCACTCACTCGCCGCCGCTTCTGGCAGCTCGGCGCCGCCACGGCGGTCACGGCCAGCGCGGCGGCGCTGCTCGCGGACCGCGCCGACGGGGCCCCGGCGGCCCCGGGCGACACCGCGCAGGACTACTTCGACCGGGCTGCCGAACTCGCCGGTGACAACCCGGTCTTCAAGAGCATCGTCAACGCGCTCACCGTCGGCTACACCCCTCCGCGACCCGCTGCTCCCGCACCGCTGCGGATCTTCGACAACGTCGGGGTGGTGAGCGTCGGTTTTGTGTCCGCCACGGCGATCCTCACCTCACGCGGGATCATCCTCATCGACGCCCTGAACAATCCGGACGAGGCCGAGCAGATCCTCGTCCCGGGGTTGCGCGAGCTGGGAGCGGACCCGTCGACGATCAAGTACGTCGTGGTCACCCACGCCCACGGCGACCACTTCGGCGGCGCACAGTACCTGGCCGACCAGTACGGCACGCGCGTCATGATGGCCCCGGCCGACTGGGACCTCCTCGCCTCCACCGCCCCGGCCAACGCGCCCACCCGTGACCTGGACATCGCCGACGGCCAGAAGCTGACCCTGGGAGACACCACGCTCACGCTCCACCACACGCCGGGCCACACACCCGGCAGCGTCTCGCCGTTCTTCCCGGCCCGGTGGCAGGGCCGCACACACACCGCGATGACCTGGGGCGGGACCAACCCGCCCACAGCCACCGCGAGCAAGGAGACCTACCTCTCCTCCATCCTCACCTTCGCCTCCCGGATGCGGCGGGCCGGGGTCGACGTCGAACTGAGCAACCACGCATTCGCCGACTACGGCCTGGAGCGCATGGAAGAGCTGCGCGCCGCGCCCGACGGTCGCGACAACCCCTTCGTCATCGGCGCCTCCGGGGCACAGCGCTTCATGAAGGTCATGGAGAACATGCTGCGGGGCCGTATCGCCCAGGACCAGGAGGCGGCCACCACCGCGTCGACGACGGCGGCAGCCGCGAGTGTGCATACCGCGGGTTGCTGCTGACGACCCCTGGTGCCCTCGGAACCGCCATTACGAGCGGGAAGAAGTTCAGCGACTTCTCTTGACGTGTGCCCTGCAACTGCGTAGACATGACCGCGCGGTCAGACCGCGCGGTCATGCAGTTGACCTCGTTCGATGCAGGCATACGGCTATGAGGAGACGTGATGACACCAGGGGTGGGACGCACCTCGGACTCGCCTGCGCCGCGCAGCGCGGACGTGGCCCGTGTAGCCGGAGTCTCGCGCAAAACGGTTTCACGGGTCCTCAACAACGAGCCGTATGTCTCCGACGATGCCCGCCAACGTGTCCTCGCAGCCGCCGGCGAACTGGGCTACCGGCTGAACCACGCGGCCCGTGCGCTGGCTTCCGGGCGTACCCGCTCCATCGGAGTGGTCGCTCTGGGTACGGCCGGATACGGCACCGCCTCGCTCCTTGTGCGCATAGAGCACGCCGTGCGGGACGCGGGGTACGCACTGCGCGTGGTCAACACGCCGGACGGCGACCCGGAAGGGATCGCCGACGCAGTGGAGTCGCTCCTCGAGCAGGGTGTGGACGGAGTCGTCGTCTCCGAGCCGATCGTGGAAGGAGAAGTCTCCGTCCACGCCGACGTGCCGGTTCTCTTCCTGGGAGCGCCGCCGGCCTTCGACGCTGACCGGACGCTGACCGTGGGCGTGGCCGCCCACCAGCTGGCACGGGTTGCCACCGAACATCTGCTGGCTCTGGGACACGTGACCGTCCATCACCTCTCCGGACCGCTGCGGTGGTACGCCTCCAAGGACCGCCTGGAAGGATGGCGGGCCGCACTGGCGGCACGGGGCGCATCCGAACCACCTGTCGTCGAGGGTGACTGGTCACCCGCCTCCGGGTACGCGGCGGGCCGCGAGCTGGCCTCGGACCCCTCCGTGACCGCCGTGTTCGCGGCGGGTGACGAGATGGCCATCGGCCTCATCCACGCCCTGCGGGAAGCCGGGCGCCGTGTGCCGGAGGACGTCAGTGTGGTCGGGTTCGACGGCACTCCGGTCTTCGCCTACGTCACGCCTCCCCTGACCACCGTGCGTCAGCCCTTCGACGCCGCGGCACGGGAAGGAATCAGGCGGCTCGTGCACGCCATCGAGAAGCCGGACACCGACCTGCCGCCGGCGAGCGACCCACCGGTCGAACTCGTCGTCCGTGGCTCGACCGCGCCCCCGCCGCCCCACCAGGGCTAGGCCCTGTCTCCCCACCGAAGTGGCCGGTCTACGGTACCGGCGCTGGTACCGCAGACCGGGGTGCTGCTCAGTGCAGCCGGGCGGTCAGGTGGTACCGGCCGGACGGGATCCGGTACGAGGCCACCCCGTCCGCGTGACCGAGGAAGCGCACCCCCTCCGCTCGCGTCAAGGGCGTGCGTCCCTCGCGGACGGCGTCGGCGGAGGTGGCCGGAAGCCGCAGGGTCGCCTCGCTGTTCGCCGGCACCACAGCCTCGTACACGAGGGCCCCGCCTCCGTCCTCCACCTTCCACCCGCTCCTGATCTCGCCGTACGGCGACTCGTACGAGCCCGACACCCGCGTGATCCTGCCCGTGGGATCGATGTGGGGCTGGAGCAGGAAGCGCTTGAAACCGGGGCTGTCCGGGTCGCGGGCGATACCGGCCATGTACGCGTACATCCACTCCATGATCGCGCCGTACGCGTAGTGGTTGAAGGAGTTCATGCTGACCGGGCCGAAGCCGGCGTCCTCGGAATAGGAGTTCCAGCGCTCCCAGACGGTGGTGGCGCCGTTCCTCACCGAGTACAGCCAGGACGGGAGCGCGTCCTGGTGCAGCAGTTTGTACGCCAGGTCGGCGCGGCCCTCCTCGGTGAGGACGGGGGCGAGGACGTTGACGCCGAGGAAGCCGACGGACAGCGTGTTCTCGGCGTACTTGATCCGGGTGCTGTTCGGGTGGGCGGCCTTGTAGGCCTCGTCGTTGCCGATGTTGTCCGCCAACAGGCCGATGAGCGTGCGGCGTTGAGCCTCCGTCTCGTAGAAGCCGAGTTTGAGGACCCACAGCAGCGCCGACTGGCTGTTGTCCTCCGTCTTCTCGTTGGGGTCGGCGCCCGGTTCGATCGGTGACGCTTCACCCAGGCTGGACTTCACCGTGACCCGGCCGCCCTCGGTGCTCAGGTACTTGGTGATGAACGCCTGCTTGATGCGCCCGAAGAGCCGGTCGTACGCGTCTCCCTCCGCCGTCCGGCCGATCGCGTGGGCCATCTGCGCCATCAGCCGGGCGACATAGCCGTAGTAGACGTCGCTCATGAGCTGGGCGCTGGTCTTCTGCGGTGCCAGCCAGTCGCCGGTGAGGGAGCCCTGTCCGGCGTAGGTGTCGCCGGTCTGCTGCCGGATCCAGTCCAAGTACCTGGTCATCGCGGGCCAGTTGTCCCTGACCACGGTCGCGTCACCGGTCATCTGCCACACGGTCCACGGCACGATGACACCGGCGTCCGCCCAACCGCTGCCGCCGCCCGGGAAGTTGTACCGTCCGCCGGGCGCGACCCCGGTGAACTGCGCCTTGTCCGCGCCATAGATGACCGCGGAGTCGACGACGGTGTCCTGGAAGTGACTGAGGAAGACACCGGCGTCCGCGTTGTAGAGGCCGGTCTTGGCGAAGACCTGGGTGTCGCCGGTCCAGCCGAGGCGTTCGTCGCGTTGCGGGCAGTCGGTGGGCACCCAGAGGTAGTTGCCGCGCTGGCCCCAACGGATGTTCTCCGCCAGCTTGTTGATGTCGGGGTCGTCGGTGGTGACGGTTCCGGTCTCACGGATCGCGGACGTGGCGACCTTGCCGGTCAGTCCGGTGATCGTGACGGTCTCCGTCGCGGTCACGGACACGTAGCGGAAGCCGTAGAAGGTCAGGGAGTCCTGGTGGGTCTCGCCGTGCCGGTCGCCCTTGAGGACGTACGTGCTGGTGGCCTTGGCGCTGCGGAGGTTGGCCCGGTAGACGGAGCCCTCGGGGCCGTCCGCGCCGGCGCTGTCGTCGTTGAGCATCTCGCCGAACCTCAACTCGACCCGGGCTCCGGCCGGGCCGCGCAGGCGGTAGCGGGCCACCCCGACCATGTTCTGGCCGAGGTCGAAGACGGCGGTCTCGCCGCTGCCGATCGTGACCGGGGCGGAGGCCGCCTTCGCGGGATCGGTCACCGTCCGGGCCGGGTCCACGACGATGCGCCCCCTGCCGCCCGGGCTGCCGTCCTGTCCGGTCACTCCGGTGGCGACGGTGATCGACTCCGGTCGGCGGTCCCACTTCGACATCAGGCGTGCGGTCTCGCCCGGGTAGGCGAGGAGTTGGACGTCCGGGTACTTGTCCTCGAAGGCGACGCGTTCCACGTCCGACCACGCGGAGTCGTCGAAACCGTGCGCCGTCCAGCCCGGCAGCTCCATCCGGGCGTCGTAGGTCTGGCCGTCGTAGATGTCGTCGGCCCGGTAGGGACCGGTGTCCGTGGCCTTCCAGCCGCCGTCCGGCGCCGTGACGACCGTCTGCGACGTGCCGTCGGCGTACCGGATCAGCAACTTGGCTTTGACCGCCAGGGCGTTGCCGTCCTTGGAGTAGTACGTACTGCCGTCGGATACGCGGCCGTTGTACCAGCCGTTGCCCAGGACGACGGCGAGGGTGACGTCCGCCTCCCGCGTCATGAGGTCCGTGACGTCGTAGGCGAGGTAGTTGACGCGCGCGTCGTAGTTGGTCCAGCCCGGGGGCAGCAGTTCGGTCGTGGTGCCGCCGTCTTGCGGAACGGTCAGGTGGTGTCCGTTGACGTGTGCCTCGTACACGCCGAGGGCCGAGACGTACAGCCGTGCCTCACGAACCCGGGGCCGGTTCTTCAGGGCTGCTTCCTTCCGCAGCATCGGTGCCCCGGCCGAGTTGGGGGTCTTCCCCTTCATCCCGATCCACTGCGCGCCCTCCCAGCCGCCGACACCGTCGGTGCTCATGAGGCCCGTCTCGAAGAAGGCGGGGGACGCCGTACCGACCGGACGCCCTTCGGCGTCCCAGACGGTGACCGTCCAGTGATAGCGACTCGATGCGTGCAGGGGCTTGCCCGCATAGCGGACGGCCACCGAGTCGGGCGAGGCGACACGACCGCTGTTCCAGACGTCGGCATGGGCAGCGGTCAGCTTGTCCGGGGAGCTCGCGACGAGGATCTGATACGCCCCCTGGCTCCGCCCGCGCGCCGCGGACCGCATACGCCACCCGAAGCGCGGCCGGCCCACGTCCACACCGAGGGGATCAGTGCGGTGTTCCACGGTCAGCCCCCATACCGTGCCGCCCTCCACACGGCGGGCCGCTTCCGCCGCCGTGCTCGTTCCACCTCCCATGAAACCGGCCCCTACCGACACGGCGCCGGCCGTCGCGGCGAGCACGGTTCGGCGACGTAATGCCGGTCCGTGTCGGCGGGGTGGAATTCCTTCGCTGACATCGCGGTCGGCATCGTCTGCACTGCGCCCTTCATGGCTCACACCTTGTCCCTTTCGGTTTTCCCGGAATCGGTCAGCGGGTCGCGGCCGGCGAACGTGTGCTTCCCCGAGCCGACGGCGTGGGTGGCACGGTCGCCCGTGGGCAGCCGGACCTCCGCCGTGGTGTTCGGCGGGAGCTCCACGTCGAGCCGGAACCTGCCGTTCTCACGTATCCACTGCGCGGACACCACGCCGTACGGCGTGCGGTAGCTGCCCTCGGCGTGGGTGAGTCCGCCGACCGGGCGAGGGTCGATCACCAGCTCGCGGTAGCCGGCCTTGCCACGCGCCTGGCGGATGCCCACCAGACCGCTGTGGAACCACTCCTCGATCTGCAAAAGGATCATGTGGTTCTTGGAGTTGCCCATGCCCCACTCTTCGGGAACGGTCGTCAGGCCGCCGGGATTGGCGGTGGTGGGTGCCATGAAGTAGCCGTAGCTCGGGCGGGTGTCCTCCCGGAGGACGTCCCACAGGACGTCGTCGCGGCCGCCTTCGTGCAGGGCTCTGACGATCGGGGCGAGACCGAGGGTGCCGCCGCTGAGATGCGGCCCGCCCCCGAACGGCCGGTGGGCATGGACCAGTTCCACCAGCGCGTCGAGGACCTTCCCGCGTTCCCCCTCCGGCACGAGCCCCTCGTCCAGCGCGAGCGCCTGCGCGGCCTGCGTCGCCCCTGCACCGCCCTGGTCGCCCTCGGCGGTGTACCGGCCGAGCGCCGCGTTGTAGAAGGCGTCGTTGAACGCGTCCTTGATGTTGGCCGCGAGGTTGCGGTACTCGGCCGCGTCGGCATCGCGCCCGATCAGCGTTGCCATACGGGCCATCCGGTCGGCGATCTGGTGGTAGCCCCAGGTTCCGGTGATGCGGCCCGAGGTGTTCTCACTGGCGATCCAGTCGGCCAGGGCCGCGTCCACAATGTGGAGGTCCGCGCCGGTGCCGGCCTTCTTGGTCCTGATGTAGTGCAGGAAGGCCTGCATCTGCGCGTAGTGGCGGCTCATCGTCCGGGTGTCGCCATACGTCTCGTACGCCAGCCAGGGCACGAGGATGATGCCGTTGCCCCAGTTGATCTCGTCGCCGAACCGGCCGGTGTAACCCCAGTCGTAGACCGGGGCCTTGAGCGCCACGTTGCCGATGTTGTCGCCGGCCCTGGACTGGCCCTCGGCCAGATGGCGCTGCATGGTGCGCAGGTAGGCCGCGTAACCGAAGGTGCGGTGGAGGGATCCGAAGGGCTGCGCGTAGTCGGCGGGGTAGGCGAGTTTTTCGCGGCCGGGACAGTCCGTGAAGGTGGACATGGTGTTGCTCATGATCGAGTAACGGGCCATACGGTGAATGCGGTTGATCCGGTCGTCGGAGGTCCGCACGGAGCCGGCGGCCGGCACGTCCGCGTGGATCTGCAGGCCGGTCACCGTGTCGAGGGTCGATTCGTAGCCCTCGGGCAGGCCGGTCACCTGCAGCCACTGCATGCCGAAGTAGTGGAACTGCGGGTGCCACCGCTCTCCTCGCTGGTCGCCGTACGTCGTGTAGGCGGCGAACACGTGGGTGCCGCGCGCTGCGCCGCCGCCCATGATCGACACCTGGTTGACGGTGCCGTCGGCGTTCAGCGACTCGGCGGGGTACAGCTTGACGGTGGTGCCGGACGGGAGCGAGCCGTCGAGTTCGAGCAGCGGCCAGCCGGCGAAGTTCTGTCCGAAGTCGAAGACCCACACGCCGGGTTGAGGCTGGGTGACACTGACCGGACGCAGTTTGTCGACGACCTTGAGCGGCTCGGCCACCCGCCAGACCAGTTCGGTGGTCAGGTTGGGCGGCGGGGCGATCGCGGCGTCGATCCAGCCCACGGCCGTGCCGTCGCGCCGCCTCGCCGACTCACCCAGGTCCGCGCCAGGGGCGGTCCAGGCGGGCTGCTCGCGCCGGGAGTCGTAG
This sequence comes from Streptomyces yerevanensis, assembly GCF_000716805.1. NCBI lineage: Bacteria > Bacillati > Actinomycetota > Actinomycetes > Kitasatosporales > Streptomycetaceae > Streptomyces > Streptomyces yerevanensis. The sequence continues at coordinate 13,623 of NZ_JNWJ01000083.1, read as the reverse complement.
TCGGAACCGGAGTACCAGTTGGCTGTGACGGTCGGGCCGAGAGCCGTCTTCCACGAGCGGTCGCTGACGACGGTCTCGACCGTCCCGTCGGCCTTCGTGAGTTCCAGGCGGGCGATCAGACGTGGGGGGACGGCGGCGCCCGCGCTCGGGTCGGTGCTCGCGAGGGAGTTGCCGGAGCCGGTGACGGCGGCACCGCTTTCGTGCCCGGAGGTGAGGCCGGGTTCGAAGGTGATACCGGTGCCGTCGGCGCCGGCGGTGCCGATCTCGGTGATGGTGCGTGACTCCAGGCGCTCGCCGCCGTCGCCGGTGTCGATGTTGACGGTGCCGCCGACGTGGTAGTTGGCCACGCTGTTCACCTTGATGGTGGTGACACCCCGGGCGGCGGGCGCAACGAGGTTGCCGCTGCCCTTGAACTGGCTCTGCCACCAGCTGTACGGGGCAGTGCGGCCGGTGGTCGGATTCGTGACGGACCGGGTCACCAACGCCGTGCCGTGGCCCAGCTCGACGCCCACGGTGTTGTCACCGGGGCGGACGAGGTGGGTGACGTCGTAGACCCGGTATTCGGTGGAGAGCTGGTAGTTGGAGTTGCCCGGCGCGAGCACCTCGTCGGTGATGGGTTTGTCGTTGAGCCGGGCGACGTGCAGTCCGATGCCGGACAGGTACAGCCTCGCCCTGACGACCTTTCCCCGGCGCTCGTTCACCCGGAAGGCGCGGGCGAACACGGGCAGTGGCTGGTCGACGGTGCGGCCCGGGTGTTCGATCCACCGGGCCTTGCCCCAGTCGGAACGCTTGAGGAGCCCCATCTCCCAGGAGGCGGGGCGGCTCCACGGTGTCGCGTCGCCGTCGGTGCTCCACGCCCGCACCTGCCAGACCACCCGGTCGCGCGAGGCCAGTACGGGACCGTGCCATGCGACGTCGGTCTGGGCCGAGGAGCGGACCTTGCCGCTGTCCCACAGCAGACGGCCCCTGTCGAGATCCTGCTCGGCGCGCGCCGCGCGGATCTGGTAGGCGGCCTGGGTCCATGCCGCGTTGGCGCCCACCACCCGCCAACTCAGTCGCGGGGCAGGGTCGTCGACGCCGAGCGGGTCGTCCTCGCGGCCGTCGACGGCGAGACCGGTGACCTTCGGCCGGTGTCTGTCGCCGTCCTCGTCGGCGTGGGCCTCCTGTGTGGGGAGGCCGGGGACGGTGGGCAGCGCCAGCCCTGTCGCGGAGACGGCCATGGTGCCGACCACCTGTCTACGGCTCACCGCTCCGCCCGATATGCCGGACATGCCAAACCTCCGTTGATCCGATGACCCCTGCGGGAATCCGAACGTTCGCCCACGCGCCGGACAGCTCCGTGGTCAGCTCCCGGCCTTGTAATCGGCGTCCATTTCCTTGAGGAGCTCTTCGGGCGTGGACTGGTCGCTGAAGATCTCCTGGAGCCCGCTGAGCATGGTCTGCTGCACCTTGGCGTTGGGCCAGAGCTGGTCCATGAACGGCACCGTGCGGTCCGCCCTGACGAACGTGGACAGTTCGGCCAGCGACGGGTCCACCGCATAGCCCGTGTCGGGCAGGGAGGGCAGACCGCCCTGCTTCTTGACGAACAGGTTCATGCCCTCGGGAGACATCACGAAGTTCACGAACTTCAGCGCGAGGTCCTCGTTCTTCGCCTTGGCGTTCACTCCGTAGCCCGCACCTGCCGCAGCCGGCACGATCGTCGCTGACGGGTCATCAGTTGCCGGCAGCGCCTTGAACGTGAACGTGCCCTGCGGGTTCTTCTGCTTGAGGAGGGCGATCACCCAGTTGCCCTGGATGATGCCGAGTGTCCTGCCGGTGGCGGCGAGGCCTTGGCTGGCTTCGTAGTTGGTGCCCAGCGGGTTCTTCTGGAAGCAGCCGGTCTTCTCCATCGTCAGGTACTTGTCCAGGGCGGTGGTCCACTGCGATTGGGCGAAGGTGGCCTGGCCGGTCTGCATCTTCTTGTCGAAGTCGCGGTCGTCGCCGTAGACGGTCGTGGCGACCAGCGCGTACTGGACGAGCTGGGTCACCCAATTGTCCTGGTTGCCCAGCGCGAAGGCGGGAGTCCCCTTGTCGGCCGCGGCCCGGCAGAAGGCCAGCAGATCCTTCCAGGTGTCCGGGGGCGTGAGTTCGGCCTTCTCCAGGGCTTGTTGGTTGTAGACGGCGCCGATGCCGTTCTGCCCGAAGATCGCGTTATAGGTCTTCCCCTCGTACTGGGCGACGCTCTTGATCGCGTCCGGCAGCTCGGCGGCCCAGGGTTGGTCCGAGAGGTCACGCAGGTAGCCCGGTTCGGCCAGGACGTACGTGGCGCCGGGGTTTCCGTTGCCCGGCCAGACCGACATCACATCGGGTGCCGTGCCCGAGGACAGCTGGGTCCGGATCTGCTGCTGGTACTGGTCGGCGCCGCTGGTGGTGTAGCGGACCTTGACGCCCGGGTTGGCCTTCTCGAAGGCTTTCACGACGTCCTCGACGGATCCCTGGTCGACCGAGGCGAGCGTCAGGGTCTTGGAACCACCACCTCCGCCGGAGTCGCCGGCCTTGGTGCCGCCGCTACAGGCGGCAAGGAGGGCAGTGGCTGTCACGACGGCCGACAGGACCGTCGGTATGCGTGTCTTCATGATGTCTCCCTCGGAGAAGAGGCCACGGCCGTGGTGGACGGGTGGGACTCGCGTGTCATCCCTTCAGCCCTCCCGCGAAACCGTTGATGATGCTGCGCTGCAGCACGAAGTAGACGAGCAGGACGGGCAGGATGCTGATCACCAGTGCGGCGAAGATGAGGTTCCAGTCGGTGACGTACTGGCCGACGAAGCCGGCGATCGCGACCGGCATGGTCTGCTGGGCGCTGCCGCTCAGGTACAGCAGCGGGGTGAAGAAGTCGTTCCAGACGGCGACCGTGTTGAGTACCAGGGCCGTTACCGTGACCGGTTTGAGCATCGGCAGCACCACGTATCGGAAGCCCTGCAGGGGTGTGCAGCCGTCGATCAGTGCCGCGTCCTCGAAGTCACGGGGCAGGGCGCGCAGGAAGCCGACGTAGAGGAAGACGGTGAAGGGCACCTGCAGGCCGGAGTAGAAGAGGACCAGGGCCCAAGGGGTGCCGAGCAGACCGAGGTCCCGCATGGTCTGGTAGAGCGGCAACGAGGCGAGTTGGAAGGGCAGTACCAGGCCCAGGAGGACCAGCAGGTACGTGCCGCGTGACCAGCGCGCTGTGACGCGGGCCAGCGGATACGCGGCGAGCGAGGAAACGGCCAGCACGATGGTCACGCTGCAGACCGTCACCAGCACGCTGTTGGCCAGCGCACCTCCGAGCGCGCCCTGCTGCCACGCCTGCGTGAAGTTGTCCAGGGTCGGCGAGGTGGTCGGCTCGATGGGTGAGGAGGTGTCCGACGCCGGTCGCACCGCGAGGTTGACCAGGACGTACACGGGGAAGCCCACGAAGAGGGCGGCGGCGATCATCGTCAGTTCCAGCGCGAGGGTGCGCGGGCGGTAGCGGTTCATGACGCGGCCCTCTCGTTGCGGGACAGCACCAGGTACTGACCCGTGGAGGCGACCGCCACGATGATCGTGAGGACCACCGCGAGCGCGATGCTGTAGCCGAACTCGCCGAGCGTGAAGGCGTCCTTGTAGATCAGCGTGGAGATGGTGTCGGTGGCGTGTCCCGGTCCCCCACCCGTCAACGCGTAGACCTGGTCGAAGAGTTTGATCCCGCCGATGATCGACAGCATCAGGTTGATGGTGAACGCCGGAGCCAGCAGCGGACGGGTCACCGACCAGAAGCGCCGTACGGGGCCCGCCCCGTCGATCTCCGCGGCCTCATGGATCTCCTTGGGTACCGACTGGAGCCCGGCCAGGAAGATGACCATCGAGTAGCCCGCGTACTGCCAGACGATCACTCCGACCACCGCCCACAGCGCGAGCTGCGGATCACCCAGCCAGTCCTGCCGCGAGCCGTCAAAGCCGACCGCGCCCAGCAGGCTGTTGACCCCACCGTCGGGGCCGAGCAGGTTGCGCCAGAGGTAGGCGGTGACGATCGGGGTGATCACGGCCGGAGCGAACAGGAAGACCCTGAGCACGTTCCGGGACTTGATGGCCGTGTTGACCCCGAGGGCCAGCAACAGGCCCAGCCCGTTCTGGAGGACCGTGATCGACACGGCGATCAGCAGCGTGTGCCAGATGGCCTGCACCGCGTCGGCGTCGCTGAACATGTCGGCGAAGTTGCCCAGCCCGACGAAGGAGAAGTGGGGGTCCAAGCCGTCCCAGTCGGTGAAGGCGTAGTACACGCCACGAGCACTCGGCACCAGGACGACGAAGACGAAGAGCAGCAGTGCGGGCAGCACGAACCACCAGGGGGGTGCGGTGCGCGGTCGGCGGGCGTGCGCTGCCGGCGCCGTGTGCGGGAAGTGGTCGTGGTCCGGAAGTTGCTCGTTCGGGGCGAGGGTCACAAGCGGGCTTCCTCCTTGAAACGTTTCAAACAGGTGGTGAGATCAGGGCTCCGGTCGACTGGGCACCGTGGGGCATCTGTCGGCTCGACGTCTTGGGGATATGGCCCGAAACCCAGTAAGGGCGTCCAGGGTGTGGTCCAGTGGGTAACGTTTCCCAAAGGGTGCTGCCAGACCCTAGAGAGCGCCTCGCGTGACGTCAAGATGCCGCGCAAGCTGCGCAACTGTTACGACGGCGACGCGTTCCACGACACTCGACGACCCGCTGGGATGCGGCTCATGACTCACGACCGCACCTCACTGAGCTGCGGCTCCGCCGTACACTCTGCGGCAACGTTCCCCACTTCGCCGGAGGGCACCGGGATGGAGCCGCCAGCACCACCTCGCCGCATCACGATCGTCGACGTGGCACGTCACGCCCAGGTGTCCACCACCGCTGTCTCCAAAGTGCTGCGCAACGCCTACGGAGCCAGTCCCGAGATGCGCGCGAAGGTGCGCCGGTCGATCGACGAGCTCGGCTACCGGCCGCACGCGGGGGCCAGGGGCCTGCGCGGGCAGACGTACACCATCGGCGTGATGCTGCCCGACATCCGCAACCCGTTCTTCCCCGAGATCCTCGACGGGATCACCGGCCGGCTCGCGGACACGGACTACCAGGTCTTCCTGGGGCCTGGCGGCTGCAACGACGAGAAGGCGGAGGCGCGCGTCACGGAGGCCATGATCGACCGTGGGATGGACGGCATCATCCTGATCGCCCCCGTGTCACCACGCGCCCACATCGAACACGTCGCCTCCGTCGTACCGACCGTGGTCGTCGGCCGCCACGGGCATTCCCCGGTGTACGACACCGTGACGGACGACGACGTGACGGGCGCGTCGTTGGTCGTCGGTCACCTCGCCGGCCTCGGCCACCGCCGGATCGCCCACATCGAGCACCACGAAACCGACCCGACGCGCATCGCGGAGATGCCCAACGCCCAGCGCGCCGACGGATACCGGCAGGCCATGCGGTCCTCCGGCCTCGCGGAGGAGATCGACATCGTCTCCACCACCTACACCCAGCAGGGCGGGTACGACGGCGCCAAGGAACTACTCGCGCGCCGCCGCCCACCCACGGCCGTCTTCGCCGGTGCGGACATCGTCGCCATGGGTGTGCTGGAGGCGCTCACCGAAGCCGGGGTGTCCGTTCCCGGTGACATCTCGGTGGCCGGCTACGACAACACGACGTTCGCCTCCTTCGGTCCGATTTCACTCACCAGCGTCGACCAGGCGGGCCACGAGATCGGCGAGAACGCCGCCCGCCTCCTCCTGGAGCGGATCGCCGACCGTCACAAGGCGCCGGTCCAGATCAAGCTCTCCCCCACGCTGGTACCGCGCCGGACCACCGCTCCTCCCCCGGAATAGAAACCATTCCGGAGTCCGGCGGCCTCCGGGGGACCTGATGTCGGCGTACGAGCTGAAGTGCAGAGCCGCGTACGGATGAACCGTTGTCGGTATGGAGCCCGGCCATTGCCGGCAGAGACCGGCGGCCTAATCGGTGGCAGCCTCGGCGAACTGGTTGGTGTCGAAGAGCTCGTTGATGTGTCCGCCGAGCTCGGACCAGTGGTGTCCGGAGAGTTCGGCGGCGGCGCGGGCGTCGCCGCCGGCGCAGACGTCGATGAGTTGGTCGTGGTGTTCGATGGTGTTGCGGCCGCCGAGCAGGGTGGAGAACTTGCGGTAGAGGATGCGATGGATCTGCGGGTGCAGTTGCTCGACGATCCGGCTGAGTACGGGGTTGTCCGCGGCCGCGATGGGGACGGCGTGGAAACGGTCGTCGGCGGCGAGCGCTGCGGTGGTGTCGTTGGCGGCGACGGCCCGTTCGAAGTCGTGATTGGCCTCGCGCATGTGCTGCAGCTCCTGCTCGGTCATGACCGGCACGGCTGTCTCGATGGCGAGCTGGTCGAGGGAGCGCAGGACGGCGAGGGTCTTTTCGACGTCGCGGCGGTTGAGGGTGGTGATGCGGGTGTAGACACCGGGTTTGGCCTCGACCAGGCCGATGTCGGCGAGCCGGGCGAGCGCCTCGCGTACCGGGGTGCGGCTGAGGCCGAGGCGCTCGGCGAGCTCGCCGTCCTTCACCTTCTCGCCGGGGACGAGTTCTCCGCGCACGATGGAGTCGCGCAGCCGGTGGAAGACCTCCTCACTGAGGAGGCGGCGGGAGACAGGGCTGTCGAGTGACATATTGCGTACAGTACATCGCTCTCCCTCGCCCTATCCGGCTGCACGATCGGTTCCGGCCCGGCGGACCAGGGCCTGCGCCAGGACAAGAGCTGGGTCGATGAGGGGGACGTCGACGGCGTCGGCGGGCAGCCCGAGGGGGATTTCGGTGCAGCCCGCGATCACCGCCTGCGCGCCCTGTTCGGTCAGGCGCTGTGCGGCGCGGGCCAGGAGCGCGGTCGTCGTGTCGTCGTGGGTGCCCGCTTTCACCGCGTGGATGGCGGCCATGACCTCGCGGTCCTGACTGGCGGCATCAGGCAGGACGAGACGGATACCGGAGCGGTCCAGCCACTCCTGGTACAGGCCGGCCCGGACAGTGCCGCTGGTGGCGAGCAGTCCGGCGGTGTGGACGCGGGGGCTCAACGTGGTGAGGTGCAGGGCGACTTCGCCGATCATGTGGACAATGGGCAGGCCCACGTGGTGGGCGATGCGCGGGACGAAGGCGTGCGCGGTGTTGCACGGGATGGCGATGACCGTGGCGCCCGCCTCGCGCAGGACGCGGCTGCCGTTGAGGAGCCAGGGGGTGGGGTCGGGGCCGTCGCCGAGCAGGGCCTCGGTGCGGTCGGGAGTGGTGGGGTCGGACCAGATGACCGTCCGGAGGTGGTCCTGGTCGCTGGAACCGGGGGTGGTCGCGACGAGCTTGGCGTAGAAGTCGGCGGTGGCTGCCGGGCCCATGCCGCCGAGGATGCCGATGATCTCCGCGGTGGCCGTGCGGGTGGTGATCACTGCGCGGGTTCCTTCTGGAGGGCTGTGGCCTCGGGCTCGGCCGGGGTGCGGGGGGTTTCGCGGTTGCTGCGTTTGGCTTCGCGCCTGCTCTCGGAACTGTCGACGACGGCGGCTGCAAGGGAGTTGCCGATGACGTTCACGCCGGTGCGGGCCATGTCGACGATGAAGTCCACGCCGAGGAGCAGTGCGACGCCTTCGGCGGGCAGGCCGACGGAGTTGCCGGCGGCGATGAGGACGACGATGGAGGCGGAGGCGACGCCGGCCATGCCTTTGGAGAGGATCACCAGCACGCCGACCATGAGCAGCAGTGCGGGCAGTGAGGTGTCCGCGCCGTACGCGTTGGCGAGGAAGACCAGGGCGGCGGCCTGGTAGAGGACGGAGCCGTCCGTGTTGAAGGAATAGCCGAGCGGGACGACGAACGAGGTCGTGGACCGGCTGAGGCCGAACGCTTCGAGCTTGCCCATGAGCGGGGCCAGGACGGACTCGGAGCTGCGGGTGACGAAGGCGATCCCGGCCAGCCCGGCGATCGACTTCAGCAGGTCGACGTAGCGGATGCGGTAGATCGCGGCGATGAGCGGGAAGAGCACGCCGACGACGATGGCCAGGCCCGCGTAGACCACGGCGATGAAGCCGATCAGGCTGCGCAGGTTGCCGAAGCCGTAGTGGGCGACGTCGTAGGAGATGAAGCCGAGCACGCCCAGCGGCGCGATGCGGATGACGTAGCCGACGACCTTGAACATCACCGCGGCGACGGACTCCAGCACCGAAGCGAAGGGCTCGGACTTCTCTCCGATCGCGGCCATCGCCACGCCCACGAGGAGGGCGAAGACGATCGCGCCGAGCAGGTTGCCCTCGCCGAACGCGGCGAAGATGTTCTTCGGTACGGCGTGCAGGACCAGCTCGTGGAAGTCGATGCCCTGGCTCATGCCGTCCAGGCCCTTGGCGTCGACCCCCTCGACAGGGGCGCCCTTGCCGATGCCCGTGAACTTGGCCAGGCCCACCGCGATCAGCAGGATGACGGTGGTGACGAGCTCGAAGTAAAGGATCGCCTTGCCGGCGATACGGCCGACCTTCTTGACCGACTCCATGCGGGCGATGCCCAGCACGATGAGCGGGAAGACCAGGGGCAGGACCACGACCTGCACCAGGTTCAGGAACACCTCCCCGAGGATCTTCATCTGTTCGCCCGCGGACGGGGCGAGGGATCCGATGAGGGCTCCGAGACCGACGGCGATGATCGACTGGACTCCGATCGGCATCCGGAGACATCGCCGCCAGAACCCTGAGGGCCGGGTTGGTGGGGTGTCTGTGCTGGTAGGGCGGGGGTGCGCGGTGTTCATGAGACCTCCTGCCATATGCAATATATTGCGCTCTGCATGTTGGTCGGTAACACTGAGGCCGGAGGCGGCGGCCTGTCAAGGGGTCCCGCGTCGACATACCGGCTCACGTTCGGCGGCAGCGACGAGGAGCATCAGATGGCGCAGGGCGCAGGGCGCACACATCGAGCGCGACCCGGCGGGAGACGAGGAGATCATCGCCAACCGGGCCCTGGAGATCCTCGGCCACCCGCTGCGCCTCCGGCATCACCGCCAACCGTGAGCACCTCCACGGCACCGTCCACCGCTCCGTCGGACTGTTGAAGTCCAGGTCAGCAGGCGACTACCCCTTCCGGACGCCGGTGCAGGGCAGACCGATCCCACCAACCGGATTGCCTTATCCATTTTTATGTTACGGTGGTGACGGCGAACCGGAATGCCCTATCCGATTCAAGAAGTGGATAGCACTATCCGGCTTTCGCTGTCATGAGTCTTCCGAGAAAGGACTTGCTGTGACCAGCATCGCCATCGTCGGAGCCGGGCCCCAGATGGGCCTGGCCATCGCCCGCACCTTCGGTTCCCAGGGCTTCGACGTCGCCCTGATCTCCCGTAACCGCGACAAGCTCGACGACCTCGTCGGCAAGCTCGGCGCCGAGGGCATCACCGCCGCCGCGTTCCCCGCAGACGTACTCGACCGCAACGCGCTCGCCCAGGCACTCAAGGACGCCGCCGCACACTTCGGCGGGATCGACGTCCTGGAGTACTCCCCGGTGGGGACCTTCGGCGTCACCACGCTGACCGCTCCGGCCACCACCGAACCGTCCGATGTGGAGTTCGAGATGAACTTCCAGCTCTACGGGGCCATCGCCGCCACCCGGGCGGTGTTGCCGGCGATGCGCGAGGCCGGCGCGGGCACCCTGCTCTACACCACCGGTGCCGGCTCGATCTGGCCCGACCCGCGGGTCGCCAACGTCAACGCCGCCGCCGCGGCGCTGCGCAACTGGGTGATGAACCTGCACAAGGAGCTGGCCGACGCCGACACCGGCATCCAGGCCGCCCACGTCGGCATCGACTCCTCGATCGGCGTCTCCGTCATTCCCGGCGTGGAGGCGGCCCGGCCCGAGCAGATCACCCCTCTGTACTGGGAGCTGCACACCACCAAGCGCGACGAGGCCGAACTCGTCTTCAAGCTCGACGACGACGGCTTCCCCCGCGGCTGACAGCACACCGAGCCGTACCCGCCCCTCATCGAACCCTGATCGCGCCGCGGTGTTCCGGTCCGCGGCGCGATCGAGGAGGAGGGTTCCGTTCTGCTGGACATTGCCGGCGGCACCACGACCACCGACCCGTCCTACGTCGACCCGGCACTGATCAACCCTCGCGCGGTACGTCGTCCGCGTTCAAGGACTTTCTGGCCCGCACGCGCGACGAGGAGGGACTCGTTGATGATCGCAATGCGGATCGTTGCCTCGTAATGCTGCTGTTGTGCCGCGTCTCGGCACGGTGATCCGGCCCTGAGGTCAGCTGCTCTTGCCCGGCGGCGGTGTGGTGCCCTGGCCGGCGCGGAGCATGGCCTTGTAGAGGGGTTCGTGCCCGGGTGAGGCGGGCAGAGGGCCGCGGGCGGGAGCCTCCAAGGACTGGATCACCAAGGCGACGACGCGTCGCCAGGCATCCGGGGCGGCGTCGCCGCAGGCGTTGACGACGCCGGCGTTGGCCATGTGGATCAGTACCAGGTCCGAGGGGTCGAAGTCCTCGCGCAGGCGGCCGGTGGCCTTGGCACGGTCGATGAGGCGCAGCATGGCCTGGTAGGCCTCGTTGCGGCGGGCCTCCAGGACCTTGGCGGTGGGGAAGGTCATGGTCAGGACGTCGGCGAAGCCGCTGTCGGCAGCCTGCATCGCGCAGGCTGCCTCGATGTAACCGACGAAACCGTTCCAGGGGTCGGGGTCTTCCAGAGCGACGGTGACCGCGTCGGCGTAGGCGCCCATGCGGTCGGAGAAGACCGCGTCGACCAGCTCCTCCTTCGTGGGGAAGCGGCGGAACATGGTGGCGATGCCCACGCCCGCCTCGCGGGCCACGGAGGCCATCGAGGCGCTCAGGCCGTCGCGTGCGAACACCGCACGCGCGGCGGCGATGATCCGCTCCCGGTTGCGTTCGGCATCGCTGCGCAGCGGCTGAGCGACGGGGCCGTCGGGATGGTGGGCGTCAGGAGTCATGCCGGCCAGTCTAGCAATCGGATTGACCTATCCATTTTGGATGCCACGCTGGTGGAAATCGGCATCCTTTCCCTGTCCGACCTGCAGACCGATCCCGCCACGGGAACCCTGCACGACGCCGGGCGCCGCACCCGCGAGATCGTCTCCTATGCGGTCGCCGCCTACCAGGCGGATGGTTTTCCCTCTCGGCGATCAATCGAGTGGAGTGGTCGGAGACCGAAGAGAAGAGGCCGTAGCGGTGTCGTGAGTGGCGGCCCAGGAGGCGAGCAGGTTCAGGCCTTCCGCGGAGGGTGAGCCGGGCTCGGCGGTGTAGACGGTGAGGGTGAGTCCGGGTTCGGCGGCCATGGCCAGGGCCTCCCAGGCGAGGGTGAGGTCGCCGACGACCGGATGGTGGAAGCGTTTGACGCCGGTGCCGTGGCGGGTGACGTTGTGGGCGCCCCAGCGGGTGCGGAAGGCGTCGCTGCGGGTGGACAGCTCTCCGACCAGGTCGTGGAGGTCCTTGTCGTGGGGATTGCGGCCGGCTTCGTTGCGCAGCACGTCCACGGTCATGTCGGCGGCAAGGTCCCAGTCGGGGTAGAAGCGGTGGGCGGCAGGGGCGAGGAACTGGAAGCGGGCCAGGTTCGGCGGCTGAGTGCGGCTGTCGTAGAAGTCGGCGAAGAAGGCGCGGGCCAGTTGGTTGGCGGCGAGCACGTCCAGGCGGCCGTTGACGACGAACGCAGGGCCGGCGGTGACGGCGTCCAGGGTCCACTGCAGGCTCTTGTGCAGGGTGCGCTGCCGACTGGAACGTGGCCGGGGGCGGGCGAGTGTGTCGGAGCCTTCCTGGGCCTGGGCCAGGTGGAGCAGGTGGGTGCGTTCGGCGTCGTCGAGCTGGAGGGCGCGGGCGACGGCTTCGAGCACGGCGGGTGAGACGCCGGCGAGGTTGCCGCGCTCCAGTTTGGCGTAGTACTCGACACTGACGTCGGCCAGGGCGGCGACCTCGCTGCGGCGCAGGCCGGGTACGCGGCGCCGGGCGCCTGCGGGCAGCCCGGCCTGCTCCGGGGTGATCTTGGCTCGCCGCGAGGTGAGGAACTCGCGGACTTCGTCACGGTTGTCCACACGACGACCGTACGACCGAGCCCGGCAGGTTTGGGTGTACTGCCAGTACACCCATCATCAGTGACTCGTTGCCCGCTCGGAACGGCGGTTACCTGGATGCCGTGGTGCTGTCCGCTCCGCCGTCACCGGTGGTGCGGCGGGTACCCGGCCCGCAAGTGAAGCAAGGAAAGCAAGGAGAATCAGGTATGCGCGGCGTAATCATGCGTACGGCCGGTGATGTCCGGGTGGAGGAGCGCGACGACCCGAAGATCATCGAGCCCACCGACGCGATCGTCCGGCTGACCGCGACCTGTATCTGCGGGTCGGACCTGTGGCCCTACCGCGGGATCGAGCCCGCCGACCACCAGGTCATGGGGCACGAGTACGCGGGCGTGGTCGAGGAAGTCGGCTCCGACGTGAAGAACGTCAAGGTCGGCGACTTCGTCGTCGGGTCGTTCGTCATCTCCGACAACACCTGCGAGATCTGCCGCTCGGGCTACCAGTCCGGCTGTGTGCACCGGGAGTTCGTGGCGCAGACGGTCGGCAGTCAGGCCGAGAAGGCCCGCATCCCTCACGCGGACGGCACCCTCGTGCCCACACCCGGGCAGCCGGACGAGGACCTGATCCCCTCGCTGCTCGCCGCCTCCGACGTGCTCGGCACCGGCTGGTACGGGGCCGTCGCCGCCGAGGCCGGCCCCGGCAAGACGGTCGCGGTCGTCGGCGACGGCGCGGTCGGCTTGATGGCCCTCCTGGCCGCCAAGCAGCTGGGCGCGGAGCGGATCATCGCGATGTCCCGCCACCCCGAGCGGCAGGAGTTGGCCAGGTTCTACGGCGCGACCGACATCGTCGAGGAGCGCGGTGACGCGGGCGTGGCGAGGATCAAGGAACTCACGGGCGGCCTCGGGGCGCACTCGGTGGTCGAGGCCGTCGGCACCCAGGAATCGACCATGCAGGCCATCAACTCCACCCGCCCGGGCGGGCACATGGGCTTCGTCGGCGTCAACTACGACGTCACGATCCAGGGCATCGAACTGTTCTTCGCCGGTATCCACGTAGAGGGCGGCCCTGCACCCGTGCGCCGGTTTCTGCCCGACCTGATCCAGCTCATCTGGGACCGCAAGATCGACCCGGGCAAGGTCTTCGACCTCACCCTGCCCCTGGACCAGGCCGCGGAGGGCTACAAGGCCATGGACGAGCGGCGCGCCACCAAGGTGCTCCTCACCTTCTGACCTGCCACCAGTACGTACTCGCCGTCCGCCCCGTATCGCCGCAGCGGGGCGGACCGACGTCTTCGCGCGCCCCTGACGTCAGCTGACCTGTGCAACCACGCGGTGGATCGGACCCGACAGGTCGGACAGGGGCAGGCAGCTTGCGCGGTTGGTGTGAGCGATGATCTCCGCGGTGATGGAGACCGCGGTCTCCTCGGGGGTGCGGGCACCCAGGTCGAGACCGATCGGGGAGCGCAGCCGAGCCGATCGGTCCTGCGCGACGCCCGCCTCGCGCAGGAGACGCAGGCGTTCGTCGTGGGTGCGGCGGGAGCCCATCGCGCCGACGTAGCCGACGGGCAGGGAGAGTGCCAGCCGCAGCAGGGGGATGTCGAACTTGGCG
>NZ_JNWJ01000082.1:0-28301 GCF_000716805.1 Streptomyces yerevanensis | reverse complement strand
CCCTGGTCAGCATCGACTCCACCACCGCGCGCGCTCACCACGACGCTGCTGGGATGCACCTGGGCAAGGACGTCATCGACGCCCTGGAGAAGGCCACTGTCGAGGAGGAGAAGGCCAGGTCAAAGGGGGCAGCTCCGAAGAACAAAGCGGGCGGGACGCCAGGGCCTTTGCGTGATCGCCTTCTGTCCGGGTTCGTCAGGCGTGTCCGGTCGGTCACGAGCAGAGCTGGGGCACGCCCGATGAGTTTTGTCTTCGGTGCCAGTCTGTCTGATGCAGTGTTGACTGGAAGGAGACGAGATGAGTGGCGGCTCGACGCCTCATGGCCGACAGCAGCAGGTGTTCGCGTTCTTGTTCTGTTCCCTCGACGGCTATCACGAGGGACCCGGTGGGGAATTGGACTGGGGTCTCTACGACGAGGAGTTCTTCGACTGGAACTTGCGCCAGACCCGCGAAGTGGGAGCCCTGCTGCTGGGCCGGCGCACCTACGAGCACTTCGCCGAGGTCTGGACCTCGGCCGATGCAGCGGAGCGGTTGCCCGAGGTCGCGGCCTTCATGAACGCCGTGCCCAAGACGGTGGTGACGGGCAGTGGCCCGGTCACCCCCTGGGAGAACACCCGGATCACCGACGGCAGTGATCTGGCCGCCGAGGTTGCGCGGCTGCGGGCCGAGTCCGCCGGTGACGTCGCGATCTTCGGGAGTTCGGGACTTACCGTGGCCCTGCTGGAGCAGGGATTGGTGGATGAGCTGCGGATCTTGCTGCATCCGGTGCTGCTGGGCCGTGGTCGGAGCCTGTACGCCGGTCTGAAGGACCGCATTGACCTGACAGCCGGGGCGGTGACCGTGTTCCGTTCGGGCAACATCCTTTTGCGGTATCGGCCACCCGGCCGTGCCGAAGCTATGGCTGGATGAGGCCGAGGGCTGACAGGGGCCGGTGATAGTCGCGGGCTGCGTGGCGGAGGGCGGCGGCGATGCTGGTGCCGCCGCCCTGGCGGTGAACGCCGATGGCGAGGTTGCGCAGGCTGGCCATCACGCGGGGCAGGTGGGCGGTGCGGATCGTGGAGTCGTCCTCACGGAAGGTGCGGTCACGGACGTGGTGCAGGAGATTCTCGATGTGCCAGTGGCCTCTGATCCAGGCAGCGAGCTGCTCGCCGGTGGCCTCGCCCGGCGGCAGGCTGGTGATCAGGTAGACGCGCTCGATGGTGAGCTTGCCGGTGCCCATCTCGCGGCGCCAGCGCACGACTTGGAGGGCCTGGCGGGCGCCGGGGTAGGCAAGGTGGGCGAACGCGGCGGTCTTCAGCCGACGGATCTCCGTGCGGTGGTGGGCACGGGTGCGGTCGTAGTGGTCCAGCGCGATGTCCCGCCAGGGCAGCGTGCGGACGGTCTCGAACAGGCCGGGGTGGTTCTTCTTCACGATCGCGAGATAGTGAGCGCCGCGGGAGCGCAGGTAGGCGCCGTGTTCGTGCTGGGTGTGCAGGGCGTCTGCGGTGACCACGGTGCCGGTCAGATCGAGGGTGTCCAGCAGCGGCGCGAATGCGGGAATCTCGTTGCTCTTGTCGGCGACCTGGCGCTGGGCGAGCACACTGCCGGAGTGTTCCATCGCGGCCAGCAGGGCGACAGCGGGCCGGTCGCCGTGGCGCGAGCCGCGCAGTGTCTTGCCGTCCACGGCGATCGCCCGTAGCGCCGGGCGCTGCGCGGTGTCGAGATCGGGCCTGCGCGCACGGGCGTGCAGAAATGCGCCGATCGCATGGTCCAGGGCATCGCCGTCGAAGTCACCGAACGCCACGGCGCTGCCGTCCCGCAGATACGGGGCCCGCGCCGCGAATCCACCCGGTCCGTCCCCACCGTGCAGCAGCACGGCCACTTCCTGCTCGCCGTCCCCGTGGGGCCTGGCGACGAGGTCGGTGGCACGGTCGCCGTCCGCGTCGCCCGCGGTGAGGGAGAAGTCGGAGTCCTCATTGCCGAGGCCGGCCTCGGTGATGGGGCTCGGGCGGGCCGCACCTGTGCGGTGTGGTTTCCCTTCGCGGGTGAACGGCCCGTACAGCACACGGAGTTGGTACCGCGCGGCGTATTTCTTTCCTACGTTCTCGGTCACGGTGAGATCCTGCTGACCGTCGCCGTCGAAGTCCCCCGGCACGCCTCCCAGTTTGGCGGCGGGCACCCCGTCGCGCGGACCGGCGGGACCGCCCCAGACGACGTGCCCGCTGGCCAGGATGTCCGCGTAGCCGTCGCCGTCGAGGTCGGCGGTGGAGACTCCTCCCGGGGCCAGGTTCGGGGGAAAGCGGGTGTCGTCGGGCTTGATGACGGTGCGGGTGGTCGGGTCGAGTCCCCGTGCGGAGCCGTAGACCACGCCGAGGTAGGCAGGCGCGGCGAAGACCAGGTCCGCGTAACCGTCCCCGTTCACGTCGTCGGCGGCCCGGCTGCCGCTGCCGCGCGGCACGGGGGCGGACGCGGACGGCGTGGTCACCGGGTCCAGGTCCATCGGAGGTGGGGGCGCAGGGGCCGGCGAAGAGTAGGGGGAGTCGTACCCGATCACGGGGCGTAACGCCACGGCGACGAGAAAGAAGAGCGCGCACCCGGCGACCGCCACACTGACCTTGAGCACGTTCCGGTTCCCGTTCATGTTCCCCACCCCTTTGCTCACCCACAGTCCCGGACTGTGGCGGCACAGCCTACGTTCCGGACGCTCGTCTCGATCATCACTGGTCCGTCACCCCCCTTGGCCGCCTGCTGGTCAAAGAGCCCAGCTGCGGCCCGCAATCGCCGCCTGCGCCCTCGGGCAGCCGGTGCGTGATCGGCTCGCCGCTGCCAGGGACGGCCCGTTCTTCGCGAGGCCCGCGAGGTCGCGGTGCCCGTCCTCGTCGAAGTCGCCGCGCACCACGGGCTGAAGGCCCACCTTGAATGGCCCGTTCCGCCACCGCCGCATCCGGTGAGCGGGGCGAGTGCAACGCAGACGGCGCAGACAGCTATGGCCGGAAGGGCCGTACGAGACTTCATACGCTTCACTCTCACAGTTGTTGATCAACCGAACGCGGCGTACCCGCTGGGCTGGGCACGCCCTCGTCCAGTGCTTTGTGGACGGCGGCCAGAATGGCTTCGGTGTCGGCGCCCAGAGCCCGGGCGGCTGTCGTGAAGTCCCGGGCCAGCGTGGCGAGTCGGTCCGGGTCCAGGTGCTTGGGTTCGGACGGCAGAGCCGCGACCCGGGTGCCCGCGCCGCGGCGGGTGTGGATCAGCTCGGCGGCTTCCAGCTCGCGGTAGGCGCGGGCCACGGTGCCCGGTGCCAGGCCGAGATCGGCGGCGAGTTGACGCACGGTCGGCAGGCGTTCGCCCTCGGCGAGTTGGCCGGTGAGGATCAGGGGGGCGAGCTGGGCGCGGATCTGCTCGTACGGCGGTACCGGGCTGGTGGTGTCGACGCGGACGACGGGGCCGGTCATCGTCGCGTCGCCCGGGGCATGACCACGGTGAACAGGCACCACGCCAGGGTGGCCAAGGCCAGCACGCCCATGGGGTAGATCAGCAAGGCGGTGACGGTGCCCAGCGTGCCGGTGGCGCAGTTCCCGAGCCTCAGGAACGTGTCGATGGACAAGAGGACGACCAACAGCTGGGTCGAGACCAGCACTCCCCAGGCTGCGGTGATCGCCAACGAGCGGTCGCGGCGCTGCTGGTCGTCGCCCGGACGGTGGGTGATACGGCGCAGGGCCCAGGCGCAGGCGACGGTGCCGATGGCGAAAGAGGCGAGGAGCTGGCTGCCGTAGAACATGCCGGGCCAGAGGCTGACGGGTGGTCCGGTCACACCGTCGCATTGAGCGAAGGCGGCCCGGCTCACCTGGCGTACGACGTCGGGTGGGGCCATGGCAGCCCCGAGCCCCACCAGCCCGACGAAAAATACCGCCTGGAGGAGAAGCAAGGGGGTCATGCGGGGCGGCACGTGGTCTCGGATCCGGCGCGGGGCGAGACCGGCGATGCGTACCGCTTCCCGAGGGCGGGGGGTGAGGGCGTCGCCGAGTAGAACGCCCCCCACCACACACAGGCCGAAAGCCATGATGCCGCCTATCAAGGGCGCGTTGAAGCCGGACTCGTTGCCGAACGTGCTGATGTCCATGGTGGCCCACAGCCGTGCGGCTACGGCGCCCACGGCCAGACCGGCCCAGCGGGCGTAACGGTCGGCGCGGGGGCGGGATTCGGGCCGTGCGGTGTCGAGCATTCGGGGACCCCAGTGAGTGGTGATGGCGGCGCGGACGGCGCCCAGCGGCAGTGGACGCTGCTTGCCGCAAACCGAGCTTGTATCAAGTGGCGAGTACAAGATGTCGTGGACGGAATCTTGTGTCAACTACTCGATACAATCGTTCAGTCGGCAGCGGCTCGATACCGGTTGAACCGGCCAGTGAAGACGGCTTCGGGGATGTCATGGCTCGTTGAGACCCAGGGCTCCGGGAACGTACGCGGCGTGACGGTGACGAGATTGATGTGCCCGGTCGGCCGGGCACACCGCGTTCCGTTGATCGACAACTGGGCAACGGTCGTCCCGTCCCGCTGGAGTCGGGATGGCGCGGGATGTGAGGGTGAAGCGCATGAAGTCTCCTACCGCCGTGCCGGCCTTCGCTGTCCGCGCCGTCTGCGTTGGGTTCGCTTCGCGGGCCTCGTACGGTCCTGCGGGCGGTTCGAACTGATGCCGATGCGGAGGACACGTAGGGGAATGCGTGTGGGCACACGTTTACGGGGTCTGCGGATCGGCCTGCGTTTCAAGATCGGGATGACCATCGCCGCTACGGCGGTGGTGTCGGCAATGCTGACCCGCGCGTCCATCCCGGTACTCGTATCGGAAGACCGCCGTGACAGCGTCCTCGCCGAGTACCAGGCGGCCGCACAGCAATACCGGGCCTCCGGAGGCCAGGACACGGCCGGCCTCGAAGTCGACCCGGCGAACGTGCCGGAGGGCCTGCGCCGCGCCGTCCTACCCGGCGGTGCCAGGTCGGCCACCTATGTGGTCAAGGACAAGACGGGAACCATCGCCTGGGCCGCGGGCCGTGGTGAACACGGCAGACTGCTGGCCCTCCGCCGCCACTATCCCCAGACCCTCTCCGAGGATCTGGAGCAGGTCACCCAGAACGCTGCCGTCGTCGGCGCGCTCGGCGCGAGCGTCGTGGGTATCGGGCTGGCTGCCGCGATGGTCCGTCGGCTCCGGCGGTCCACTCGCCAGGCCGTCCGGATAAAAGACGGGGAGCTGGATGCCCGTCTGCCCGAGCGCGGGCGGGACGAGATCGCCGAGCTCTCCGCAGCCGTCAATGCGATGGCGCAGGCCCTCGCCGCCCGGATCGAGGCCGAACGCGCCGTGACGGCGAACATCGCGCATGAGCTGCGCACCCCGATCGCGGGACTGCTGACCGCGTCGAGCCTGCTTTCGGGAGACGACCGTCCGGCCGAGATGGTCCGCGAGCGCGCCGTACGGCTGCGGGACCTGATGGAGGACGTCCTGGAGGTGGCCCGGATCGACAACGGGGGCGAGCGTGCCGAGCCGAGGGAGGTGGAACTCGCCACGCTCGCCCGGCGCGTGGTCGCGGGCGTGCGGGCGGACCGGCCGCAGGCGGCGGTGGCGGTGGAGGTCATCCACGGCACCGTGCGGGAGACGGACCCGCGCCGCCTCGATCGTGTCCTCACGAACCTGGTCACCAACGCGCTGCGGCACGGCGCGGAGCCGGTGGTGGTGGAGGTCGACGGCCCCGAACTGCGGGTCCGCGACCACGGCCCCGGCTTCCCGCCCGAGCTGATCGCCCACGGCCCTCAGCGGTTCCGTACCGGCGGCAACGGCGGCCTCGGCCTGGGCCTGGCCATCGCCACCGGACAAGCCGGAGTGATCGGGGCCCGCCTGAGCTGGCACAACCCGCCCGAGGGTGGCGCCGTCGCCACCATCACCCTCCCGCGAGACACCCCGGGAGGGTGGGCAGGCACGTCGCGTCGTGAGCACCGTCAGGGTGGGCATGTGTGAGTCAGACCACATGTCTGGGGTGCATAGCGGGGCAGGGGCCAGTGCCTTTATTGAAGGTGTAGGGGCGTGCGGGGGTAAGGGGCGACGCTGATGGGGCAGTTGCGGGCCGATGAGTTCGACCGGTTCGTGGCGGCTCGGTGGTCGGCGTTGCTTCACCTGGCGCGGCTGCTCACCGGCGGAGACCGGCACCGGGCCGAGGATCTGCTGCAGGAGGCGCTGGTCAAGCTGTGGTTTGCCTGGCCGAAGGTGGCCGAGCAGGCGCCCGAGGCATACGTGCGCAGGGTTCTGGCCCGTGCCGCGGCTCGCTCGGCACGGCGTCGCTGGTGGGGCGAGCACCCCGTGGACCAGTTGCCCGACCCGCCCGGGGTGGGGGATGAGACCGCCGCCGTGGATGAACGGACCCGGTTGGAGGCCGTGCTGGCGTTGCTGTCGGCGCGGCAGCGGGCCGCGGTGGTGCTGCGCTACTACCAGGACCTGCCCGAGCGGGACGTCGCCGAGGTGCTGGGGTGCCCGGTGGGTACCGCCCGTTCGCTGACGGCACGCGGCGTCGCCCGGTTGCGGCAGCTTCTGGCTGAGGCAGTCGAGCCGGTGGAGTGAAGAAGGGAGCCATGGATCACTTCGAGCAGGAGCTGGCACGGATGATGCGTGACAGCCAGGAGGACACGCCCTACGAGGAGCGGCACCGACACCGGCTGCAAGCCGGCGTTCGCGCCCGACGGCGGACCCGGACGGCCTGGATGGCCACCGGATCCGTACTGACCCTTGCCGGACTTGGCGTCGGACTGATGGCCCTGCCGAGCTCCTTCGCCCAGGGCGGGCCTGCCGGCCCTCAGCCCCGCCCCGCCGCCTCGGCCGAGTCCGGCTCGGTGCCGTCGACGGCCCGCCCCGCCTCCACCGCCAAGGAGGTGCCGACGTTGACCTGCACGTCAGCCACCGGGCCGGTGCCGATGCCCTCGATCGCCCGCTCAGCCTCCACGGCCAAGGAGGTGCCGATGCCGACCTGCACGTCAACTACCAGGCCGGCGCCGATGCCGTACCGCCCCTCAACCTCCGAGCCGGTCCCGATGCCGACACGTGACCACCACCGAACACCGGGCAGCTGATCCCCGCTGGTCCTGCTCTCGGCGAATTGAAGGCTCACCACGTGCTCCGTGAGAACGCGCCCGCGTCTGTCGACGTGCCGCAAAAGGCGGCGGATTGCCGGCCGACCTCCTGGGAGCGGCGGCTGCGCCGCTTCGGGTACGTCGAGCGGCCGTGTACGTCCGTGCGCGACCGCCTGGTGGTGCCGTTTCCCGAGCCCGGGTCACGGCTGTGGCGCACGCTCGGGCTGTCCCCGGTAGCGGCGGGCCGGCTGGCGCGCTGGTCGGGATGGGGCGGGCCGCTGCTGGTGGCGCTTCTTGCCGGGCTGCCGCGCTTTTGGCGTCTGGGCCGCCCGCACGACTTCGTCTTCGACGAGACCTACTACGCCAAGGACGCCTGGTCCTTACTGCGGTTCGGCTACGAGGGCACCTGGCCGGACCGCAAGATCGCCGACCCGCAGATCCTGGCCGACCCCCAGGTGATCACGCTCTCCGACACCGGGTCCTTCATCGCGCACCCGCCGACGGGCAAGTGGGTGATCGCCGTTGGCGAGTGGATGTTCGGCCTCAACCCGTTCGGCTGGCGCTTCATGACGGCGGTCCTGGGCACGCTGTCGGTGCTGATGCTGTGCCGCATAGGCCGCCGCCTGTTCCGTTCGACGGTACTGGGCTGCCTGGCCGGCGCGCTCTTGGCGGTGGACGGCCTGCACTACGTGATGAGCCGCACCGCCCTGCTCGACCTCGTCGTCATGTTCTTCGTCCTGGCCGCGTTCGGCTGCCTGCTCCTCGACCGGGACAGCGCGCGGGTCCGGCTCGCGGCAGCCTTGCCGGTGGCTGAGGACGGTCACGTACGCCCGGACCGGGACACCGGCGACCGCGCCGGGACGGGAGCGCGTCCCTGGCGGCTCGCGGCCGGATTCTTCCTGGGACTGGCGGCCTCCACGAAGTGGAACGGCCTGTATTTCCTGGCCTTCTTCCTCATCCTGACCCTGCTGTGGGACGTCGCCGCCCGCCGTATCGCGGGGGCACGCCACCCGTACCGGGCGGTGCTGCGCAAGGACCTCGGCTGGTCGGTGCTCTCCCTGATGCCGGTCGCCCTGGTGACGTATCTGGCGACGTGGACCGGCTGGTTCCGGTCCGACGACGGCTACGGGCGGCACTGGGCGGACGGCCGCGACGGCACCTGGTCGTGGATCCCAGCCCCGCTCCGCAGCCTGTGGCACTACGAGTACGGCGTCTACCAGTTCAACGTAGGGCTGCACACCCCGCACAAGTACGAGTCCAACCCATGGAGCTGGCTGGTCCTCGGCCGCCCGGTGCTGTTCCACTACCAGTCGCCGAAACCCGGCAAGGACGGCTGCCACACGGCAGCCGACTGCTCTCAGACGATCCTCGCCCTGGGCACGCCGCTGCTGTGGTGGTCGGCATGCTGCGCACTGGTGTATCTGCTCTTCCGGTGGGCGCTGCGCCGCGACTGGCGCGCGGGCGCCATCCTGTGTGCGGTGGGTGCCGGCTATCTCCCCTGGTTCCTGTACCAGGACCGAACGATCTTCTCCTTCTACGCCGTCGTCTTCGTGCCGTACCTGTGCCTGGCCGTGACGATGATGCTGGGCGCGCTCCTGGGTCCGCCGGGCATGAATGACAAACGCCGCACACGGGGCGCGGTGGCTGCGGGCACGCTGGTGCTCCTCATCACCTGGAACTTCATCTATTTCTTCCCGATCTACACGGGCCTGACGATTCCGTATCCCAGCTGGCACACCCGAATGTGGTTCGACACCTGGATCTGAGCTCCGTCCTCACGATCTCCGAAGTGGTGTCGCACCGTGGCTCACCCGGATCGTACGACAGGGCCGCGCCCACGCCTCGCCGGATCGAAGCCGCCTTGAGTTCCTCGGGCCGACTGCGAAGCTCAGGCGTTTCGGCCTTCAGCAGGATTGTTGCCCTCCCGTTCGCCCTGAGGGGCGGGCGGCGGGGCCGTGGTTCCTCGTGGGATCAGGTGTGTGGGCAGGACGATGTGCCGGCTGAGGTCCGGGTCGGAGTCGTTGATGAGTTCCAGGGCCAGTTCGGCTGCGGCGCGGCCCATGTCGGAGGGGGACTGGGCCACGGTGGACAGGTCGAGCCACTCGGCCATCAGCTGGTCGTCGAAGCCGAGGACGGAGATCCGTTCGGGCACCTCGATCTGGACGGTGCGCAGGCTCAGGATGAGGGAGGCGGCGAGTTCGTCCTGCTCGGCGAAGATCGCTGTGGGCGGTTCGCGCAGGCTCAGCAGATTGCCGACCGCCTGGGTGGTGCCGCGCTTGTCGCGGGGCGGCGTGGTGACGACCAGGTCGTCGTCCAGGGGGATGTCCGCCTCGGTGAGCGCCTGCTGGTAGCCCAGGAGGCGATCGCGTGAACTGAAGCTGAAGCCGCGGGCGTTGACGGTGTGCGCGAAGGCGATCCGGCGGTGTCCGAGGTTGATCAGGTGGCGGGTGGCCCTGCAGGCGGCGGCGACGTCGTCGACGTAGACGCTGGGGCGGCCCTCGACGTGCTGACTGATGTAGATGACCGGCACGCCGAGATCGTCCAGCCGGGCGGTCTCCTCCTTGTTGAGGTCGAAGCAGAACACCAGCAGCGCGTCCGCGTTGCGCCGGGCAGGGAGCCGCTCGAAGAACTCGGCCCGCTCGGCCAGGTCGGGCACCACGTAGACGGTCATCTCCATGCCCGCGCCGCGCAGCAGCGGGCCCAGGCTGGACAGCGCCGCCCCCATGAACCACGAGTCGAGCGTGGGCACGAGCACCGCCATGACGCCGGTCCTGCCGGTGACCAGGCTCGACGCCTGCCGCGAGATCGCGAAGTTCAGCTCACGGGCGGCTTCCTCGACCCGGGTACGGACCTGCGGTGAGACCGATGTCAGCCCGCGCAGGGTGCGCGAGACGGTGGACGGGGAGACCCCCGCCCGTTCGGCGACGTCGGCCAACGTGGGGTGCCGCTGAGCTGGTGACATGAGCGGAAGTTAACACAGTTTGAGCCTCCAGCGGGACCCCTCGTGACAGCGCTGTCTCAACGGCTTTCGAGGAAGAGATGTCTGTTACACCCAGCACAGAGAGGGCGTGGGTTGCGTAAAGCATCCGCGCTACTGCGACGTTACGCATTGACTTCCAGTAAGTGCACTCCTACGGTGCAAGCGTTGTCTCAGCGGAGTCGAAGCCGTCGCCGTGAAGTCATCCTTCGTGGCTTTGAACTGCGCTTTTGATCTACAGAACGCGATGACAGCACAGTCTCGCAACAGAGTCATCCCAGAGGCATCTCGGCAGCTGCTCCCTACCGGGCGACCACGCCGAGACTTCGGTTCCGCACGTCCAGGAGAGACAGTGAACGCCAGAACCACCAGAGTCCTTCAGTGCTCGGCCGTGCTCGTCGCCGCCGGGCTCGTCCTCACCGCCTGCGGCTCCTCCGACGACAACAGCTCCTCGGAGAAGTCCCCGTCGTTCTCGGGCCGCGGCCCCATCACGTTCGCGGCCGCCAAGGACAGCTCCGGCGTCGTCCAGAAGGTGATCGACAGCTGGAACAAGGAACACCCCAAGGAGAAGGTCACGTTCATACAGCTGCCGGCGGACGTGAACCAGCAACGCCAGCAGATGATCCAGAACGCCGAGACCAAGTCCGACGCCTACACAGTGCTCTGGCTGGACGCGGTGTGGACCTCGGAGTTCGCCGCCCACCAGTGGATCGACCAGCTGCCCGCCGCCCAGTTCCCGCTGGACGAAATGCTCAAGCCGGTGGTGGAGACGGGCAAGTACCGCGACAACCTGTACGCGGTCCCGCATCACTCCGACGGCGGCGTGCTGTACTACCGCTCCGACCTGCTGAAGAAGGCCGACGTCAGCGCCCCGCCGACCACCTGGGCGCAGATGCAGGCCGCCTGCGCCAAGGTCGAGAAGCTGCCCGAGGCCAAGGGCATGGACTGCTACGCCGGCCAGTTCCAGAAGTACGAGGGCCTCACCGTCAACTTCGCCGAGGCCGTGAACTCCGCCGGCGGTGTCATCACCGACGCCAACGGCAAGCCGAACGTCGACACCCCCGAGGCCAAGAAGGGCCTGGACTTCCTCGTCGACTCCTTCAAGGACGGCACCATTCCCAAGGAGGCCATCACCTACCAGGAAGAGGAAGGCCGCCAGGCGTTCCAGTCCGGCAAGCTGGTCTTCCTGCGCAACTGGCCGTACGTATACGCCCAGGCCGAGAAGAGCAAGATCGCGGGCAAGTTCGCGGTCGCGCCGCTGCCCGGCCTGAACGGGGCCGGCTCCTCCACCCTGGGCGGCCACAACGTGGCCCTGTCCTCCTTCGCCAAGAACAAGGCCACGGCGCTGGACTTCATGAAGTTCTTCACCAGCGAGGACAGCGCGAGCACGTTCCTCAAGGACGCTTCCATGGCACCGCCGTACGACGCCCTCTATGGCGACCAGGCGATGGTCAAGCAGTACCCGTACCTCGCCGCGCTGAAGGAGTCGATCCTCAACGCAGTGCCCCGCCCCCAGGTGGTCCAGTACGGCGACGCGACCTCCGCGATCCAGCAGGAGGCGTACGCGGCCCTGAACGGTGACAAGTCCAGCGCGCAGGCGCTGAAGGACCTGCAGTCCGAGCTGCAGAAGCTCGCGACGAAGTGAGGAGGAGGGCCGTGGTGGACGCCAAGACCCCACCCGACACGGCCGCGGTACGACCGTCCGGTGCGGCAGACCGCCGCGCCGGACGGCCCGCCGCGCCGGTGCGTTCCCGGGGCGGGCAGAAACGGGCGACGGCGGGTTCCGGCCGGATGGCGGCCCTGCTGGTGTCCCCGACCCTGCTGGTGCTGACCGTCGTCGTGCTCTACCCGACGATCATGGCGCTGCGGGAATCGCTGTACGGGGTCAAGGGGCTGGACCCGGAGACCGGCTTCATCAGCGACACCGAGCCGTTCGTCGGACTGCAGAACTACGCCGACATCTTCGGCGAGGCCGGAGACCGGTTCTGGAACGCCTTCTGGAACACCACCTTCTTCACCGTCGTCACGGTGGGACTGGAGACGGTGATCGGTGTCGCCATGGCGCTGATCATGCACAAGGCGTTCCAGGGCCGCGCGCTGGTGCGGGCCAGCATCCTCATCCCCTGGGCCGTGCCCACGGCCATCTCCGGCCTGCTGTGGCGGTGGATCTTCAACAGCGACGGCATCGCCAACGCGCTGATCGGCCACCAGGTCCTGTGGACCACCGAGGGCTTCCACGCCAAGGTCGCGGTCATCATCGCCGAGGTGTGGAAGACCGCCCCCTTCATCGGGCTGCTGGTCCTGGCCGGCCTGCAGGTGATCGGCAAGGAGGTCTACGAGGCGGCCCGCATGGACGGGGCGAGCCCCGTGCGCCAGTTCTGGCACATCACCCTGCCACTGGTGAAGCCCGCCCTGCTGGTGGCGGTCCTCTTCCGCTGCCTGGACGCGCTGCGGATGTTCGACCTGCCCTACCTCCTCGTCGGCGCCCAGAAGAACTCGGTGGAAACCCTGTCCATGCTCGCGCAGAACGAGGCGTCCAACGTCCGCTTCGGACCGGCCGCCGCCTACGCGGTGGTCCTCTTCCTCTACGTCTTCCTCATCGCCCTGGGATTCGTACGACTGCTGGGCGCGGACGTCGTCGGAGACGGCGGCGGCACCGCACGCAAGTCCAAGCGCAGAGGCAGGCTCCGGCGCGCCCCGGCGCCCGACGGTGCGGAGGTGTCGGCATGACCACCACGGCGAACACGACCACCAAGACGACCATGACCAGCACGGCGAAATGGCGAACCTGGCTGGTGTACGCGGGAGTTGCCCTGGTCGTGGCCTACTGCCTGGCCCCCTTCTACTGGATGCTGGTCTCCAGCCTGCGCCGTACCTCGGACATCTTCGACACCACACTGCTGCCCTCCCCGGTGTCGTTCGACAACTACCGGGCGGTGTTCGACCCCTCCCAGGGCTTCGGCCGCGCCCTGCTCAACAGCCTGATCGTCTCCGGCATCACCACCGTCCTGGCGCTGCTGCTGGCCACGTTCACCGCCTACGCCATGGCCCGGCTGGAGTTCCGCTTCAAGCGGCTGATCCTCACCCTGATCATCGCCACCTCGATGTTCCCGGTGGTGTCGATCGTGGTCCCGCTGCTGAAGCTGTTCACCGACATCGGCTGGATCAACACCTACCAGGCGATGATCGTGCCGAGCATGTCCTTCGCCCTGCCGCTGGCGGTGTGGAACCTGACCACGTTCTTCCGGCAGATGCCGGACGAGCTGGAACAGGCCGCCATGATCGACGGCTGCACCCGCGGCCAGGCATTCCGCAAGATCATCATCCCGCTCGCCGCACCGGGCATCTTCACCACCGCGATCATCACCTTCATCGCCGCCTGGAACGAGTTCCTCATCGCCCTGTCGATGACCAACCGGCCCAGCATCCAGACCGCGCCGGTCGCCATCTCCAAGTTCGCCGGCGCCACCCAGTTCGACGTCCCCTTCGGCAGTCAGATGGCAGCGGGCGTCCTGGTCACCATCCCCTTGGTGATCATGGTGCTCCTCTTCCAGCGCCGCATCGTCGCCGGACTCACCGCGGGCGCGGCCAAGTAGCCGTCCCTCTTTGCGGCCGGTTCCCCCACAGCCCCCTTCTCAAAGGACCTTTCAGCACCATGCCCTCGACCTCGCCCTGGTGGCGCTCCGCCGTCATCTACCAGGTCTACATCCGCAGCTTCGCCGACGGGAACGGCGACGGAGTCGGCGACATCGCCGGCCTGCGCTCCCGGCTCCCGTACCTCAAGTCGCTCGGCGTGGACGCCCTGTGGATCACTCCCTGGTACAAGTCCCCGATGGCGGACGGCGGCTACGACGTGGCCGACTTCCGCGCCATCGACCCGCTGTTCGGCACCATCGCCGACGCGGAGCAGTTCATCGAGGAAGCCCACGAGTGCGGGATCCGCGTCATCCCCGACATCGTCCCGAACCACACCTCCGACCAGTACGCCTGGTTCCAGGCGGCCTTGGCCGCCGGCCCCGGCAGCCCGGAACGCGAGCGGTACGTCTTCCGGCCCGGCCGAGGACCCGACGGCACCCAACCGCCCAACAACTGGGTCTCCTGTTTCGGCGGCCCCGCCTGGAC
This sequence comes from Streptomyces yerevanensis, assembly GCF_000716805.1. Lineage (NCBI taxonomy): Bacteria > Bacillati > Actinomycetota > Actinomycetes > Kitasatosporales > Streptomycetaceae > Streptomyces > Streptomyces yerevanensis. The sequence goes on along the minus strand of NZ_JNWJ01000082.1, from coordinate 14,116 downwards.
CCGGCTGCCCGACGGCGAGTGGTACCTCCACCTGTACGCCCCCGAACAGCCCGACCTCAACTGGCAGCACCCCGACGTCCACGCCGAATTCGAGTCCATCCTGCGGTTCTGGTTCAGCCGCGGCGTCGACGGCTTCCGCATCGACGTGGCCCACGGGCTCGCCAAGGACCCCGAACTGCCCGACCTGCGGCCCGAGCCGGCGGGCGAGAAGGCCCGGGAGTACGTTGCACACCCGCACTGGGACCGCGATGAGGTCCACGACATCTATCGCGCCTGGCGCCAGGTCGCCGACGAGTTCGACGGCGACCGGGCCTTCGTCGCCGAAGCCTGGTCCGACACCTGGGCCGACACCCCCGAACGCCTCGCCGCCTACGTCCGCCCCGGCGGCCTGCACACCGCGTTCAACTTCGACTTTTTGATGGCCAGCTGGGACGCCAAGGACCTCCGCGCGGTCATCGACGAGTCCCTCGCCATGCTCCGGGAGGTGGGCGCACCGGCTACCTGGGTGCTGTCCAACCACGACGTCATGCGCCACACCAGCCGCTACGCCCGCAAAACCGTCGCACGGTGGATGCCCAACGAGCGCTACCAACCCCAGGGCCCCGTCGACCTGGACCTGGGCGTCCGCCGTGCCCGGGCCGCCGCCCTGCTGATGCTCGCCCTGCCCGGCGGCGCCTACATCTACCAGGGCGACGAACTCGGCCTGCCCGAAGTCGAGGACCTGCCCGAGTCCGTCCTCCAGGACCCCATCTGGAAACGCTCCGGCCCCACAGACCGAGGCCGCGACGGCTGCCGCGTCCCCCTCCCCTGGTCGGGGCAGGTGGCTCCGTTCGGTTTCAGCCCGACAGATGCCTCCAGCGAACCCTGGCTGCCACAGCCCGCGAACTGGAGCGAGCGCAGTGTGCAGGCACAGACCGGGGATGAGACCTCGATGCTGGAGCTGTACCGCACCGCCTTGCGCCTGCGTCGCGACAACCCGGCCCTCGGCGACGGCACCATGACCTGGCTCGAGGCCCCCGCAGGAGTCCTCGCCTTCCGCCGCGAACCCGGCTTCGCCTGCATCGTCAACCTCTCGACCGAGGCATACCGGCTGCCCGACCACACCTCGATCCTCCTGGCCAGCGGCCCGATCACGGACGGACTGCTGGCACCCGATCAGGCGGCCTGGCTCAAGATGTAGCGGCCCGCACGAGGCGTAACAGCCCACCTCAATCCGCCAGGGCCTGACCGGTGTCGCTCCCCGCTGGCCGGACAGGCCCTGGCCCATTCAGCAACGGCTTTCTCACGTACGTCGACCACACCGGCCGGGGTCTGGCCAACCAGGGCTGGAAGGACTCCGACGACGCCATCCGCCACCGCGACGGACACCTCGCGGCGCCGATCGCACTATGCGAAGTCCAGGCCTACGCCTACGAGGCCGCCCTCGGCGGAGCGGCACTGCTGCGCGCGTTCGGCCGACCGGGGGTCGACGAGTGGGAGGCATGGGCCGAGCGGCTCGCGGACCGCTTCCGCGACCGCTTCTGGGTGACAGACGAACGCGGCCCCTACCCGGCCGTCGCGCTCGACGGCGACGGCAAGCCGGTCGAGTCGGTCACCTCCGGTTTCGGCCACCTCCTCAGCACCGGGCTGCTCAACGCCGAGCAGAGCGCACTGCTTGCGGCCCGCATCGCCGGGCCCGACCTCGACGTAGGCCACGGCCTGCGCACCCTGAGCAGCGACGCGGCGGGCTTCAACCCCTGCGGCTACCACGTCGGCTCGATTTGGCCGCACGACACGGCGATCGCGGTATACGGCCTGGTCAAGGTCGGATTCCCAGACGCCGCCACCTCACTGGCAGCCAGCCTGCTGACCGCGTCGACGGCCTTCGACGCTCGCCTCCCCGCCCGGTTATGTCGCCTGGTCAGCGGTGCGGGGCAGGGCGCCGAACGCCTCTGGCTTTCCCATGGTGTTCGGGCAGGGAGACCACGAAGGCCGGAAAAGACCCTGTGACCGAGTTGGTCCCGGTGTATTGACCGGCTGCGCCTCTGGGTGCTTCACTTCCAGAACCGGTTCCGAAACCGGTTCCGGGATCGCTTCCGGGATCGGTTCTAAGAATCTCTGTACGATCGGTTCCTTCGGTGCGGGGGAGCATCTTCCGCTGCTGTACGGAGGGAGGGGAGGTGGCGTGGCAATCACCATCGCTGACGTGGCCACACGGGCCGGCGTCAGTAAGACGACGGTCTCGCGGGTGCTGAACGGCAAGGGCGAGATCACCGAGACCACGGTCGTGAGGGTCCGCAAGGCGATCTCGGAGCTCGGCTACGTGCCGAGTGCCGGGGCGGTCGGGCTGGCGCGCGGCAGTACCCAGGTGATCGGCATGCTGGTTCCGGAGATGAGCTGGCCGTGGACCGGGACGGTCGTGCAGGCGGTGGTCGACACGCTGGAGCGTGAGGGCTTCGGTATGCGGCTGCTGACCGGCAACCGTGGTGAGGAGTCACTGCGCCGGCTGGGTGTGCAGGTCGCGGCCAAGTCCTTCGACGGGCTGCTGGTGATCGAGCCTGAGGGAACCCTCGGATACATCGCGGAGCTGCACGCGTCGGGGTTGCCGGTGGTGCTGATCGACGACCGCGGTCACCGGCCGGGTTTCCCCTATGTGGAAACCATGAACCGGGAGGGGGGCGAGCAGGCGGCACGCCACCTGCTGGAGATCGGGCGCCGCCGTCCGCTGATCGTGACCGGGCCGGAGGGCTACGGCTGCACGCAGGAACGGCTGGCCGGCTTCGTCGACGCCTTCACCGAAGCCGGGGTCACACTCGACGAGCGTGGCATCTCCAGCGGCGGGTTCCTGTTCGAGGGCGGCCGGGCCGCGGTGCAGCGGGCGCTCGCGGACGGCGTGGGATTCGATGCGGTCTTCGCGCACAACGACGCCTCCGCGGCCGGGGTCGTGGTCGGGCTGCGAGAGGCCGGGCTGGAGATTCCGCGGGATGTCGCCGTGGTCGGCTTCGATGATGTCGAACTGGCGTCCTATACCTACCCGGCGCTGACCACGATCCGTCAGCCGATGCGGGAGATGGGGGAGTCGGCGGTGCGCATGCTGCTGGAGCATGTGCGCGGCTCGCCGCGGGCCGCCGCCTCGTGCTCCCTCGCCACTTCTCTCGTGGTCCGGGGGACGACCGTCGACCAGCCGGCTCCGAGCTGATCCGAATTCCTACAGATGTGCGAGGCACGGGTGCCTCGCAGTGGAGACGGTGCGCGGTGTGCTGCCGCTGAGTGCCGCACCGCGCCTGTCTTCTTGATTGTTCCGCCGACATTTCTCGGTCTTCCTCTTCATCGCACATGGGCGGGTTTGGCATGCCCGCGTGCGGTGGGGAGGGGCCTGGAAGGATCTTCATGTCCTGTGTTCCCTGGCCCGTCGACGCCGAGCTTCGCCGTCGCATCGCCGCTCTGGACCTTCCCTCAAAGGTCCGGTTGCTGACGGGTGAGACCGTGTGGCGGCTGCCTGCCGAGCCCCGGCTGGGGCTGCTGCCGGTGACGACGTCCGACGGTCCGCAGGGTGTGCGGGGGACCGGAGACGACCCCGCGGCCACCGGGCTGCTGGCTCCGGCACCCAGTGCGCTGGGAGCGACCTGGGACAAGGCGCTCGCGGAGCGGCTGGGCGCTCTGTTCGCGGGGGAGGCACGCCGCAAGGGTGTGGACGTGCTGTTGGCGCCGGAGGTGAACCTGCAGCGCACTCCGGTCGCAGGACGGCATTTCGAGTACTTCTCGGAGGATCCCCTGCTCACGGGCGTTCTGGCTGCCGCCGTGGTCCGCGGTCTGCAGGACCGGGGTGTGGGCGCCTGTCTGAAGCATTTCGTGGCCAACGATTCGGAGACCGACCGCACCCGCTACCGCTCCCGGCTGGATGAACGCACGCTGCGCGAGGTGTATCTGGCCCCGTTCGAGCAGGTCCTCGCCGAGGCCGGGCCGTGGAGTGTGATGGCCGCGTACTCGGGGGTCGACGACGGGGTGGAGTCGGCGCCGATGACCGAGCACATCCGCCTGCTGCGCGAGGTACTGAAGGGCGAGTGGGGCTTCGACGGGCCCGTGATCAGCGACTGGGCCGCGACCAACTCCACTGCGGCCTCGGCGGTCGGCGGCCTGGACTTGGTGATGCCCGGGCCGGACGGCCCGTGGGGCGAGGCCCTGGTTTCCGCGGTCCGCGCGGGCCAGGTGCCGCAGGAGCTCATCGACGACAAGGTGCTCAGGCTGCTGCGCCTGGCCCGCAACACAGGCCGACTCGGCGAGCAGGGGGCGCGCGCCGATGACATGCCCGCCCAGCCGTCCGGTTCCCGTGTGCCTGCCTCGGCCGCGCCGGAGGAGTTCGCGCTGCTGCGGGAGGTCGCCGCCCGCGGCACCGTGGTACTGCGCGACGCGCCCCAGCTGCTGCCCCTGGCGGCGGACGGCATCGGCAGCGTCGCGTTGATCGGCCCGAACGCGGTGGCGCCCTATCTCCAGGGCGGCGGCAGCGCGTTCGTGCCCGCGGTGCGCACGGTCTCCTTCGAGGAGGGGCTGCGTGCCGCGCTGCCGCCAGAGGTGCGGCTGACGGTGCACCGGGGCGGGGCCTCCCGCCGCCGCCCGCCCATCGTCGCGGACACGATGCTCGCCCTCCCCGGCGAGGGCGACGGCTTCGGCACGCCGGGGGTACGGGCGGATCATGTCGGCGCCGACGGAACGATCCTGCGCAGCACGGTCCGGGCGAGCGGTGACTGGACGTCGTACGAAGATTTCTGTGCGGCCACGCGCCGTGTCGTCCTGCACACCGTGCTGACGCTGTCCGAACCGGGAGTACACCGGCTGGAGTTCGGGTGCACCGGGCGTTTCACCGTCACGGTCGACGGCGAGGAGGTCCTGTCCGGCAACGACGACCGTGGGGTCGACCACATCCTCGACTCCACCCACCACCATCCTCCGCTGCGGGGCATCGACGTGGAGGTGGGCCCCGAGCCGCGCCGGCTGTCCGTCCGGGTCGACCTGGGCGTGATCGAGGTCGGCGGCTACGGCCGCTTCGTCACCGCCCAGCTGCGTCACGCCGCGCCCGGGCCGACGCCGTACGAGGAGATCGCCGAGGCCGCCGCCGCGGCTCAGGCGGCCGATGTGGCCGTGGTCGTGGTGGGCACCAACGAGGAGTTCGAGTCCGAGGGCTGGGACCGCACCGGGCTGGACCTGTCGGCCCCTCAGGACGAGCTGGTGCGCAAGGTGCTGGCCGCCAACCCGCGCACGATCGTGGTCGTCAACGCGGGCGCCCCGGTACTGCTGCCCTGGGCGCAGGAGGCACCGGTCCTGCTGTGGGCCTGGCTGCCCGGCCAAGAGGCCGGTCACGCGCTGGCCGATGTCCTGTTCGGCCGCACCGAGCCGTCCGGCCGTCTGCCGTGGACGCTGCCCGCCCGCGCCGAGGACGTCCCGGTGCCCCACGCCCTTCCCCGGGACGGGATCGTCGCCTACGACGAGGGCGTCCACGTCGGCCACCGCTCCTGGGACCGCCGCGGCCTTGACCCCGCCTTCCCGTTCGGGCACGGCCTGGGCTGGACCCAATGGGACTACGAGTCCGTCACCTTCCCCGAATCGTCCGTCTCCGCCGCAGCCCTGACCTGCCCCGCAGGCGGAGACGGACTCCAGCTGACCGTGGAGGTGACCAACACCGGCCCACGGGAGGGCCAGGAGGTCGTCCAGGTCTACCTGGAGCCTCCCCAGGACGGTCTCGAGCGGCCCGTACGCCTGCTCGCGGGCTTCGCCACCGTCCGGGCCGCGGCCGGCGCACGGGCCACCGCCCAGGTGCACGTGCCCGCCCGCGCCTTCCAGATCTGGGACACCGCCAGGCACGCCTGGCACACCCCGCCCGGCCGCTACCGGCTCCACGCCGGACGCTCCAGCCGGGATCTGCGTCTGACTGTCGAGGTGAGCGCCGACGGCGACCGCCTCACCCCGGCGGGTGGGCCTGCCACCCCCCGCCAGTTTTCGTGAATCAGCTCAACCGCGAAGGAGCCGCACGATGTTTACCCCCTCCCGATACACCACGAGAGCCGTGCAAGTCGTGGGCGTCACTGTCACGGCGGCCTTGCTGGCCACCGGTTGCGGCCGGTCCGAAGACTCCGGGCCCGGCAAGGACGCTCCTGCGAAGGTCAGCAGCGGGAAGGCCACGGGCAAGCTGGTCATGTGGTCCATGGGCGACCCCGACCAGCCCCCGAACAAGGCCCTGAAGAACCTGGCCAAGGAGTTCGAGCAGCAGAACCCGGACGTGCAGGTCCAGATCAACGCCGTGCCGTGGGACGGGGCGCACGAGAAGCTGACCACCGCGATCGCCGGCGGCAACACCCCGGACCTGTCGCTCGTCGGCACCACCTGGATGGCCGAGATGGCCGCGATGAACGGCTTCCAGGCCACCCCCGCCTCGTTCAAGGCGTCCGCGTTCTTCCCCGGCCAGTGGGGCACCACCACCTACAAGGACACCGCCTACGGTGTCCCCTTCACCGCCGACACCTCCGTGATCTACTACCGGACCGACCTCACCGAGAAGGCCGGCATCAAGGGAGCCCCGGCCGACGACTGGGCCGGCTACCTGAAGGACCTCAAGGCCATCCAGGCCACCGCGGGCCAGCAGAATCCCAAGATGCGCAACGCCACCGGGCTGCTCACGGGCTTCAACTCCTGGCTGTTCTGGCTGCCGTTGGTGTGGCAGCAGGGCGGTGACATCTACGACGCCGAGACCAAGAAGTTCACATTCGACTCTCCCGCGGTGGCCAAGGCCCTGGAGTACTACGGCGGCATCTTCAAGGACGGCATGGCGCCGACCGACAAGACCGACCTCAACCAGAACTTCCAGGACGGACTGCTCGGCACCCTGCAGCAGGGCGCCAGCACCGGAGGCAACCTCCACCTCAACGCGCCTGAGCTGGACAGCAAGTGGCAGACCATGCCGCTACCGCAGGGCACGCAGGCCGCCGGCCTGGCCGCCGGCAGCGACCTGGCGGTCTTCAAGGAGGCCGACAACCCGGACGCGGCCTGGAAGTTCGTCCAGTTCCTCACCGACCCCAAGAACCTGGCCTCGTACGCGGAGGCCACCGGCGAGCTGCCCGCCGCCGTCAAGTCCTGGTCCGAGGGCAAGCTGGGCCAGGACCCCAAGATGGCCGCCTTCGAGACCCAGCTGAAGGTCACCAAGGCGCCGCCGTCGATCACCACCTGGCAGCAGGTCGCCGACGCCATCGACTCCGAACTGGAGAAGCTCTCCTTCGGCAAGACCACCGCCGCCCAGGTGCAGAAGGCGCTGCAGTCCAAGGCCACCAGCATCGGCACCGGCCGCTGATCCGCCGCCGCATCCCTCGCACGGACGGATGACAACCATGCCTACGAGCACCCTTGCCGGGCAGGACACCCACGAGGGCGGCGCCACCAGCCCCGATCCCAAAGCCCGCCGCCGCATCCCCGGGCTCGGCCGCAGCACGCACGGCCGCCAGGCCCGCGCCGCGTGGATCCTAGCCGCCCCGTTCCTGGCCCTGTTCCTCGCCTTCATGCTGCTGCCGGTCGTCTGGTCGCTGCTGATGAGCCTGACCGACACCCAGAGCGCCGACCTGCGCACCCCGCTGAACGTCTCGTTCACCGGCTTCGACAACTACGTACGGCTCTTCCAGGACGAGCAGTTCCTGCACGCCCTGCGCAACACCGCCGTCTTCGTCGTGGTCGGCCTCCCCCTCACCCTGGCCGCCGGCCTCGCCGCAGCTGTCCTCCTCAACAACGGCATCCACCGCTTCCGCGCCGTCTTCCGGGTCGGCTTTTACCTGCCGGTGATCACCAGCATCGTGGCCGTCGCCGTGGTGTGGAAGACCCTCCTCGAACCACGTACCGGCCTGGTCAACACCGCCCTGGCCTGGTTCGGGATCGACGGACCCGCCTGGCTGGCCGACACCCGTACCGCCCTGCCCGTCATGATCCTCATGGCGGTATGGCGCAACCTCGGCACCGTCATGATCATCATGCTGGCCGGACTTCAGTCCGTACCCCAGCCCCTGATGGAGGCCGCCGAACTCGACGGCGCCGGAGCCTGGCAGCGGTTCTGGCGCGTCACCTTCCCGCTCCTGCGCCCCGCCCTGCTGCTCACCGCCGTCACCACCGGCATCGGATACCTGCAGTTCTTCGACGAACCGTTCGTCATGACCAAAGGCGGCCCGCTGGACTCCACCCTGTCCGCCACGATGTACAGCTACCGCCAGTTCGGCAACGGCAACTACGACGTCGCCTCAGCCGCCGGCTACGTCGTCTTCGTCCTGATCATCGCTCTGACCGTGCTGCAGTTCCGCGTGCTGCGAGACAAGGACTGAACCGCCATGAGCACCCTCACCTCCCCCGCCCCGGCGGCAAGCGCCGAACCAGCACTGCGCCGCCGGCGCATCCGGCAGGAATGGGGCCACCCATGGCTCTACCTGCCGCTCACCGGCCTCCTGCTGCTCATGGTCGCGCCGTTCCTGTGGATGCTGTCCGGCGCGTTCAAGCCCGAGGCGGACATCCGCAAGGTCCCACCCGTCCTGATCCCCACCAGCCCCACCCTGGCGAACTACCGCGAACTGTTCAGCAACCTCGACTTCACGAGCATGTTCGCCAACTCCGTCATCGTGGCCCTGGCCGTCACCGCCGGAAACCTGCTCTTCTGCTCGATGCTCGGATACGCCCTCGCCAAACTGGAGTTCCGCGGCAAGCGCGCCGTGTTCACCCTGGTCATCGCCACCCTCATGGTGCCGGGCCTGGTCACCTTCGTCCCGCTGTACGTCCTGGTGGCCAACCTGGGCCTGACCGGCTCCCTGCTCGGACTGATCCTGCCCTTCCTGGCCACCCCCTTCGGGGTGTTCCTGATGCGGCAGTTCATCTCCACCCTGCCCGACGAACTCATCGACGCCGCCCGCATCGACGGCTGCCGGGAAATAGCCATCTTCTGGAAGATCATCCTCCCGCTGACCAGACCGGCCCTCGCCACCCTCGCGATCATCACCTTCCTCGGCTCCTGGAACAACTTCCTGTGGCCCCTGGTCGTGGCCCAGAACGAGAGCCAGTACACCCTTCCCGTCGGCCTCGCCCTGGCCAGCGGCGCACAGGACTTCACCCGCTTCGGCATCCTGCTCGCCGGCGCCGTCATCGTCCTGCTCCCCGTGACCATCGTCTTCCTGCTCTTCCAGCGCCACTTCGTCGCCGGTATCGCCACCACCGGCCTGAAGTAAGCACAGAACGCACACCACGCGCCGCCGGAGCACGCGGGCGCCGCCACCCAGGCTCCGGCTCCGGCAGGGCGCCTTCCCCTCTCACAAAGGACCTTCAGCACCATGTCCTCCACCACGCCCTCGCCTTGGTGGCGCAGCGCCGTCATCTACCAGGTCTACATCCGCAGCTTCGCCGACGGCGACGGCGACGGCGTCGGCGACATCGCTGGCCTGCGCTCCCGCCTCCCGTACCTGAAGTCGCTCGGCGTCGACGCCATCTGGATCAACCCCTGGTACAAGTCCCCGATGGCGGATGGCGGCTACGACGTGGCCGACTTCCGCGCCATCGACCCGCTGTTCGGCACCATCGCCGACGCGGAGCAGCTCATCGAGGAAGCCCACGAGTACGGGATCCGCGTCATCCCGGACATCGTCCCGAACCACACCTCCGACGAGCACGCCTGGTTCCAGGAGGCACTGGCCGCCGGCCCCGGCAGCCCGGAACGCGACCGCTACATCTTCCGGCCCGGCCGCGGCCCCGACGGCACCCAACCGCCCAACAACTGGATCTCCGAATTCGGCGGCCCCGCCTGGACCCGCATTCCCGATGGCGAGTGGTACCTGCACCTGTTCGCCCCCGAACAGCCCGACCTCAACTGGCAGCACCCCGACGTCCACGCCGAGTTCGAGTCCATCCTGCGGTTCTGGTTCGACCGGGGCGTCGACGGCTTCCGTATCGACGTCGCCCACGGGCTCACCAAGGACCCCGAACTGCCCGACCTGACACGGGAACAGGTCGTGCACCCGCACTGGGACCGCGACGAGGTCCACGACATCTACCGCGCCTGGCGCAAGGTCGCCGACGAGTTCCCCGGCGACCGGGCCTTCGTCGCCGAAGCCTGGGCCGACACCCCCGAACGCCTCGCCGCCTACGTCCGCCCCAGCGGCCTGCACACCGCGTTCAACTTCGACTTCCTCATGGCCACCTGGGACGCCAAGGACCTCCGCACGGTCATCGACGACTCCCTCGCCATGCTCAGCGGCGTCGGCGCACCGGCCACCTGGGTGCTGTCCAACCACGACGTCATGCGCCACACCAGCCGCTACGCCCGCAAGACCGTAGCCCGCTGGGTACCCAACGAGCGCTACCAGCCCCAGGGCCCCGTCGACCTCGAACTCGGCACCCGCCGCGCCCGCGCCGCAGCCCTCCTCATGCTCGCCCTGCCCGGCGGCGCCTACATCTACCAGGGCGACGAACTCGGCCTGCCCGAGGTCGAGGACCTGCCCGAGTCCGTCCTTGAGGACCCCATCTGGGAACGCTCCGGACACACCGACCGCGGCCGCGACGGCTGTCGCGTGCCGATCCCCTGGTCCGGACAGGCGGAGCCGTTCGGCTTCAGCCCCGAGGACGCCTATGCCGGACCCTGGCTGCCCCAGCCCGCCAACTGGGGCGAGCGCAGCGTGGAGGCACAGACCGGCGACGAGACCTCGATGCTGGAGCTGTACCGCACCGCCCTCCGCCTGCGCCGCGACAACCCCGCCCTCGGCGACGGCACCCTGACCTGGCAGGACGCCCCCGCCGGAGTCCTCGCTTTCCGCCGCGAACCTGGCTTCGCCTGCGTCGTCAACCTCTCGACCGAGGCGTACCGGCTGCCCGACCACACCTCGATCCTCCTGGCCAGCGGCCCGATCACGGACGGACTCCTGGAACCGGACCGCGCGGTCTGGCTCAAGGTATAGCGACCCACACAGGGGTAACGCCCCCTCAATCCGCCAGGGTCTGTCCGGTGTCACTCCCCGCTGACCGGACAGGCCCTGGCCCAGACATGGCCGATCGAACTCGCCCCGGCAGCGGAGGTTTTCATCCGGGTCGCCCGGCGTGTGTCGCGCTCAGGCGCGGTTGCCTTCATTCCTCAGGGGTGGGCGGCCCTCGCAGACGTCGACACGTGAGGCGAGGTCGCGTGCGTATTCCTCATGGAGGCGTCTGAGGGCGATGTAGGGGCTGCCGGGTGCAGGCGTTTTGGCGTGTGAGATCCGACGCCAGGTCCAGGACGCTCTCCCGCCCCTCTCGGCCTGCACGGTGTGTGGAGCGAGGCGTCGCTCGCTGCTTGTGACGCGTGTCCAGATGAAGTCGGACGCAGCCATCTGTACCACGCCACCACGACAGCAGCACCGCAGTCTCACGGTGCACACAGCTCCGTACCTGACCGCAATCCGCGAGTCCGCAAAAGACGTGTGGCCTGAGCAGCGTCCGTACAGGGGTATCCGCCTGCTGTTGTGCGGAGGCCAGAAGGGGTCGTCCGCAGTGTTGAGCAAGTTGAGGAGAGCCTCCGAGCAGGTTCGTTTCTCCAACTCGACGGCCAGCCACGTGCGCCAGCCGGGCTTCATCCGGGAGGGCTGCCCCGACGGTCCCTTGGACCGCAGCGACTCCACATCGCCCTCCCGCCAGCGGGCATGCCAGGCATAGGCGGACTTTCGCGAGACCCGTAACCGCCGCGCGACCTGCGGCGGCGGCACACCTTGCGCGAATAACTCGGCGGCCTCGAACTCGGGGGCGCCCCCGGCGCAAACCCCGGCGTCTGTACGCCGACCGGGGCTATGACTTCGACAAGTACCGCCGCCTGCTGCGCAAGCGCGGCATCAAACCCCTGATCGCCCGACGCGGCGTCGCCCACGGCTTCGGGCTGGGCAAGGTGCGCTGGGTGGTCGAGCGCGCCTTCGCCTGGCTGCACCAGTTCAAACGACTCCGCACCCGCTACGAGCGACGCGCCGATCTCCACCAGGGCCTGCTCGAACTGGTCTGCAGCCTCATATGCCTCCGCCGCCTGCGAACTTCATCCTGAAACGATCAGTTGGCTACGCTGTACCACCCCGGCCGCACCTCGGTCAGAAGCGGTTGCAGCGACTGCACTGCGGACCGCATGTCCTGATCCGTGACGTCAACAGGCTCCGGCAGGCTCAGTCCATACCTGCGCAGCCGCCAGAGGTCGAAGACTTCATTCCCGTCGGCTGCGAAGTCCACATCGACCTCAGTGCCGTTGTCGCTGACGAAGCGGCACCCTGCCCCATGGGCCTTGTAGAAGTAGGTGCCGATGTGATCACTCCGGCTGATCCGGCGCGAACGGGCCAGGCCGACGACGTCCACCAGCCGCTCGAGCGAGGGGAGCGCCACCCTCATGGCCTCATCAATCGCATTCAGAGCGCGGACGTAACCGAGTACGAGGTCTCGCGCAGCCTCAACCCGTTCCATACGGTGTCATCCCCCTGGGCCCGTGATTAGAGGGATTGTTCCATGGGGCCTCCAGTGTCTCCGCAGGACGGCATTCTGAAACGATCAGTAAGAGCAGTGGGGCTGACGTGTGTTCCAGACTGGAGAACATCGTCCGCAGCCCGCGAGTGCGTCAGCCGACACGGCGGGTCGCCGCTGCCCAAGCGTCCGTGCCCATGTCCTTCCGCATGGCATTCCGGACCTCAGCAAGAGTGGAGAGCACGTCGTCGAAGAGATCCTCCATGCCTTCCGCCTGGCTGTCCGCACCGGCCGCGGCTGCGTCCCGAAGGCTGCGCACGGCACGGAAGTACGTCAGGGCCGGCTCGACGACGGCGCTCGGGGCGAGAACTTCAAGCTGGTAGCGCAGCTCGTAGCAGCGGGCGAAGGTGCGCAGTGCTGCAGCTGGACGTTCGGTATCCGGCATGTCGCGGTCAAGGATGATCAGCTGCAGCTCGCTGCGCACCTGGGCCAGTGTCGCCAGATATCCGCCGTACAGCTCGTGCTTGATTCGCCTCCATTCGCCTTGTGTTTCTCGGCGATCCTTGCGCGCTTCTGCAACGACCGTGGAAGTCATGGCGATGACCGCGCCGACGAGCGCGGCCACCAGGGGCGTCCACTGCATCTGGGCAGGCTACGGAGACAGACGGCCGGGCGGATAGAGCGTGGTCAGCCGTCGTCGCACGTGCCGCCGCGCCGTACGTGGAGTCCCGTGGTGCGTCGGACGAGCGACCTGGCGGCAGCGAACACCTCAGGTGAACGCGTCGTGCGGGTGTTTGGTGTGGTCGTCGATGAGGAGGCACTCCCGGCATGCCGCTGATCTGCGGCGGGAGTGCTGGCCCGCATCGGCCTGCTGCGCGTGGCCTGCCTATGCTGCCGCTATGGGTCTGGATCTCACACTGTTCATGGCGGACTGGGAGCAGTTGAGCGCCATCCCCGTCGAGAACCGGGTCCAAGCACTGGACGACACGACCTGGCCACCGGAGCTCGACGACGAGTACCAGAGGTACGGACTGGCTGGCGGCTGGCTGTGGCCCCCGAATCGGGGGTCTGCATGGTGCGCTGAGTACGACTTCTTCACCACCACCGGCGCCTATAGCCCGCATGCCCGTGCGGGCGATGCATGGGCCGACATACGGCTTCTCGTCGACGCATCCGTGCGCGAGGCGATGGACACCTTTCTCGTCGGTCTGATCTGGGATGCGGACCCGGCCGACGATCCTGCGCTGACTGGCGGTGGAGGGTTCTTCCCGCCGGCCACCGACCGCGGGCTCCGGTGCGTCCTTCTGGTGTGCCCGCCTGAGGCAGTACCCGGCAAGGCCCGTGCCTGGGAGCGAGTGGAGTCCCACCTCGAGGAGTTGCGCGAGCCGTTCGCCACCGAGTGCGAGAGCTGGGCAGGCCGCCCGGACACCTTCGAGGACTTCACCGCCCTTCTGCGTGAATGGGGCGACGTGACCACGGAGGCTGCCCGCCGCGGTTGGGGGCTGGTGGGTCTGCCCTAGCCGTCAGCAGCGAGAAGCATGTGGCCCACTTGTGATCACGCCGAACTGAGCTGCGGGTGCCGATTATTACGTCCGTGCCGGTCAGGCGGCGTGTGTGTACTGGTGGAGGAGGCCGCCGAGTCGATCACGTCGATGGACGTCCAGTCGGT
>NZ_JNWJ01000081.1:0-31144 GCF_000716805.1 Streptomyces yerevanensis | reverse complement strand
CCGGACCGCGACACCTCGTGGCTGCCGGGCAGGCAACGCCTCGCTTTAGACAGCGTGCGCGGTCTTGGCGCTCATGGTGGTGGCGGTCGCGTGGGTGCCTGACTGTTTTGCCCACGTCGTAGCGGGTGGCAGGATGTCGGTTCTTCGAGCCGAGCGGTCTCCCGGGACCGGGCCGGTTGGGTTTCGGCGCACGGGCCGGGCAAGTTCGGGCGGAGGTTTCTGAACCCCCGGCGGACCCGGGCGGGGGTGAGCCGGCCGGGCTCGGCCGGCTTCTCCCAAGGGCGGCGGAGGTCGGCGGCCAGCGGGCGGGCGAGGCGGAGTTGGGTGTGGGCGGCGACGACCAGCCAGGTCCACCGGTCCGCCGCCTCGGGCGTGCGGAGCTTCGGGCGGGTCCAGCCCAGCGTCTGATTGATCATCCGGAAGGTGTGCTCAAGATCGAATCTGCGCAGGAACGCCTGCCAGCGCAGGTCGACCTCCTCGCCCGACAGGCCGGTGGCCGACGTCCACAGCCAGACGGGGAGTGGATCGTGGCCGCCGGGCAGGCGGTCGACCTGAAGACGGATCAACGTGCCTTCGATGACGGGGAGTTCGCCGGTGTGGTCGATCCACGCCGATCGGGTGGTCAGACGAGGATGGATACGGTCCCAGGCCATCGCGCGAGCGGTGCCATAGCGGTCGGTGACCTGCTCGGTCGCGGCGTCAGGCTCGCCCCAGGTGTCGGGCTTGGCGAAGCGGAACTCCTTGCCGTGCTTCGGCGGTCGTCCGCCTTGTGGCGGGGAGATCCACGGCATTGGGACTGGCTTGCGCATCACGCGGTCCGTGCGCATCCGTCCGAGGACCTCCACCAGCAGTCCTTCCAGCAGGTAGGCCAGGGGCGGAGCGTCGTAGCCGGCGTCGAAGACGACCAGGATGTCGCGGTCACCGACGTGCCAACGGCCCATGTCGATGAGGTCCTCGACCACCCGGCGGACCTGGTCGGCGGTGACCTCGGCGACGTCGTCGGTTGGCCCCAGCCGCAGGGCGTCCAGGATCTGGCACCAGGAGGTGCGGCCCGATTCCAGCGCAGCGACGAACGAGTAGGGCCAGCCGGGGATGAACTGGTCGCTGGAGCGTCCGCTGCGCCCGTAGACATGGCAGAACAAGCGGTCAGGGCTGGTCGGCGCGTCCGGGCGCAGCCAGTTGCTCACGTCAACCGCGAGGACGAGCCGGTTGTCGGCGGCCTTGGGCTGCGGCAGCACGGCCAGGGCGCGGCGAAGCCCGTCCACGTCGATACGGCCGTGGTTCAAGGCGTCGTACAACGCGCCGTGCCCACGGCGGTGTTCGGCCAGCAGTGTCAGGTCGACCGGCGAGGTCACCGGCCCGTTCTCGCAGAGCATCGCGTCCGTGAGCTCGAACAGCGTGTCACCGCGCCGGGTCAGACACGCGTAGAAGTCCTCCCGGAAGTGTGACGCGAAGTCGAACGCTTCCCGCCGGGCATCGTGATGCAGCAGACTCATTCCCCCACGGCCTTCGTGCTGGTCAGGTGCGTCTTTGGTCGGAGCACAGGGTCAGTCGAAGGCCGTGTTCACGTCCGGGAAATCCCCGTACGGGCGATCATGCTCGGCGCATTGTTCGAGGCCCAACCGCAAGGGCGGCCTCAGGGCAGAATGACGTCGTCATGGACACGCATCCCCTCCAGCTCGCCGCCCACGGCCTTGTGCTTCGTGCATGGACGAGCGGTGACCTCGCCGTCATGCAAGAACTGTTCGACGACCCCGATGTTGCATACCGGACCCCGTTGGAGTCACCGTTCGGCCAGGCCGCCGCACTGCGATACCTGCACAGCACAGAACGGGCCCGACGGGACAACGACCGGATCCACCTGGCCATCACCACCGATGGGCACCAGGTACTGGGAGAAGTCCTGCTCAACCGTGCCACTGGCAGCATCGGCTACATCGTCGGCGCCGCCCACCGGGGGCAACGGCTGGCAGTACGCGCTCTTCGAACGATGACCGAGTTCGCGCACACCACCCTCGCCCTGCCGAAGGTGATCCTTGAGATCGAACCTGACAACCAGCCCAGCATCGCCGTCGCACGATCGGCCGGCTTCCACCCGTCCAGCTCGGCCCCCGAGACCGTCACCGACAAGGGCCGGACCTACGACCTATTCACCTGGGAACACAACCTGACCGCCGCCGATCGAGGTTAAAAAACAAGCTCAGCTGGTGTGAAGGATCCGAAAGCGATCGGGTTGCGCTGGATCTCGATCAACGACTTGGATTGGCGTCCCAGCCCATTGCCAGACGCTGATGCCTGGCGTGCGGGAGAACTGGATCTGACCACGGGTGCCTTCGACGGCAACGCGCGGCCAGGATTCGGCAATGCGCGCCCGGTCCGCGCCGTGAGAACGCAGCACATCGGCGAGGACGGCGACCGTGTCGTAGCCCTCGAAGGCGACGAAGGAGGGCGCTTCGGCCAGCCGCTCGCGCAGGGCCGTCTCGACTCGTGCACCGAGTGAGCCGAGGCGCTCGGGCAGGTAGCGCAAGAACGGGATCGCGGCGCCGTCGTCGCCCAGCAGCGCCGCCCACTCGGCGAACTCAGGTTGCCCTGCCGGAGCACCAATCATGATCTCGGCCAGGCGCTGGTCGCGGCGGACAGGCTTGACGATCGACACTGCCGGCTCCGGGTGGCCGACCAGAAGAAGGAGGGCTGTCGCGCGATGGTCGACGAGTTCGTCGCACACCGCCGTGGGGGTGAGCGCGCTCATGTCGAGTTCGATGACGGTGCCGCCGCGTGGAGCGAGGTAGTCCCGCAGAATGCGGGTCCCGGATGCCCAGTAAACACTCGGCTGGGCTGCTACGGCGATACGACTGTGGCCCACACCGAGGAGGAAGTCCGCGTAGACCTGCCAGCCGCGGGACTGCGCCGGGGCGAGGCGCGCGACCCATTCCGTCGGCTGTTCGGTGAGCGCGTCGAGAACCGCTGACGAGCAGAGGAACGGCAGGCCGAGGGCGTCGGCCCTGGCAGCAGCCGCGCGAGCGACGATGCTGTGATACTCCCCCGCCAAGGCAGCCACGCCCAGGCGAGCCAATTCATCCACGGCCGCTGCGGCCCTCTGTGGATCAGCCGCGGTGTCTCGGACCACCAGCTCGAGTGGTCTTCCGGCGATCCCGCCGGCGTCATTGACTTCGCGAACGGCCAGCTCAAGTCCAGCGAGCAAGTGTTGGCCTGCCTCGACCCAGCCGGGCCGAGTCAGCGGAACGAGAGCGCCGATCCGGACGGATGACCCGTCAGTCTGCTCCGCTCCAGGCGGCGATGGTGGCGTATTCATGCGTTGGCGTCCCCCGCGTGACGATTCGGTTGCGGCTTGTCCGGATCGCAGAGCGGCAAGGCCCGGTAGTACGCGTTCATCTCATCTCGCCGGGGCGGGCGAACCTGGGTGATCATGCCGGACATTGCATCCACCACCATCGCCAACCGGCAACCGATTATTTGTTCAGGTGCCCGGACTGCACCTGCGGCCTCTTCCTCGCCGGACCGAACCTGCGATCCGCACTCCGCGCACCGCCTGACCTCGCGTCAACCCCCGAAGGACTTCCAGAGCGGACCACATAGGACACGGTCTTAGAGTTGCGGTCGTTGGACGACTCCGATGCTCCCGCCGTCGGACAGTACGGAGGCCATCCCCAGCTTCCCCCGGACGTTGAATGGTCCGGCTTCCCGGCTTTCATCGCGTCGGTCGACTGTGCCGCGGTTCCGGTCGGCGACCTGGACATCCAGCTGCCGGAGGACGGGCATCTACTGTTCTTCGCCAACAACAGCGAGCCGAGCTACGCCCCCGACCCGCGCGAGCACCCAAGTGGGCGCTGTCAACTTATCGAGTGCGTCGTCGGGTGAAGGTGTGTCGGGGTGTGGTGGGGCCGGGTTGCGGCTATGTGCTCAGGCCGCAGCGGGCTGGCCGGTGACTCCGGTTACCTGGTCCCAGGTCGCGAAGCGGACGGTCATCTCGGCCCGGTGGTCGGGAGCGGTCATCAGATGGCGGCGGGGGCGGAAGTGGGGCGAGATGCCGCTGAACGCGGACAGGAACCGCTGGGCTCCGCCGGTGCTGCGGAAGCCTTTCATCGCGCGTTCGCGCTGCCGGGTCGGTTGGTGGCTGTTCTCGGCCCGGTTGTTCAGGTACCTCGACTGCCGGTGCTCCACCAAAGGCATGACCTTGCGGTGAGCGGCGCCGTAGGAGCGGAGCCTGTCCGTGACGATCACCCGCGGCACCGCACCCATCTTCTTGAGAAGGCGACGAAAGAAGCGCCTGGCCGCGGCCTTGTCGCGGCGGTTCTGCACGAGGATGTCCAGCACCATCCCGTCCCGGTCGACGGCCCGCCACAGGCAGCGGCTCTGCCCGTTGATCTTGATGAAGACTTCGTCCAGGTGCCACTTGTCGCCGCGCCGGGGCTGTCGGCGGCGCAGCGTGTTGGCGTACTGCTGCCCGAACTTCAGACACCACTGCCGGATGGTCTCGCAGGAGACGCACACGCCGTGCTCCAGCATGAGCTCCTCGACCTCGCGGAGGCTGAGCGGGAAGCGGTGGTACAGCCACACACGGTGGGGGATGACCTCGACCGGGTACCGGTGCCCCTTGCACGACGGCGACCCGCTCACCATAAACACCCCCCCGGCATGATCAACCCTAAGATCGTCCCACCCGGTCAACCAACGTGACAGCGCCGGCTCGGGTGCTGCCGAGTCCAAGGTCGATCTGTACTCCCGACGCTCCTGCGGGTCGGTGCCCGCCACCGGCCGAGGGGCCGGCTCCAGCGCAAGCAGCGGACGAAGGCGCTCGTCCCGCGGACGGTCAAGCCCCGAGATGCAGGGTCATGCTCCGCTGGGCATGTTGGGGCTTACTGGAACCAGGCGCAGCAGGGCGCCGGGAACGACCGCAGGAGCTCGAGACGGACGGGCATGCACATCAGGAGTCAGCCGTGGCGATGGTAGGACTGTTCTGGATCACCGAGGGCTCCGTGTACGTGGGTTCCCCGCCGGACGCGGAGGGGCAGTGCGTCCGCATCACCTCCGAAGGGGTACAGGCACGGGGCCCGGACGGCATCCGGGCGTGGCCGTGGTCGATCCTGCGCTCCGCGGGCGTGGAGGCCGTGCCCGTCGGGAGCGGCGCAAGGAGCGGAGGCCGATTCCTGGCGGCGGTGCTGGAAGCGGTGGTCGCGGCGGGGGCGCTGGAAGCGGTGGGCACGCTGGGCTCCAGCTACGGCGGCGAGGAGCCGCCACAGATGTTCCTGGTCCTAGAGACGGAGGTCGGTACGGAGGAGGTGCAGGTGCCGGCGGCGACCAAGGGCTACACCTCCCGGGAGATCGCCCTGTCCCAGCACCTCCTGGCCTGCTTCCGGGAGGGCACGGCAGACCCTCGGGCCCTCACGGCCTGGGGCCGGGACCATGGCGGTGGCACACCGAAACCGCCCGAGCGCGAAGCCCTCCTGCGGAAGTGGACACACGCGTGAGCCCGGCGGGCGGACGGCTCAAATCTGAAAGGCCGGCGCCTGTCCGGCAGCCCGAATCGCCCGGAGGCCCTGGGGCTGACGCTTGGGCGGCGCGGTCTCGTACAGCGGCGCGGTGATCTCGGGGCAGCTCACCGTCCTCGATGCGCTCAGCGGCGTCCTGGAGGGCCTCATGACCGACCTGATGGCCCGCCGCCTCACCGGCGAAGCCACCATCTCCTGGCACGACTCGATATCTCGGGATCAAACACCAATTACAGGATGAAACATCGGGAGAAAACGACCTCTTAAGTGCGGGCGCCGAAGGCTGCAGCGCCTTCCCGTCCGATCCGCTGGTTGTCTGCGGCGTAGGGCCGCAGCTCGGCCTCGTAGGCGGCGAATGCGGAGGCGTGGTCAACGCCCGCGGAGGCCAGGTGCCGCGCGAGCGTCCGGGCGCCGATCAGCGCCTGGGAGGTGCCCATGCCCGCGGTCGGTGCGGCGCAGTATCCGGCGTCGCCGACCAGCACGACCCGTCCGTTCGACCAGGCGTTCAGGTGGACCTGGCTGGAGGAGGAGAAGTAGAAGTCGTCCGCGGCCGACATCGCGTCCAGCAGCTGTGGCACCACCCAGCCGTGGTCGGCGAACGCGGCCCGCACTGCCCGCTCCTGCTCGGAGCGCGGGCACCGGTCCAGGGTCGGTGCGGCGGTGGCGAAGGACAGGCTCACCGACATCCGATCGGCGTCCGTGGCGCTGAAGGCGTAGAGGGCCGTGCCGTCGCCCTGCTGGAGCACCCCGCTGTGGTCGAGGCCGAGGATGTTACCGGTGGTGAGTCCGACGCCTGACATGCCCAGGTGCTGCAGGATCCCCTCGTGGGGGCCGAACGCCAGTCGCCGTACCGTGGAGAACAGCCCGTCCGCGCCGACCACCAGGTCGACGTCGCGGGGCGCGCCGCACGCGAACTCGACGGTGATGCGGTCCGGGTGCTGGGTGAGTGCGGTGATCGAGTCGTCGAAGACGTAGGTGATGTCAGGCTCGGTGAGGCGGTACAGAATCCGCGTCAACTCCGGCTTGGGTATCTCCAGTTCACCCGCGAACGCTTCGGCCGGCAGCCGTCCGACCTCGATGCCCTCCGCGTTGACCAGCGCGGTGCCGCGCATCTTCGTGTCGTGCCTGCGCACCTCGTCGAGGACACCCATCTCGGTCAGGACGTCGAATGCGGCGCCGCGGAAGTCCACCGCGTAGCCGCTGTCGCGCAGGCCGGGGGCGCGCTCCACGACGGTCACATCGAAGCCGTCGCGGTGCAGGAAGTGGGCGAGGGCCGCACCGGCGACGCCGGCGCCCGAGATCAGAACCTTGGTGTCGGTCATGTGAAGGACCCTAGCCAGAGTTTGACCATTTGGGCAATCCATTTGGATGAACCATATGGGCAAGTCTGCGCTATGCTCACGTCATGGGAAACAAGGAGGACCTGCTCGCCGGCGCCAAGCAGTGCCTGGTCGAACGCGGTTGGGCCCACACCACGGTGCGGGACATCGCCGCGGCGGCCGGCGTCAGCCACGCCGCCATCGGCTACCACTTCGGTTCACGCGAGGCGCTGCTGACCCAGGCGCTGGTGGACGCGGTCGACGAGCTCGACGGCGCGCTGGAAGGGCACGGCGCACTGGATGGTCCGGCGCGCTGGCAGGCACTGATCGACAGTTTCACCACCCACCGCGCGCTGTGGGTGGCCCAACTGGAGGCCGTCGTACAGGCGCAGCGGTCGGACGTGGTGCGCGAGCACCTCGCCAAGGGCCAACAACAAGCCCGCGAGGGACTGGGCGGATCGGTGCCACTGGCCCTGCTCGGCGGACTGATGCTGCAGTGGCTGGTGGATCCGGAACACGCGCCCTCAGGGACAGAAGTGGCCGACAGCCTGCGCACCCTCACCGAAAGTCCGTGATCCTCAGCCACACCACAACTCCGGGCCTGAGCACGATCTGCCAGTGAGCGCGATTCAACCCGAAGTTGCAGGCCCTGAGGCTGGCCTGGACGGTCGCATGGCGTCGGCCAAATCAAAGGGCGTATCCCCTCACCGCTACCCGGCCCCTTACAGAGGCGCGGCGGGGGGCGCCGGGGGCTCGGGGTACTCGTCCTCCCCGTACTCCTCGGCGAGTTCCCGCACGCCCACGTCCGGGGATGCGCGGGCCGCCTCACGCCACTGTCCCAGCAGGTCGAGCGCACCGACATCGTCCAGCAGAAACGCCAGGGCCCGCATGGAAAACTCGTCGGTCGCCTCCTCGCGCAGCGTTGCGGCCGTCAGAGGGACCAGCTCGGTGTGCAGGGCCTCGGCGTATGTGTGTCCGGAGCCGCTCAGCCTGCGCAGCACGAGCCGGGCGAAGATGCCGGGCCGTCCCAGGCTCAGGGAGCAGGAGTAGAGCTCGGGCACGACGGCTTGTACCAACTCCGGGCGGTTCCAGCCCACGTCCTTGAGCAGCTGCAGGGCGGCAAACAGGTCGCCTCCGTCGTTGAGCGCGTTCCGCACGGCTGGCAGGGGGTCGGTCTCGAACAGCATCCGCTTGGCCTCGCTGTACGTGTCGTTCGCCCGGACGAAATCGTCCCAGGCATCCTCTGCCTCGCTTTTCTCTTCCTTCCAGAACCAACCCATTGTTTCCCCTCCGGGGTACAAGCTCTCCTGCCGCCGACGCTGGCTGTCCGCTCCGACGACCGGTCCCATACCTCAGACCAATGAATCCAGGGATGAGTTGCTCTTCTGGTCCGAGGCGATCACGCACAGTGCCACGACCTTGAGCGGAGCGGACCGGAGCCTCCACCAGGAGAGACCCTTGGACCCGGCCGCCGTCACTATTGTGAACGATCACGTAATTCGGCTCTGTTGCTGATCTTGTGATCGGGCGGGTCATGATCTGTGCAGGACGCGGGTGTGAAGCAGGTCGAAGTTGGCCCGGCCGTACCCAACCCTTTGATCCGTTTGACTCACGTGTTCTGCCCCTCGACCTGGCCGGAGCTCCAGGAGCTGGACAGGCCGGCGATGACGGCGGCCTGGTCCTGGCGCAGGCCGTTGACCAGGGAGTGGAGGGCGGGCAGGTCGTCGTGCTCGACCTCGACGCGCTCCATCCACGCGGGGGAGCTGGTCGCCGCTCAGGTCGCGCACCATCGCTGCGAAGTCGCGGACGTGTCGGGTCGTCGCATCGAGTTCGGGACAACCGGCACGGATCTCTTTGAGGGCCAGGGCGTCCTCGTCCGGGAGGTCGTCGGGGTTCGTCATGATCCATCGGGCGACCGCCGTCGCTGAGCACTACGCATGGTGGACCGCCCGTCCATCCTTGGCCCCAGAGCGGGTCTGCGCCGAAGCCGAGGCCGTGCTCGCCACGCTGAGCGTGCTCGCGCCAAAGGTCACGACCTTGGCTCCAGGTGAGCAGAGCATCGCCGTACAACTAGCCCGCACCGCGGCTACCTCGTTCGCCGCGGGCCGACACTGGAGCGCTTGGAAGCAGCTGCTGCGTTCCGGTGTCGATGCCGCCCGGCTAGCCGGTGAACCTTCCGAACAGGCTTACTTTCACCACGAGTTGGACATCCTCGCGCTCTGCGACAGCCAGTACGACCGAGCCTGCGCCGAACTGGAAGCCGCCCTCGCCCTGCACGGCGCGCTCGCCGACAAGCCCAGCGGCATCGCCGACCACCGCGCGCTCACCCTGGTCGCCGACCGCTCAGCGGCCGTGCCGCTCAATCAGTGACGGTGACCATTGCCCTGGCGGCTGCCCTCGGAAGCGTGGTGCAGCCTGTTCTGACCTGGATCTGGGGCAGTTGGTGGCTACGCCCTGAACGTAGCCACTCGTGAGGTCCGCCCGTTGCGTATGCCAGCCACGGGCGCCATCTCCTTACGGCTGGGGGCTCTCCAGCTTGTCCAGCTCCTCGTCGACGGCGGCGCCGAGCTGGTCTTTGGTGATCTCGCCGACGTACTGCTGCACGGTCTTGTCGTCGACGCCGACGCACTCGGCGGGCCGCTTGTCGCTCGTGGCGCCGTTTTCGATGGCGTCCTTCATCTGCTTGGTCATGGCTGCTTTGCAGGCGCTGGGGTCGGCTTTGGTGTCGTCGCTGTCGCTGTCGCTGCTGCTGCAGGCGGTGAGCGGGGCGAGGAGTAGTACGGCGATGGCCGTGGCTGTACGGATGCGCATGGTCCCCCCAAGGGCGTGTGTGCTGACAGCGCATCATGTGCCGTTTGGGAGTTCCGTGTGGCCGCTGTGGCCGGGTTGTGACACGACGAAGCCCCGGCCGGGGGCTTGAGTTCTAGTGGTCGTCGCAACACCCCAGCTCAAGGGGTGCGATGGACTTCCAGATTCGACCGAGGCGAAAGCATCAGGGCCCGGTCAAGCTCCGGCAAGAACGAGAGACATACTTGCGGCTAGTGTCGCAGGGGATGAGCAATCGGGAAGCGTGCGAGGTCGTTGGAGTCAACGAGCGCACCGGGCGGGCCTGGCGCAACGGACGCTTCGGTCCGAAGGGGTTCCGACCGCCATTTCGCCCACCGGGCCGGCGCCCGCACGTTCGCCTGCCTGCTGCATCTCAGCGGCCACGCCGACGGGGCACGGTTTTGGTGGCAGTTCGCCGCCGGCGCCGGAGACGATGCCGCCGAGTACTGCCTCTTCCTCGACCACGCCCAGCGCGGCGAGTCCTACGACGCCGACCACTGGCGCCGCCAGCTCGCCCTCCACGGCTTTGCCCCGACGAGTTCCTCGGTGATCGCTCTGCTGCCCCCGTCCTCCCCAACGACTTCCTCCGCCGCATCAGCGACCACATCACCGAGCGCCACGATCCCGACCTCGGAGCCATTCCCCTCCCCAAGGTCCCACTCATCCACGACGTCCGTGACCTGGCCACCATCCCCACCAAACCGTGCGGACGCACCACCTGAAGCGCCGCTTCGAACGGACGGTCGCGAGTAATCGAACGATCCGGCGAGGAGGTCGACCACAGCCTATTGTCGATCCAGGGTGAGCTCCTCCACGCGGTCCGTACGTCGGCCGCGTCCACCAACCGGGCGAGCACCTGGGCCCGTTGTCAGTGCGCCATGCGACTCTCAGCCTCGTCCAAGCGCTCGCGCAGCCGGCGCCTGTTGAGATGGAGGACGACATGAGCGGCGACACACGGACCGCCGCGCCTTCGCCGGAGGACGCGCTGCGCTCTGCCCGGCTGCTTGCCCGTGCCGAGGCGGCCGTCATGGCGCTCTTCGCCACGCGGGCCTACGAACTGGGCTGGACGGTACGGAGCAAGCTGAGCGGCATCCTGGACCAGGTGACGCTGTCGTGCGACGCGGGACATTCGACTCAGGTAACCCCCGTGACCGCGCTGCACCCCAAGCTCGGCAGCACGATCGTCCGGGCACCCGCGGGGGGCGCGTTCCTCATGGCGACGGAAATGGCGCCCCTGAGGGCTTTCCCCATGGCACTGGAGGAGTGCCAGCACTGCGCGCGGAAGCGGTGGGAGGAAGCCGCCCGTGCGTCGTTCGCTACCTACGCCATCGAGACCGATCTCCGAATCCTGGCCGACGCCGCATCCCCTGACGGGTATCCGGCGAAAGAGGTTCGCTGCCTGCACGGGCATGAGTTCACCATCACCGCGATGACCAGTTGATCGGTCAGTTGGTGGACCAGGCGAAGGCCGACGGGATCCAGCTGACCGGCGAGGGCGGGCTGCTGCAGCAGCTGACAAAGAGGATCCTTGAGTCCGCCCTGGAAGGCGAGATCAGCGTGAAGTTTCCCCGGAGGGTGAACCACCAGACCTTCCCAGCTGAGGGAGCCTCGCCCGCATCGTGCCGCGCGCGTGGCGTCAGCCCAGCATGTCGCGCAGTCGCTCGACGGCGTGGAGGCGTTCCCTGTGCGTGCCGGCCAGCGGCTTCACGCACAGGGTCGTCACTCCGGCGGCAGCAAAGGCATCGAGCTGTCCGGCGATCTGTTCCTTCGTCCCCACGAGGGATATGGCCTTCAACAGTCCCTCGGGAACGGCGGCTTCGGCCTCCTGCTTCTTTCCTGACAAGTACAGGTCCTGGATGTGCGCCGCCTCCCGTTCGTAGCCGTATCGACCGGCGAGCCGGGCGTAGAAGTTCTTGTTCCTCGCGCCCATCCCCCCGATGTAGAGGGCCAGTTGTGGCCGAGCACGGTCCAACAGGTGTTCCACGTCGTCGCCGACGGCCAGAGGCGCCGTCACCGTGATGTCGAGCGTGCCCAGTGCCGGATCGCGCCGGGCCATCCCCGCGGTCAGTGCCGCTCCCCACACCTCGGCGGCCTTTCCGGGATGGAAGAACACGGGCAGCCAGCCCTCGGCGAGTTCGGCCGTCAGCTCGACGTTCTTCGGTCCGATCGCGGCCAGGGTGATGGGGATGCGGGAGCGGACCGGCTTGTTGAGGAGTTTCAGGGGCTTGCCGAGCCCGGTGCCCCGCTCGGCGGGAAGCGGAAGCGGGTACTTCGGCCCCGGGTGCACCACCGGTTCGCCCCGCCACACCTGACGGCAGATCTCCACCACCTCGCGGGTGCGGCTGAGTGGCGCGTCGTACGGCACCCCGTGGAAGCCCTCGATCACCTGCGGTCCCGACGCTCCGAGGCCCAGGGTGAACCGGCCGCCGGAGAGATCGTCCAGACCGGCGGCGGTCATCGCCAGGAGCGACGGCGTACGGGTGAAGACCGGGAGGATCCCGGAGGCGATCTCCAGGCGTTCGGTACGAGCCGCGAGGTAGCCCAGTCGGCTGACGGCGTCGAACGAGTAGGCCTCCGGCACGAAGGCGATCTCGACCCCTGCCGTCTCGAAATCCCTTACGGCATCGACCGATTCGATGAAGTCGCCGCTGTAATCCAGTGTCATACCGATACGCATGCGAAGGCCCCTCGTCTTCTGATCGACTGAGATTTTATCGAACGATCGTTTAACAGCGTACCGGCCTTCCTGTCCAGGCGGAACCGGCGGGCTCGTAGCCCTTCAACTCCGCCTCCCTGCAAGCGATCATGTGCAGGGACCTTGACCGAGTGACGTGGCTCACCCTACGTTCACGCTGGCCTTAACGAACGATCGATGAGTGACGCTTGGCGTCGCTTCAGGGCGGCAAGGGAGGCCGAAGTGCTCGAAATCGATGGACTCGTCGTCCGGTACGGCGCTCGCGCACCCGTTCTGCGGGGGGTGTCCCTGGACGTCGGCGGCAGCGGCGTCGTCGCGCTCCTCGGCAGCAACGGCGCCGGCAAGACGACGCTCATGCGCGCCGTCTCCGGCACGCTCGGCCTGTACGGCGGCGGAGTCACCGAAGGCTCCGTCCGGTTCCGTGGCGAACGGATCACCGGTGCGGACACGGCCCGCACCGTGGTGCACGGGCTCGTACAGGTACCGGAAGGACGGCACATCTTCGCCGGTCTGACGGTGGAGGAAAATCTGAACGCCGGTGCGCTCACCGTGCGGTCGTCGGCGGTGCGTGAGCGCACACGCCGTCGGATGTACGAACTCTTCCCGCAGCTCGCCGAGCGGCGACGCGCCCGTGGCGGGACGCTGTCCGGCGGCGAGCAGCAAATGCTCGCCATCGCACGGGCGTTGATGGCGCAACCGAGACTCCTGCTTCTCGACGAGCCGTCCCTCGGCCTCGCGCCGCGGCTGGTGCATCTCGTGGGCGAGACCATCCGCGAGATCAGCCGGGAAGGGGTCCCGGTCCTGCTGGTGGAGCAGAACGCGGCGATGGCGCTTTCGGTCGCCGACTCGGCCTGTGTGCTCGACCTCGGCCGGATCGTGCTGAGCGGACCGACGGACGAGCTGGCGCAGAGCGACGACGTGCGCCGCCTCTACCTGGGCGCGGACGCGGACGCCGGCCAGGGCGCCGGCGGATCCGCCCCGCGGCCCGGGCCCGGAACCGGAAACACGCCGACGCTGAGCAGGTGGTCCGGATGACGACGACTCAAACGCAAACGGCAGCGGAACTGCGTGTCGAGGACGTGAGCGTGGTGTTCAGCGGCCTGCGCGCCCTTGACGGTGTGTCATTCACCGTGCGGCCCGGAACGATCCATGCCGTCATCGGTCCCAACGGTGCCGGCAAGACAACGCTGCTCAATGCACTGTCGGGGATCTACCGTGTCGCCTCGGGCCGCATCATGGTGGACGGTCGGGAGGTGACGGGCCTGCGTCCGGACCGGGTGGCACGCAGGGGAGTCGCCCGCACCTTCCAGAACATCGTCGTGTCACCGGTCGAGTCCACACTCGACAACCTCATGGTCGGCCGGCATCGGCTGACCCGGTCCGGCATCGCCGCGACGGCACTGGGACTGGGCCGCGGTGAACAGCGTGTCCATGAAGCGCGGGTGCGCGACATCGCGGAGTTCGCCGGCTTGTCCGGCGTTCTGGACCGCCCGGCGGCGAGCCTCGCCTACGGGGATCTCAAGCGACTGGAGTTCGCGCGGGCTCTGTGCCTGGAGCCGCGGTTGCTCATCCTCGACGAACCGGTCGCCGGGATGAACACCGCGGAGAGCGCGGAACTCGCCCGGCTGGTCTCCGCGGCACGTGACGCGCTCGGTCTGACCGTGGTGTTCGTCGAGCACGACATGGGAGTGGTCATGTCGATCGCCGACCGCATCACCGTCCTCGACTTCGGCAAGGTCGTCACGGACGGCACGCCGGAACACGTAAGGCAGCATCCGGAAGTGATCAGCGCCTATCTGGGAGCGCCCAT
Organism: Streptomyces yerevanensis; assembly: GCF_000716805.1. Taxonomy (NCBI): domain Bacteria; kingdom Bacillati; phylum Actinomycetota; class Actinomycetes; order Kitasatosporales; family Streptomycetaceae; genus Streptomyces; species Streptomyces yerevanensis. The sequence goes on along the minus strand of NZ_JNWJ01000081.1, from coordinate 16,984 downwards.
GGAATCCGGAAACGACCAGGTGGCGGAGAGGTTGTCGTGATGACCCGCGGAGTCGAAATCCTGTTGAGCGGTGTGTCTTTGGGGTTGTTGTACGCCCTGATCGCACTGGGCTTCGTCATCGTCTTCAAGGCGACCCGCACGGTGAACTTCGCACACGCCTCGTTTCTGCTCTTCGGTGTGTGGGTGGTGGCGCAGACCAGCCCGCACATCGGCTTCGCGGCCGCCGTGGCGCTCGGCCTGGTCGCGGCCGGGACGCTGGGACTGGCGGTGGAGCGACTGCTGTTGTCCCGGGTCGACGGCCGCAAGCATGACGCGCTGGCGATCCTCACCATCGGGGTCAACGTGGTGCTCACCGCGGAACTGAGCTGGCGCATCGGGGAGAGCGTGCTGCCACTTGGCGCTCCCTGGGACGGACACGTGGTCCACTTCGGCTCAGTGGTACTGCCCTTGTCCGTGATCATCACCATCCTCACCGTGCCGCTGCTGATCGCCGGTCTCGCCGCGGTCCTCCGCCACACCGGCTGGGGCCTGGCCATGCGCGCCTCGATCGAGGACCGCGAGGGCGCGGCGCTCGCCGGTGTCCGGCTGAAGCGGGTCTCGGCAGGTGCCTGGATCGCGGCCGGCATCCTCGCCGTCGCGGCCGGCATCGGTCTCGCTTCGTTCCCCAGCCCTGGCGTGGCCGTGAGTACCGGGACCGCGGCCATCAAGGCGCTCCCCGCGGCGATCATCGGAGGCCTCGACTCGCTCGGCGGGGCGATCGTGGGCGGCCTGGTCATCGGCATCGCCGAGGTGACCGTCGCCGAGTACCAGGACGCTCTCTCCTTCCTCGGGCGAGGGCTGGGGGACGTCGTGGCCTACGTGATCATGATCTGCATTCTGCTGTGCCGGCCCTCGGGCCTGTTCGGCGCGAAGGAGGTCAGCCGTGCCTGAGACGTCCCGGTTCCCCATGGCAGGGCGTGTGCCGGCCCTGTGCGCGCTGACCGCCGCCCTGGTGGTCCTCCTGGCGCTGCCCCTGTATGTCTCCGCGTTCTGGCTGAACATGGGCCTGTTCGCGATGGCGGCGGCGGTCGGCGCGATCGGCCTCACCATCCTGCTCGGCGCGGCGGGACAGTTGTCCCTGGGACACGCCTTCTTCGTCGCCGTCGGCGCATACGGCTATGCCTTCCTGGCCGGAGAAAGCGGCGGCGGGGTGTCCGGTCTCGGCCTACCCCCGCTTCTCGCCGCGGTCCTGGCCGTCCTGCTGGCGGGCGTCTGCGGCCTGCTGTTCAGCCCGGTCTCCAGCCGCCTGCGCGGCATCTACCTGGGCATCGCCTCCCTGGGCCTGGTGTTCCTCGGCCACCATCTGCTGCAGAACATGAAGCCGGTGACCGGCGGCTTCGAGGGCAGGACCGTCGTGCCGCTGTCGATCGGCGGGTTCTCCTTCTCCGACCAGGCGGACGTCACCGTCCTGGGCGTTCCGTTCGGTGCCGCCGAGAGCCAGTGGTATCTGTTCCTCGTCGTCACCGTCGGGGCGGCGCTGCTCGGCCGCAACGTCCTGCGCGGCCGGCCCGGCAGGGCGCTGAGGCTCATGAAAGACAGCGAGATCGGCGCGAGCGCCATGGGCGTCGACATACGACGCACCAAGGCAGCCGTCTTCGTACTGTCGTCGATGTATGCCGGCGCTGCCGGTGTGCTCACGGCACTGGCCTTCCAGCGCACCGTCCCCGACTACTTCAGCCTCCACCTGTCGGTCAGCTATCTGGTGATGGTCATCCTGGGCGGCCTCGGATCCGTGGGTGGCGCGATCGCCGGTGCGGTCTTCGTCGTGACGCTGCCCCTGCTGTTCTCCCGCTACGCGGATTCCCTGCCGTTCGTCACCGGAGCCGGCGGGCAGGGACTGGACGCGTCGACAGCGGCCCAGTTCGTGTACGGCGCGGTCGTCATCGTGGCCGTGATCGTCCAGCCGGGCGGTCTGGCGGCGCTGGCCGGCGCCGTTCGACCTCTACGAAGCCGCCGCCCGGCCGCGGCCGCCACTCCCTGAACCCCGGCTCCCCAGCCGTCCGTCGCCCCAGACACTCCAGACCCGCCCCCCACCTTGCCGGACGTGTGCTGTCAACCACCTCATCCGCTTCTCAGCGAGGAGACACACCGATGCACAAATCGCGCACACTCGGGCTGGCGGCCACGGCCCTGGCCTTCACGCTGGCGGTTGCCGGCTGCTCCACCAAGGCCGAAACGGCCGGGACCGCCGCCGCACCCGGGGTCAGCGACTCCACCATCAAGCTCGGGGTGCTGATGGACCTGTCGGGCCCGTTCGCGGGCACCGGCAAGACGATCCTCGACGCGAGCAACGTCGCCATGAAGGAGATCAACGCGGCAGGAGGTGTCTGCGACCGGAAGCTGGCACTCGTCACCCGCGACCACGGCTACGACCCGCAGAAGGCCGTCGCCGCGTACGACGAGATGGATCCGCAGGTCCTCGGCTATCTGAACATCCTCGGCTCACCGGTCGTCACAGCGCTGCGGGAGAAGATCGAGGCGAAGGACGAACTCGCCGGCCTGACCACGTTCGCGTCGACCCTGCTCGGGGACGAGCACCTGATCGTCCTGGGCGCCACGTACGACATCCAGACGATCAACGGCCTGGACTGGCTCGTGCGGAAGGGTGAACTGCGCAGCGGCGATTCCGTCGGGCATATCTACCTCCAGGGAGAAATCGGCGAGAACAGCCTGCGGGGCAGCAAGTTCGCTGCGGAGAAGCTGGGGTTGAAGATCGTCGGCCAGCAGATCGAACCCACCGCAACCGACCTCACCAGCCAGGTCAACGCGCTCAAGTCGGCGAAGGTCAAGGCGATCGTGGTCGACTCGACGCCCAAGCAGGCGGCTTCGGTGGCGGCAGTGGCGCAGTCGGCCGGCATGGAGGTGCCGATCATGGGCGGGGTGTCGACCTTCGCCACCAGCCTGCTCAGGACGTCTGCGGCGCCCGCGCTCACCGAGCACTACTCCAGGCTCTCCGGGCTGGGGGCACTCGGCGCGGACAACGCCGCCGCTCGCAAGCTGGCCGCTGCCTGGACGGACCAGTACGGTAAGGCGCCGGAGGCCAGCAGCGGAGTCGTCCACGCCTATGCCATGACCAAGCTGTACGCCGAGATACTCGGCAAGAGCTGCGAGGACCTCACCCGCGCGGGCGTGCTCAAGGCCCGCAGCTCTGTCACCGACTTCTCGCTACCCGGCCTGCTCCCGCCTCAGGACTTCTCCGATCCCGCTGAGCCCAGTTCGCGCGAGGCCCAGGTGCTGGGTGTGGACAAGGGTGTCTTCGCCGGAGTCAAAGCACGCGGTGACTTCTTCGCATCGGACCTGGCGAAGGAGTACAAGGTTCCGTCGGCCGGATGACACTGGGGACTGTGCCCGGCGGGCCGGCGGTGGCGGTGCGCCGGCCCTCGGCTCCGCATGGCAGGAGAGCCGGCTTTGTCGATCGTTCGTTCATTCTGGGAGGCTGGGGCCATGGATACGACGAGCGGCAAAGCGGCGGGCAAGAGCGGCAAGGCAGCGGGCAAGAGCGGCAAGGCGGGGGACAACGGTTCCTCCAGCTCCCGGGGAAACGGCCGGGACGCCATCATGGACGCCGCACGAGATGTCTTCGCGGAGCGCGGCTACTTCGGCGCCTCCATTCGTGACATCGCCAAGCGGGCCGACATGAGTCTGTCCGCCCTCTATTACTACTACTCCGGCAAGGCGGAGCTCTTCCACGCCCTGATCGAGGACTCGCTCGACGACTACTTCCGTCACTGCGAGAAGGAACTGGCCCAGGCCGGTGACGACCCCGCCGCGCGGCTGGCCGCCCTGGTCAGAGTGACGGTCGACTACCGGGTCCGGCGGCGGGTGGAGAGTCTGCTGACCCTCCAGGAACTCCGTTACCTGGAACCCGAGTACCGCAACCCCATCATCGAAAGGCGCCACGCCGTATCGGGACTCTTCCAGAAGGCCATAGACGACGGCATGGCCGGCGGAGTCTTCCGGACCCCGCACCCGGACGACGCCCGCCGGGCGGTCATGGCCATGTGCAACGCCGTCGCCCAGTGGTACGACCCGTCCGGCGACCTCGGGACGACGGAGCTGTGCGACCGGTACGTGCGGCTCGCGTTCGCACTGGTCGGGCACGGCGAGGCGCCGGCCCGGTAGGTCGTCTGCACTTTCGTCGCGGTCATTGACAGTGGGTGAGACGGCGACCTAACTTAACGATCGTTCGACAAGTACCTTCTCTCCTCGGCTGCGGTCCCGACCGCAACGGCCGGGCCCGCGGCCCGGCGTACGACGGCAGTCGCCGAGCCTTCGCGGCGCCGGCGGCGGCAGATCCGACACCGACTCGACCGACTGGAGCGTCCATGCAGACCAGCGGAATATCCGCAGTGGTGACCGGCGGCGCGTCGGGGCTCGGCCTGGCGACGGCACGGCGGCTGCTCAAGGCCGGCGCCCGCGTCACCATCGCGGACCTGCCCTCCTCGGACGGCGACCGCGCCGTCCGCGACCTCGGCCCCGAGGCCGTCTTCGTCCCCGCCGACGTGACGAGCACCGAGGACATGACCGCGGTCCTCGACACCGCCGAGCGGACAGGAGCGCTGCGCGCGGTCGTCCACTGCGCGGGCCGCGGCGGTCCGCTCCGCGTGGTCAACAAGGACGGCACCGCCGGTGATCTCGACCATTTCCGCGCCGTGGTCGACGTCAACCTGATCGGCACCTTCAACGTGCTCCGGCTCGCCGCCGCCCGCATGGCCGGCAACGAACCACTCGACGGGGACCGTGGAGTGGTGGTCATGACAGCTTCGGTCGCGGCGTTCGAGGGGCAGATCGGACAGAGCCCGTACGCGGCGTCGAAAGCCGGAGTGGTCGGCCTCACCCTGTGCGCGGCCCGGGATCTGGCGAGCAGGAGCATCCGGGTCGTCACCATCGCGCCCGGCTTGTTCGACACACCGATGCTCGGCAGGAGGCCGAAGGAGAAGCTCGACGCGCTCGCTGCCGCGGTGCCGCACCCGCCGCGCCTCGGCGCGGCGGACGAGTACGCACAACTCGCCCTGCACATCATCGACAACCCGATGCTCAACGGAGAGACCATCCGCCTCGACGGCGCGATCCGCCTGGCCCCACGCTGAAGGCCGGTGCTCAACCGCAACTCCCCAACCGCGACCACCGCTTGGCCACCGCAAAGGAGCTTCCGTGGCAGACGAAGTACTGGTCGAGTACGGCGACGACGGCATCGCCGTCATCACCATCAACCGGCCCGAATCCCGCAACGCGGTCACCCGAGCCGTCGCGGAGGCGATCGCGTCCGCGCTGGACGAGCTGGACGAGCGCGACGACCTCGCGGTCGGCATCATCACCGGCGCGGGCGGCACCTTCTGCGCGGGCATGGACCTCAAGGCGTTCCTGCGGGGCGAGCGCCCCCACGTGCAGGGGCGCGGTTTCGCCGGCCTCACCGAGACCCCGCCGCGCAAGCCGCTGATCGCCGCCGTCGAGGGCTACGCCGTGGCGGGCGGATGCGAGATCGCACTCGCGAGTGATCTGGTCGTCGCCGCCGAGGACGCCAAGTTCGGGTTGCCCGAGGTCAAGCGCGGTCTGGTGGCGGTGGCCGGGGGACTGCTGCGGCTGCCGGGCCGGATCCCGTACCAAATCGCGATGGAACTCGCCCTCACCGGCGATGTCCTCACCGCGGACCGGGCCTACCACTTCGGGCTGGTCAACCGGCTCACCCCGCCCGGCGGCGCGCTGAAGGAGGCGAGGCTGCTGGCCTCCGCCATCGCCGCCAACGGTCCGCTCGCCGTACGGGTCACCAAACGTATCCTCGTGGAGTCTCCCGGCTGGCCACGCGACGAGCTGTTCGACCGTCAGAAACCGATCACCGAGCTGGTGTTCAACTCGGATGACGCTCGGGAAGGCGCGTCGGCCTTCACCGAGAAGCGCACTCCCGTCTGGCGAGGCCGGTGAGCGGCCGGTGAACGAAGAACAAGACCAGGAACGTGCGAACGGCGCCGTACCCGATGCGGCCCCGGGGCCGCTCACCGGGCTGCGGGTCATCGAGCTCGGGGGCATCGGGCCGGGGCCGTTCTGTGCGATGCTCCTCGCCGACGCCGGTGCGGACGTGATCCGTGTCGAGCGCCCGTCGGACGTGGCCGGCAAGCCCGATCCCGTCCTGCACCGGGGCCGGCGCTCGGCCGCCATCGACCTCAAGCACCCGGAAGGCGTCGGCGCCGTCCTCGACCTGGTGGCGGATGCCGATGTCCTCCTGGAGGGCTTCCGGCCGGGGGTGGCCGAACGGCTCGGCGTGGGCCCCGGCCCGTGCCTGGACCGCAACCCGCGCCTGGTCTACGGACGGATGACGGGATTCGGGCAGGACGGGCCGCTCGCGCCGCGGGCCGGGCACGACATCAACTACATCGCCCTGTCGGGGGCCCTGGGAGCCATCGGACCGGCCGACGGCCCGCCGGTCCTGCCGCTCAACCTGCTCGGCGACTTCGGCGGCGGTGGCGCACTGCTCGCCTTCGGTGTGCTGTGCGCGGTCGTGCAGGCACGCGCCACCGGGAAAGGGCAGGTCGTGGACGCCGCCATGGTGGACGGGTCGGCTCAGTTGCTGGCCATGATCTACAGCCGTCTGCACGAGGGGCGGTGGACCGACGACCGGGGCGTCAACTACCTGGACGGCACAGCCCCGTTCTACGGCGTCTACCGCTGCCGCGACGGCGAGTACGTCGCGGTCGGCGCGATCGAGGCGCCCTTCTTCGCCACCCTCCTGGAACGGCTCGGCCTGGTCGCGGATGCCGACTTCACCGAGCAGTGGGACCGGTCCCGCTGGCCGGTCATGCGGCGGCGCCTGGCGGAGGTCTTCGCCGCCCGGACCCGCGACGACTGGGCCGCCGTGTTCGCCGACGCCGACGCGTGCGTCACCCCCGTGCTGTCGCTGGTGGAGGCACCGAGCCATCCTCACAACGTCGCACGCGGCACCTTCCTCACCGACGGCACGGGAGTCCTCCAGCCCGCCCCGGCCCCCCGGTTCGGCTCCTCCGCCCCTCGCCGGCACACCCGGCCGGCCCCCCTTCCGGGCGAGCACACAGCGCAGGTCCTCGCCGAGACGGGCCGGAACCCCGAGCAGATCAAGAAGCTTTTCGACGCGGAGGTCGTGCGATGAACCGGCGTACCACGCGAAAGCCCTGCATGGCCGGCCGCGGGCCGGCGCGTGAAGGGAGCGGCACATGACCGACTACTGGCCCACAGGGCTGCCTCGCCGCCTCGACTACCCGGATGTCCCGCTCGGCGCGGTACTCGCCGGCTCGGCCCGCCGCTACCGCGACCGGGCGGCCATACGCGACGGCGACCAGGTTCTCACCTTCACCAGCCTGTACGAACAGGCTGCCGCGTTCGCACGCGGCCTCAGGGCGCACGGCATACGGCAGGGTGACGTGGTCGCCCTGCACCTGCCGAACACCCTGTGGTTCGCCGTCGCCTACTACGGCATCACGCTCGCCGGCGCGACAGCATGCCCGGCCAACCCCGCCCAGCCGGCCAGAGCCCTGCGCGCCCAGCTCGCCGACTGCTCCGCGGCGGCCGTGGTGACCCATCCGGAGCCGGCACCGGTGCTGGCCGAGGCGATCGACGGGCTACCAGTCCGGCTGGTCGTCATCGTGCCGCCCAGCGCATCGGCCCCGGCCGACAGGCCGGATGACTGCGCAAAGATCTTCGGGAAGGCGGGCACCCCCCTGGAGGCCCTCGTCGCAGGCCAGAGCACCCACCCGCCAGAGGTGCTGGTCCCCACCGACTCCGTCGCCCAGTACGGGTACACCGGCGGAACCACCGGGGCACCCAAGGGAGTGCGCATACTGCACCGCAACATCGTCGCCAACACCATCCAGGTCGCCTGCTGGCGCTCCGGGGCGCTCCCCGGGCTCGACAGCGAAGGCGGTGTGGTGCTGAACCCCTTGGAGACCTCCGGCGACTATGCCCTGGCACCGGGTACCTACGCCACGCTGTGTGTCTCGCCCTTGTTCCACGCCCTTGGCCTGATCAGCCTCAACTTCTTCCTCCTGTGCGGCGCCACCAATATCCTGAGCGGCCGCTTCGATGCGGAGTCGTACCTGGAGCAGGTGGAACGGCACCGGATCGCGTACATCCCGGGCGCCCCGGCGCTCTATCACGCCCTGCTGGCGACACCGGGCATCCGCACGCGGGACCTCAGCTCGGTCAAGGCCGTGGTGTCGGGCGGCGCCCCCATAGACACGCACTCGTTGGAGCGGCTGACAGAGGTCTTCCCCAACGCCGCCGTCATCGAGGGGTACGGCCTGACGGAGGCGACGGCGACCGTGTCCAGCGGCCCGATCGCGAAGGCCGGGCTGCGCAAGCCGGGCAGCCAGGGACTTCCCCTGTTCGACACCGAGCTGGAGATCAGGGACCCGCTGGATCCCGGCCGGAAGGTGCCGCGGGGCGAGCGCGGCGAGATCTGGGCGCGGGGCCCTCAGGTGGCCTCGGGCTACCTCGGCCGCCCGGACGAGACCGCCGCGCAGTTCGTCGACGGCTGGCTGCGCACCGGCGACACCGGCCACCTCGACGCGGACGGCTTCCTGTACGTCTCCGGCAGATCAAAGGACATGCTCATCTACAAGGGCTACAACGTGTACCCGCGCGAGCTGGAGGACATCCTCGGCGGACACCCCGCAGTGCTCCAGGCGTCGGTCGTCGGAAGGGCGGTGCCTGCCGTCGGCGAGATCCCCGTCGCCTTCGTGGTCCCCGCCGCTGAGCCGCGCGCGATGGCCGAGGAGCTGATGGAGTACGTCGCGGAGCGCGTGACGCCGTACAAGCGGATCAGAGAGGTCCGTTTCGTCGACGAACTTCCCGTGTCTCCGGCCGGAAAGGTGCTGAAAACCGAGCTCCGCCGCCTGGCCCGGACGACTCGGGACCCGGGCGAACCCCCCTCGGGCACACAGGAAACCGGCACGCCGGACACGGCGGAAAGGCAGGTCTGACATGCGTGACGCGGTCATCGTGGACGCCGTACGTACCCCCGTGGGCAAGCGGAACGGCTCGCTCAGCGGTATTCACCCGGTAGACCTGTCCGCCGTAGTGCTGCGGGCCCTCGCCGAACGCAACGACCTGGACCCGGCGTTGGTCGAGGACGTGCTGTGGGGCTGCGTCTCCCAGACCGGTGAGCAGGGCGGCTGCGTCGGCCGTTTTGCCGTCCTGGCCGCCGGATGGCCTGAGGAAGTGCCGGGCGTCACCATCGACCGGCAATGCGGATCCTCGCAGCAGGCCGCGCAGTTCGCCGCTGCGGGAGTGATGAGCGGCCAGTACGACATCGTGGTCGCGGGCGGCGTGGAGTCGATGAGCCGCGTACCGCTGGGCTCCGGCCGCGAGCGGGGCCCCGGCGAACCCTTCGGCCCTGCCGTGCAGGCCCGGTACGGCGTCTCGCGGTTCAACCAGGGGCTGGGCGCGGAGGAGATCGCGCGGCGCTGGCGGCTGAGCCGGGAGCAACTCGACGCGCACAGCCTCCAGTCGCACGCCAACGCGGCGGCAGCGATCGACGAGGGGCGGTTCAAGTCCCAGATCGTGCCGGTGGACGTGACGGACGAAGACGGTTCCGTACGCACCGTCGACACGGACGAGGGAGTACGGCGGGGCGGCACGGCCGCCACGATGGCGGGTCTGAAGCCCGCTTTCACCGAGGACGGCGTGGTCACGGCCGGCAACTCCTCGCAGATATCGGACGGTGCCTCGGCGCTGCTGGTCATGAGCGGCGAGAAGGCGCGCGAACTCGGTCTGCGCCCGATCGCCCGCTTCCACTCCTTCGCCGTCGTCGGAGTCGACCCCGTGACGATGCTCACCGGCCCCATCCCGGCCACCGAGAAGGTCCTGAAGCGCGCCGGTCTGGGCATCGAGGACATCGGCGCCTTCGAGATCAACGAGGCGTTCGCCAGCGTGACCTGCGCCTGGCTCGCCGAGACCGGCGCCGATCCGGACCGGCTCAATCCCGACGGCGGCGCCATCGCCCTCGGCCATCCCCTGGGAGCCTCCGGCGCCCGGCTGACCACGACGCTGCTCCACCACATGCGAGCCACCGGCGTCCGCTACGGCTTGCAGTCGATGTGCGAGGGCGGCGGCATGGCGAACGCCACCGTCCTGGAACTCCTTCCCCGCTGAGCCCGAGCAGCCCGAGTAGCCGGAGCGGCAGGAGCGGCCAAGCGGCCCAAGCAGCCCGAGCCCTGGGGCCCGCCCGACAAGGCGCCCACAACCGAGGAGTGCGAAAAGCCAATGGAACCAGACGAGTTCGATGCCGTTCTGGCGGCGGTGCGGGCCTTCGTGCGCGAGAAGGTCGTCCCGCGCGAGAACGAGATCGAGGAGAAGGACGAGATCCCGGCGGACCTCCGCGAGAAGGCCGCGGCCATGGGCCTGTTCGGCTACGCCCTGCCCCAGGAGTATGGCGGGCTGGGCTTCTCCATGACGGAGGACGTACGCCTCTCCCTGGAGATCGGCTACACCACGCCCGCGTTCCGCTCGATGTTCAGCATCAACAACGGCGTCGCCGGCCAGCTCCTGGCGAGTTCCGGCACCGAGGAGCAGAAGCGACGCTATCTGCCGCGGATGGCCGCCGGGGAGTTGATCGCGGCGTTCACCCTCACGGAGGCGGAGGCGGGCTCGGACCCCAGCGGTATCAGGACCCGTGCCGTACGCGACGGGGACGGCTACGTCCTGAACGGCAGCAAACGGTTCATCACCAATGCCCCGCTCGCCGGTGTCTTCATGGTGTTCGCCCGCACCGGGCCGCAGAGTACGGGCGCCGAGGGGATCTCCGTCTTCGCCGTCGACGCGGACAGCCCCGGCGTCACCGTGGGACCGAGGGACCACAAGATGGGCCAGTCGGGGGCCTTGAGCGCGGAGGTCTTCTTCGACGACGTACGCCTTCCGGCGAGTGCCCTCGTCGGAGAACGCGAGGAAGAGGGATTCCGCACCGCCATGCGGTCGCTGGCCAGGGGACGTCTGAGCGTCGCGGCGATGTGTGTGGGGCTGGCCGGGCGCATCCTGGACGAAAGCGTCGCGCACGCCTCGGTCACCCGGCAGGGCGGACGTCCCATCGGCGAGTTCCAGCTCGTCCAGGCCATGCTCGCCGAGTCGCACGCCGAGATGTATGCGGGCCACGCCATGGTCCTTGAGGCGGCCCGCGCGTACGACTCGGGCGAGGACCGCAGGCTGGCGCCGTCCTCCACGAAACTGTTCTGCAGCGAGATGGTGGGCCGGGTGGCCGACCGTGCCGTCCAGATACACGGGGGCATGGGATACATGCGCCACATTCCCGTCGAGCGCTTCTACCGGGACGTGCGACTGTTCCGCATCTACGAGGGGACGAGCGAGATCCAGAAGCTCATCGTGGGCAGGCAGTTGCTGCGGGAGCACGCGTGACGGGTGGCGCGGGCGGCCCCGCGAGCGAGATGCGTGAGGCCACCGGGCCGTACGGGGAAGGTGACCGGCCGTCGCTCTGCGGTCGTGGGCTGGCCGGGCCGTCATGAGCGACCGGACCCCAGGCGCCGCCGTGCTCCTGGAGGACGACGGGCCGGTACGCGTGCTGACGCTCCAACAGCCCGGGTGCCACAACGCCCTGGACCTGACCGGCCGCCAGGAACTCCTCTCCGCACTGCAGGACGCGTCGCGCGACGAGCGGTGCCGGGCAGTGGTGCTGACCGGCGCGGGAGGCAGCTTCTGCGCGGGCGGCGACATTCGCTCCATGACACCGGTCCCGGAGGAGTCCGCCGCGCGGATGGAGGTGGTCGCGGGCATCGTACGGGCGATCGTCCGGGGACCCAAGCCCGTGCTCGCGGCGGTCGAGGGCGTCACGTTCGGGCTCGGCATGTCGCTCGCGGCGGCGTGCGACCACGTAGTGGCCGCCCGTGACGCCCAGTTCGGCTGCGCCTTCGGCAGGATCGGGCTGATCGCGGACGCCGGACTGCTCTGGTCACTGGCGGCGGGTCGGGCTGGGCACGGCGAAGCGCCTGCTGCTGTTCGGCGACGTCCTGGACGCGGGGGAGGCGGCCGCTCTCGGTCTGGCCGACGTCCTCTGCGAGCCCGGATCCGCACGGCAGGAAGCGGTACGGCCGGGCGGCCTCGCTCGCGGAGACCAAGCGGATCCTGGCGTCCTGGCCCGCGGAACTCGACGCCGTACTCGCCGAGGAGGTACGGGCGCAGCCGCGACTGCTGGCCGGTGCGGACCTCGCCGAGGGCAGCGCCGCGTTCTAGGCCGGACGCGCTCCGCGGTTCACCGGACCGACCACGACGGAGCGGGCATGAGGCGGGCGGCAGGGGCCACAACACCGACGCGCCTGGCACAGCAGGCACGACAAGGTCGAGGAGAAACTTATGGCGAGGCCCGGCTTTCCTTCCCGGACCCCGAAGGGTGATCGGGTGAACGTGGCAGACACCGAGCGGGCGGAACGCTCCGACCCGAGACGAACCGCTTGTGACGCGGCCAAGCCAGCCGGACCACTGGCGGGCATCACGGTGGTGTCCCTGGAGCAGGCGGTGGCGGCTCCCATCTGCACCCGCACCCTCGGTGACTTCGGGGCTCGGGTGATCAAGGTGGAGAACCCGGAAGGCGGTGACTTCGCCCGGCACTACGACGACGTGGTGGGCGGCATGGCGGCGCACTTCGTATGGGTCAACCGGGGCAAGGAGTCGGTCACGCTGAACCTGAAGGATCCGGCCGGGATGGCGGTACTCCACCGGTTGCTCGACCGCGCCGATGTGATGGTCTCCAATCTTGCTCCCGGTGCCACGGCGAGGCTCGGAATCGCGCCCGCCGACCTGGCCGTCAGCCACCCGGAACTCATCGCCGTGGAGATCGACGGCTACGGGCCGGGAGGCCCGCTGTCCCACAAGCGTGCTTACGATCTGCTGGCCCAGGCGGAGTCGGGCGCATGCGCGATGACGGGCTTTCCCGGTGCGCCAGCCAAGCCCGGTCCGCCGATGGCCGACGTGTGCACCGGCCTGTATGCCGCGTTGTCGGTTCTGGCGCTGCTCTGCGGCAAGGAGCGAGGCCATGGTCGCGGCGCCGCCGCGGTCGCGGTGAGCCTGTTCGACACGATGACGGAGTTGATGGGGTATCAGCTCACCTACACGCTGCACACGGGTGTGGACCAGCAGCCGGTCGGCATGGGCTCGCCCGCGGTGGCGCCGTACGGCGCCTACCGCACAGCGGACGGCCAGACCGTCGTGCTGGGCACGACGAACGACCGCGAATGGCGGCGATTCGCGCGTGACCTTCTCGGCCGGCCCGACCTGGCCGACGACGAACGCTTTCGTACCGCCTCCGGCCGGGTCGCGCACCGTGAGTTCCTGGACGCGGAGATCGCCGACTGGTGCGCACGCCATGACCTGACGCAGGTGCAGAGCGACGCGGATGCCGCAGGGATCGGGAACGCCCGGTTCAACACACCGAGCGAGGTCATAGCCCATCCGCATCTGATGGCCCGCGACCGGTGGCGCCGGATCGACACACCTCACGGTCAGGTACCCGCTCTGCTTCCACCTCCGGTCATCGCCGGCTACGAGCCACCGATGGGTGGGATCCCCGCACTCGGTCAGCACACCGACGCCCTGCTCACCGAACTCGGCGTCACCGAGGACGACATCGCCGTGCTGCGCGCACAAGGCACGGTGGCCCCGACCCCTCGCTGAGGTGCCGGATCCATGCCTCGACGGCGCCATCGGCATGACCCTCGGCGGTCGCAGCGCGTACGAAGACCGTGGGCGATGCTGACGGCGTACGACATGCACGGACGGCGGGCGTTCGCACGACGATCGCTCGGCGTCAGGTTCCGGCGCGGGTCACTTCCGTTCCCGTCGCATACGGCAGCCGCTCCCGCCTCGGCTCCGCAGGCACAACCTGTGCCCACAGACGCGGCGCCCGAGGCTGCGGCCATGACGACCGAACAGAACACCCAGACCCGCACCGCCGCCAACGCCGTGCCTCCGGCGGCCCCGGTGTCCCGTCCGGCGCGCACCGCCAAGGGCACGCCGACGTCGCGGCGTCCGGGAGCGCGGAAGGCGGCCCTGGCCGGAACCCCGGCGGGTGGCACCGATGCGCGGGCGCTGTCACGTTGGTTGACTGGATGGGATGATCTTCTGGTTGATCGTGCGGGAGGGGGCTGTTCGTGGGGGCCGTGTCGCCGTCGTACAAGGGGCACTGGCACCCGGCCGAGGTCATCTCGCACTGCGTGTGGCTGTACTTCCGCTTCCCGCTGTCGTTGCGTGAGGTCGAGGAGCTGATGCTGGAGCGCGGGATCGTCGTCTCGTATGAGACGGTGCGCCGCTGGTGCGCCAAGTTCGGGCAGGCCTACGCCAGCGCCCTGCGGCGCAGGCAGCCCCGGCCTGGTGACAGGTGGCACCTGGACGAGGTCTTCATCACCACCAATGGGGAACGGAAGTACCTGTGGCGGGCGGTCGACCAGGACGGCATGGTGCTGGACATCCTCGTGCAGGACCGGCGGGACACCGCCGCGGCCAGGCGCTTCTTCCGCCGCCTGCCGAAGAACACGGGTGCGGTGCCGCGAGGGGTCGTCACCGACAGGCTCCGCTCCTACGGCGCGGCCCACCGCGAGGTCATGCCCTCCGTCGAACACCGCTCCCACAAGGGCCTGAACAACCGGGCGGAGAACAGCCACCAGCCCACCCGGCAGCGCGAACGGGCGATGAAAGGCTTCCGCAGCACCGGCGCAGCCCAGCGGTTCCTGTCCGCGTTCAGCGGCATCTCGCCCCACTTCCGGCCCCGACGGCACCTGATGACCGCCACCTAACACCGCACCGAGATGGCCATCCGCTTCGCGACCTGGGACCAGGTAACCGGAGTCACCGGCCGGCCCACCGCGGCCTGAGCACATAGCCGCAACCCGGCCCCACCACACCCCGACACACCTTCACCCGACGACGCACTCGATAAGTTGACAGCGCCTGCAGGAGGACAGCAGATGGCCAGTCGAAACTCCCTGCCGGACAGCGAAATCTGGGACCCCGTGGATCGGCGGCGGCCAATGGGCCGGAAAGTCGACCCTGGCCCGGCTCCTGGCCGTCCAGTACGGCGTCACCGTCTATCACTACGACTACCACGACGCTCGCGGTCACAACGATCGCCGCATCGCCCGTCGCGTCGGCCTCGGCGAGCCCGTCACCGAGCCCGACCTGGACAAGGTGTGGGTCCGCTCCACCCCGCAAGAGATGTCCACCGAGACCCTGGCCGGCTTCCCTGACCGGTTCGAGTGGGCCCTGGACGATCTGCGCGCGCTCGTCTCGAGCCACCCGATCATCGCCGAGGGCTGGGGACTCCGTCCCGAACTCGTCGCACGCATCATCGACTCACCGCGCCGGATGGTCGTCATGGTGCCCACGCCAGGGTTCCGCCAATACCAGTTCAGCGAACTACCCCGCACCGCCTCGCTCCGGCACCGCGTCAGCGATCCGGTCCGAGCACAGGCCAACCGCCTCTCCCGCGACCGCCTCGTCGCCGAGGACGCCACCCGCACCGCCCACCAGCTCGGCATCCGCGTGATCGAAGTCGGATGGTTCCCGCGATGCCGCTACGATCGCGGAGATCGTCGCCGACCACTTCAGCCCCTACCTCCCGCGACAACACCGCGAGGATTGATCATCACGGGCATTCATCTGAAGGGAACGGTGAGCTGGGAGAACACTGATCCGGGTGTGCTTGTCCCTGCTCGTTGATCAGATCCGTCGGGGTCGGGACAGGGAAGAATGAGATGACACGTGAAGCTCCTGGTCGTTTGAGACGACAGCGCCGCTCAGTGATCTCGCACGGCCCGGACAAAGGCACGCTGATGAAGCGCAATGCCTATACGTATGCAGCCATAGCAGTTGTGTTCGGATCTGCCGGACCTGGGCGCATGGCGGATCATGGCCTGGATGATGCGAGTACGATCCGCCAGCAGCACTACACAATGCACGAGGAGAGGTAGCTGCCATGTCCGAAGTCGAGTCAGCGACCACGGAACTCAAAACGCAGTACGCCGCTCAGGTGGCTGCGGACCTTGAGCGCAACGCCAAGGACCAGGAACGTATCGGCGCCGAAGTAACCGAACTCCAGGAGCAGTTGCTCGCCCTGCAGCGTGACCATGCCCTGTTGGTGAACCTGCAGCAGGCGCTGAGCGGCGAGAGCCCCGCGGACGCCAATCCAGGTTCGGACGAGACTGTCACGGCTGCGCCTTCGGTACCGCGGCAGGCTTCGGCCGAGCCCACACCGGCCAGGCAGAAGAAGGCCGCTGCCCCGAAGCCCGGGAAAACACCGGCCAAGAGCCCCGGTACGAAGGCGCCCACAACCGGGGCGAAGCAGCCCACGCTCGGCGAGCTCATCCGCACCCATCTGGGCCGGCAGTCCGAGCCGAGTTCCTCCGCGGAGATCAGCAGCGCGCTGGCCCAGGCCCATCCCGACCGTGACATCAAGCCCAAGGTCGTGCGCACCACGGTCGAAGGACTCGTCGCCAAGGGGCATGTCCACCGCACCAAGCAGGGCAAGTCCGTCTACTACACGGCCTCCGGGACTGCCCCGGCCGACACCTCGCCGGAGCAGAAGGACCTGGTCACCGCCTGAGGAAGAAGGACGACATCCTCCTCCAGCGCACGCACCCTCGCGTCCTGCAGCGGCTCGCCGGACTCGACGGTGCCGCCCGGGAACTCGCGTGCCCGTGAGCAGCCCGAGCAACAGGCTGCGCGGGAAGGGTCACTCCGGCGCCGCCCTCGGCGCTGGGCACCGGTTCACCTGAGGCCTGCTGCTGACACCGGCGCGGCGGTGCGCTCGGAAGAGACGGACGAGACGTGGATTTGGGACAGCTTCTCACCATCACTCGACTCCCTGGCGGGCCTGATGTCTGCCGGGTCAGCGGGCGAATGTCTCGGTCAGGCGCACGCTGTAGCCGTCTTCTTCCATCAGGACGACCGTGACACCGAAGGGGGAGGGGTGGTCCAGCTC
>NZ_JNWJ01000080.1:0-49325 GCF_000716805.1 Streptomyces yerevanensis | reverse complement strand
CCTTTCGGATCGAGGTAAGCCATTAGGCCCAGAAACATCCTCCAAGTTCCTCCCAGCTGAACTGGGAATATGACAAGGCGCCTCGTGGCGCAGCAGCGAGTTCCGTCGGTGCCCCTATCGACCCCGCCGAGGTGCGGGAGCGCATAGACGCCGAGCCGGGGGATCTGAGCGACCTCCTCAACGTGGCCGACCGGGTGGCCACGGTGGACGGTGCCGTCAACGCGAGTGAGAAAGTCGTCATCTCCGAGCTTCGAGATCGCTGCCGCCGAGTCTGACGCCGTCATGCGCTACCTCCCACAATGGCGAAGATCTGACGCGTGAGTTGTGGCCTGCTGGCAGTCTCGCGGCTTGATTCGGAGGTTCGCGCATGTGCAACGAACCGAGCAGATAGGCCGTCAGGCGGCCGTTTACGGCTTCCTACAAACTTGACCCGATCAAGACGGCTTCGCCCGTCCAAGCCTTCTAGGTCGGGCTGTCAGGCACCGCTGTCAATCCGTGTCGGCGCTCGCACCCCACGGGTGTGCCCATCAGACTGAGGAATCTCTGCGACCGTTGCCGAGAGGGCCTTGCGCCCCCTCCCCGTGATCGTCATGATCGTGAACATGTCTGGGGGGCCGAGCGAGTTAAGTCTGACCGATGACGGTCTGCCATCCATGTTCCGCTCCGCGGACACTGCCTCCTTGGCTGGTCAGGCGGATACGGTCCGGTGGTCCGCTCTCCAGCTGTGCATGCTGGTCGTCGGAGCCGTTCTGGGTGGCGTCAACATCAAGCTCGGCAACGACCTTGACTTGGGCGCCCTCATCGCATCGATCGCACTGCTGGCCTCGCTCGTACCGGCCCTGTGGCTGACCGCGAAGAACCCTCAGCGCACTTGGTACCGGGGGCGCGCGGCGGCCGAATCGCTGCGCACCCTGTCATGGAAGTACGCGGTGCGGGCGGAACCCTTCGCGGGCACCGACGCGGCGGCGAACGAGCGGCTGCTGCACGACATGTCGAGCATCCTGCGTGATCTCCGTGACGTCGGCTGGCTCAGCGACGCCGGCGGACAAGCCGAGATCACCGGCGAGATGCGGCGCCTGCGCAGCCAGCCACTCCGGCTTCGGCAACAGGCCTACATGGAAGGGCGCTTGGAGGCCGAGTACACCTGGTACACCTCCAAAGCGGCCAGGTTCGCGCGCATGGCCCGTCGGTGGACGGCGGCCGCGTTCATCGCGACGTCGCTCGGCCTGGCGGGAGGGTTCTTGCGCGCCTTCGGCGTGCTCGACTACGACGGCCTGGGGAGCGCCTCGGCCATCGCGGCTGCCGTTACCGCATGGGTGCAGCTCAAGCAGTACCGTCCCCTGGCGGCCGCGTACTCGCTCACCGCGCACGAACTGCTCTTGGTGAAGGCCGGCTTGGAGACCCTGGCCGACGACGAGGTCCAGTGGTCACGTCGGTGCAGTGAGGCCGAGGACGCCATCTCACGGGAGCACACCATGTGGCTTGCTCGCCGGGAGGCAGCCTGAATTCCGGCCACAGTGCTCGCCCCTATTCAGTCACTTCCTCAACCAGGAGGAGCGCATTCATGTCCTACCGGCTCGACGCCCGAGACGGAACCCACGCCAATGAAGCACTGCGTGCAAGCCTGGAGGAACTGCTCGCCGACAACACGCTCCTCTCCCTCGCAACCACGGGACCCGAAGGCGCGCACATCAACACCGCGTTCTTCGCCCACGACGGAGAACTGGACCTGTACTTCGTCAGCGAGCGGTCCACACAGCACAGCCAGAACACGGCCGGTGATCCGCGCGCAGCAGCCACCGTGACGCGTCAGCCCCCCGAGTACGGCGAGCACCTTCAAGGCGTCCAGCTGTCCGGCGTCGTGCACGAAGCGCGAGAGGTGGAGACGGGCGCGAAGTCTGCTCTGGCTTGCTATCAGCGGCGGTTCCCGACGTTTGCGCAGGACGCGGCCATGCAGCAGCGTTTCCTCACTGGCGAAGGCCCTCTGGCACTGTACCGATTCCGTGTCGAGTCGCTGACGCTGCTGGACGAGCCCCGGTTCGGGCGCCGCGTGTACGTCAAGGCGGCCGTCGTCAGGTAGCGGGAGGGGCGGTCGGCTCGATGTCGTCCACGATGTCGATTTCCGGTACGTCGACGTTCGCGAAGACGGCCAGGCTGTCCGCAGGGTCCAAGTCGGCCGCCAGACGGTGCAGTTCCTCAAGGGGGTCGACGCTGTCGGGAAGCGTGCCGTCCTGGAGTTGCTGCACCCAGTCCGTACGCCGTGGTCCGCGTACCGCGTCCATGCGATCGTCCTCTCGGTCGGTCCACCGCCCGCCACGGTACCGGCCCTCACGCTCACACCCCAGCCACATGCTGACCATGACGGACCCGAAAGAGGAAACCCATGGCTTCCAACGGCAAGGCAGTCAGGCTCGCCCGGATCATCCCGGGCGTTCGGACGGTAGTGGTGCCCTTTGACGACGACCTCATCAACGGGCCCTATGCCGGTCTCACCGATCCTGTGACACGTGTACGAGAGGTGGCCTTAGGCGGGGCCGATGCCGTACTTGGCTTCCCACGCCTCCTGACGCAGTACACGGAGAGAGGCGTGCGCCTCCCCTTCGTCGCCAACCTCACCGCGAGCACCGTCCTCGGAGTGCACACCCGCAAGGTCGCGGTGAGCTCCGTGGAACGTGCCGTGCGCCATGGGTGCGACGGCGTCGCAGTGCACGTGAACGTGTCGGACCGTCAGGAGCCTGACATGCTGGCAGCTCTGGGCGCGGTCGCCGAGGACTGTGAACGGTGGGGGATGCCGCTCCTGGCCATCATGTACCCACGGCGCACCCATGACGGGGCGGATGACAACTACCTCGAACTCAAAGAGCACGATCGCGACCGATATGCCGATCTGGTGCGCCACTGTGTCCGGATCGCGGTGGAGCTCGGCGCGGACGTGGTGAAGACGCAGTACACCGGCGACCCGGAATCCTTTGCCTCGGTCACCACAGCATCCATGGGGATACCCGTGATCGTCGCCGGCGGACCTCGTACGTCGATCCGTGAAGCCCTGAGCAACGCGCACGGCGCGATCACGGCGGGTGCCACCGGAGTCTGCTTCGGGAGGCAGACGTACAACCGCACCGACATAACCGGCTTCGTACGCATGCTGCGCTCGGTGGTTCACGATGACCTCCCACCGGATGAGGTGCTGGCCGGCCAACCGGGCGTCGCCGCCGCGAGCGGGCAGTGAGCGTCACGTCCACGGCGTCCCTGCGCCGTTACAGTCCGGCGCTGGGTACCGCGGCCGTGGCGGTGCTGTGGGGCACCAGCGGCGTCCTGGTCCGAGAAAGCGCGCTGTCTGCTGCCGCGATCGCGTTCGGGCGGGCCGCAGTGGGCGCGGCGGCACTGTGGCTGTGGGAAGCGTCCACGCCGCGAGGCCGGGGCCGCGCGAGCATCCGCAGCTACGGGAAGCCCGAGGTGCGCTCGCTGCTGTGGTCCGGGGCGCTCCTGGGCGTGCACTGGCTGACGTTCGTGATGGCCTTGCAGCGCGCGCCGATCGGCACGGTGCTGCTCGGTATCTATCTCGCTCCGCTCGCCATTGCGGGGCTGGCCCGCCGCACTCTTCAGGAACGCGTCACGCGTGGCCAGATGGCATCGTTGGCGCTGGCTCTGGTCGGCAGCGTCTTCGTCCTTCAGCCCGGACAGACCGGCGGTCGTGACGGTCTGACGTTGATCGCTGTATCCGCTCTTGCTTACGCGGGATCCACACTTGCCAGCAAGAAGGCGCTGGCGACCATCCCGCCCGTGCGGGTCGCGGCTGGGCAACTGACCGTCGCCGCTGTCCTCCTGATGCCCTGGCTCGCCGTCCATCCGACGCTGCCGAGCGGCGTCGACCTCCTGGTCATCACCAGTCTGGGCCTCGTTTACAGCGCGCTGGCGCTCCTGGCCTACCTTGCCTTCCTCAAGCGCCTGCCGGTGACGACGGCCGGGATCCTGCTGTACCTCGAACCGGTCTCGGCACTGGTCTCCGGCTGGATCTTCCTGGGCGAGCATCCCGTGCCTCTCACCTGGCTCGGAGCATGTCTCGTACTCGTCGCCGGCGTCGTGGTCAGCAAGGACTCCGTGAGCAACACCGAGCAGAGACAGGTCAGTTGAGTAGTGATCCGATACGGTGAGTTCAGCCGTGCGAGATCATCGATTCACGATCACCGAAGGACAGATCATGTCGCTCTCCGGTCAGGTTGCCGTCGTCACCGGTTCCTCGCGTGGAATCGGGCACTCCGTAGCGCTCGCCTTCGCGGAGCGCGGCGCGAAGGTCGTGGTCAACTCGCACAGCGACGTCGCAGGCGGAGAGGCACTCGTCCAGACGATCAAAGAGAACGGCGGCAGCGCGCTGTACGTGCAGGCCGACGTGGCCGACACCACCGATGTCGAGCGGCTCTTCACGACCACCGAGGAGGCGTTCGGCCCGGTCGACGTGCTGGTGAACAACGCGGGCCTCACCGAAGGCATGCCCATCCTGGACTCCACCAAGGACCATTGGCTGCGCATGCTGAACATCAACCTCCTCTCCACCGTGCTGTGCTCAGTACGGGCGGCCAGGACGATGAAGGAGCGAGGCAGCGGCGTCATCATCAACACCTCCTCCATCCGCGGCTTCGACGCGACAGGCCGGGAAGGCGTAATGGCCTATTCTGCAGCCAAGGCCGCCGTCAACAACTTCACCCGCACCCTGGCCAAGGAACTCGCTCCGAACGTACGCGTGAACGCTGTCGCCCCCGGCTTCGTCGAGACCTCGTACATGGACCGGACCGACGACGCGCTGAAGGAGTCCTGGCTGGAGATCATCCCTCTGCGCCAGTTCATCGCCCCCGACGACATTGCGGGCGCCTACGTCTTCCTCGCCGAGTCCCCGTACATGACCGGCACCCTCCTGACTGCCGACGCGGGGTTCACCCTGGGACGCGGCTGAAGAGAGCAGAAAATCGGGGGAAGGTGTAACAGTGGTCCGGGAGAAGATCTTCATCTCCTATCAGAGGGACTCCGCCGCGGTCGCGCAGCGCATCCATGACGCATTGGAAGCCGCAGGCTTCGACGCCTGGGTGGACACCGAACGCATCCGGCACACCGATCGATGGGCCACCTCCATCGACCAGGCGTTACGCGCGGCCGACCGGCTCGTCGTGCTTCTCACCGCGAAGGCTGCGGAGTCCCACGAGGTTTTCAACGAGTGGTTCTTCTTCTACGACCACCGCAAGCCCATCCACGTCGTGCGCATCGACGGCTGCGAACTGCACTACCAACTAGTCCCGTTTCAGCGCCTGGAATGGACCACCGAGGCCGACGAGGACGAATGGGCGGCACGCATGAGTGCCCTCGTAACCGCGCTGCACGGCTCCTTCTCATGGCCCGACGGGGCCTCGCCGGACGACGCCGTGGTCACCACCCCTTTCGCCCCGGCCCGCACGTTGCCGGGCGCGTTCGCCGCACTCGAAGAAGCCATCCGCAGCCCTGATCGCTCCGTCGCCCTCACCGACCATCAGCTCCACGACATCCGTGACCACCCCTCGCGTAGCGTCCGCGAGTACTTGCTGTCCTGCTACGCCCGGTGGTGCAGCCCGCGCTACCAGCTGGACCGCCGCTTCGTGCGCCTCGCCCTGGTCTACGACGAAGGCACCGACGCCGCCGACCGGTGGGTCACCGCGCCGAGCAGCCGTCGCACCGACGACCTCCAGGCCGTTCTCGCTGGCAGCGACTCCTTCGCGTACGTACTGCTGGGAGCCCCCGGCTCGGGCAAGACGACGCTGCTGCGCCGCCTCGAACTCGACGTGGCCGCAGAGGGAATGACCCGCTCCGCTGATGCGGTCATCCCGTTCAGCGTCTCGCTGGCCGAATACGGTCTCAACTCCGGCGAACCGCCTGCCCCGCGCCGCTGGCTGGAGGACCGCTGGAGGGCACGCAACCCGCACCTGCCCGAGCTTGCGCATTTCCTGGAGTCGGGCCGCCTCCTGCTGCTCCTGGATGGACTCAACGAACTCGCCTACTTCGATGCCGCCGACCTGCGCCGCCGCATCGACGGGTGGAAGGCATTCCTCTACGAATGCGTTCGCGACGTTCCCGGGAACCGGGCCGTGTTCACCTGCCGCACGCTCGACTACGGCGCCATGCTCAGCAGCAAGGACGTCGGAGTCCCGCACATCCGCCTCGAACCCATGACACGCGACCAGGTCCTGGAGTACATCGCCCTCCACCTGCCCGAACAGGCCGACCTTGTCCGCGAAGCCCTGAACCGCGACCTGCGAGCCCTGTCGTTCTACCGCACTCCGTACATGCTGCGCCTGCTGGTCAACCAGGTCCGCGCTGTGGGCACGGTCCCCGTCGGACGCGTCGACGCGTTCGCCGGCATGGTGCGCGAACTACTCCGCCGCGAGATCCTCTCCGGCAACCCGCGGACCGCCGACCCGGAGCTCCTCACCGATCGCGAGCAACGCCGCCTTCGCGACGGTGTCCGCGACCCGCTGTGGCTCCCGGACCGCGGCCACCTCGTGCCCGCCCTGACCCGCCTCGCGTACCAGATGCAAGAGGCCAAGCGCGGCGAGGACAAAGGAAGCGTCGTCGTCGACTACGACACGGCTGTCGACCTCCTCAACGGGCTGGCCCACCTTGCGGAAGCGTCCCTGCGTGTCGGCTGCGACACCGGCATCCTCGACGAGGACGAAGAAGCCATACGCTTCTTCCACCAGCTCCTCCAGGAGTTCTTTGCCGCGCGTCAACTCGCGGCAGCCCCCGACTTCTCCCGCCTCGCTGTCCTTGACACGGCCACCGCCGTGGCCCCGCCCCTGGCCGAAGTACTGGCCCAACTCGCACCTGGCGAGCCGCTACCACCTCTGCCGACCACCGGTTGGGAGGAGACGGCCGTCATGGCCGCGGCCCTAGCCGAGGACCCCGATGCGTTCGTCCGCGACGTCCTCGAGGTCAACCCGGCGCTGGCAGGACGCTGCCTGGCCGCTCCCGACGTACGTGTCGACGCAGCCGTTCGCGCAGAGGTAACGCACACGCTCGCCGCCCGCAGCACCGCCCCGGCGACGGACCTACGGGCCCGCATCAACTACGGCCGTATCCTCGGCGTCCTGGGCGATCCCCGCCTGACGCGCGTCGAGAGCGTTCACGGCGTCGCGCTCGTCCCGGAGTTCGCACGCATTCCAGCCGACGGCCACCGCATCGGAGCCGAAGACACTCCCTACGACCTCGAACGGCCCGTCCACGAAGTGCAACTGCCAGCCTTCGACCTGGCCCGCCGTCCTGTCACCAACGCCGAGTACGCCCACTTCATAGCAGCCGGCGGCTATGAAGAAGACCGGTGGTGGCACTCCGCCCACGCCCGGAGATGGCGCTCCGGCGAGGGCATCCAGGAACTCATCGCCGCCGAGTGGCGCAAGAAACGCGACAACCTGCGCCGCCGCCCCAACCTCCCCGTCGACATGCTCCGCACTGGCGCGGCCACCCTGCAGCAGGCCGTCAGCATGGTGAAGCTGACGACCATGACCGACGAGGCCATCTGGAAGGCGCTGATCGACATCTACGGCACGGAGGCACCGCGCACACCGGCGTACTGGTACGACAGCCTCCTCGCCCACCCCAGCGCCCCGGTCGTCGGCGTCTCCGTCTACGAGGCGGAGGCATACTGCGCCTGGCTCAGCGCCGTGACCGGCAGGAAGATCCGTCTGCCCACCGAATACGAATGGGAAGCCGCCGCGTCGGCTGGAGGGCGAGCCTTTCCGTACGGGGACGACTTCGACGCACTCGCGTCGAACACCTTCGAGCTCCACGCGCGCAGTACACTCCCCGTCGGCATTTTCCCCGAAGGACAGAGCCTCGCAGGTATCGACGACCTGTCCGGCAACGTCTTCGAGTGGACGGCAAGCGCCCCGGAACCGTATCCCTACGATCAGCACGCCCGCCCATCGGATGCACCCGGCGATACCCGAGTCTGCCGTGGGGGATCGTGGCGCCATCGGCACAACAGGGCTCGGGCCGCGTATCGGGGGCGGGGACAGTGTTTCGTACGCAACGACGATCTTGGATTCCGGCTCGCGAGGGAGTAAGGGCAAGACCGGAGCGGTACCTTATGTAAGTTTCCCGGCGGACTCCACAATGAGCGCTTCACCACCGCCGTCTCCCAGCTCGGCGAAGATTTCGCCGCTGTGCGCCTCGGTGGCATGCACGCCACTCGGGCCCTATGCGCCGAGCGCATCGATCAGGTGGTCGTCGAGGTCGGCGACGAAACCCTCGGTACGCCAAGGGCGCAGCTCCTGCCGTGCCCGGCGCAGCCGGATGGTGGCGACTCGGCCGCCCGTGCTCGATGCCCCGTCGATGCATTCGTGCAGCAGTTCGGCGGCGGCGTGCGGGTCGCCGAGCCGGATGCGGGCGAGTGCCTGATCGGTGGTGACGATGGTGCGCTGGACGCGTTCGCGTGGTGTGGTGAGTGCGTGGGCGGACCGGGCGAACGCGTCGTGGGCGGCTGCCGGGTCGCCGACGTACAGCTCGCACAGGCCGTCGAAGCCGCGCAGGTGGGCGGGCGAGAAACTGCTCGACGACGGATCGCCGTTCCGGTCGCCGTCCAGGTCGTACCAGGCCAGTGACAGTGCGGCCTGGGCGTGTCGTCCGGCTCCGGCGCGTGCGGCGATCTCTGCCTGCAGTGCGTGCGCGCGGGCCCGGACGGTGATGCTCGTACCGGCCCGGGCGTCGCGGACCGCGGCGTCGACGAGGTGACGCGCGGCGTCGATGCCTTGCGTCGAGTACAGGGTGACCAGGGCGTGGCTCATGTGGACGATGGCGCGCTGCCACGGACTGCCGGTGCGGCCCGCCGTACTGGTGGCCGCGGAGTACAGGGCGCGGGAGGCCTCGTCGTCGCGGGTTTCGAAGGCGAGGCGGCCGGCGAGGGTGTACGCCTGTGAGGCGATCGAGCGCAGCTCGGGAAGCTGGGGTTCGGGTACGGCGTCCGCCAGCAGGCGGCGGCAGGATTCGACGACGGGGGCGAGCAGCAGTTGCAGGCGTACGAACGGGATGCTGCCGACTTGCCCGTTCACGTCGCCGATGGTGGCGCGCATCCCGGCGAGCAGCTCTTCGTCGAGGCGGGACGGATCGGCGAGCGCTGTGGTTAGGGCGTGCTGCGTCGTCGGGCCGAGCAGCGCGAGCAGGCCGCCGCCCGCATCCGTGGCGGTGCGTACGAGCAGGGTGCGCAGCTCGTGGAGCCGGCGTTCGCTTTCCCCCAGGTGGGCAAGGGCGTCGAGCAGTTTGGCGAAGTCCGAGCCGTGGCCGAGGCTGTGCTGACCGTCCAGGTCGCGTGCATAGAGGTGGGCGAGCAGGAGTTGGTACCGCTCGCCCGGCAGGATCGGCGCGGTCGTGCTCTCCCAGCGGGCCACGGCCCGCTGCACACTGGCGGTGCTGGAGCCGAAGGGCTGCCCGAGCCGGGATGCCGCGTCGATGATTGCGCGTGCGGTGTCCGCGAGTGACCAGCCGCGGGACAGTCTGAGCCGCTTGAGGGTGGCGGCGCCGACGCGCCGATCGTGCGCGGTCATGCCGTCATGATGCCCGCTGTACGGGTTACACGGGCACGATCAGACGAGGTTTCCCCTGCTGGGCACCGTAGTTGAGAGTCTGCCAGGTGCCGGACGTACCTTCGGGGCCTGCGAGCGGGAAGCCGATCACCATGTCGGAGCGGTCGACCATCCAGCAGTTGCGCGCGTGATACGCCGGGGTCCGCAGCTCTTCGGCACCCAACTCGACGATCTCGGCGATCCGGTCCCGGCACTGCTGGATCGCCTGCCGTGCTTCGGCCGGCTGCTGCGCGACCGTGCCTGGGGCGACAATCGTGATCTTTGCCTTCGAGTTCCCCGCGAGCCACAGCAGGGACAGACTGTCGATGCCCTTCGCGCCCCCGATGTGGAAGTGGGCCTGATCAACAGCGAAGGGGCCCAAGAACTGCGTGAACTGCTCCCCGTACCAGGTGAGTTCGCGGTGTCCCGTTGACCGCGTACCGGTAATCGTCACAGTCAGAGGCATGATCCACTCCGTGTCATAGGTTGTCAGGCGCCGGGCCGCACAGGACTGCGGTGAGATCGGCGCATGGACACGACCACCGCACCAGCCATTCTCGCGGAGCAGTTCAGGTCACGCGGATTGACCGTCATAAACGCCGATGACCAGACGGTAAGCGTGATGAACCCGCTCAATCCGAGTCTTACCGAAGCCGTTGGCGTGTGCGACGGACACTACGTCACCTGCTGGGGATACGAGCTGGGCCAGACCGGCGACGAGAGAGGCACCGCGCAGCGGCTCGCCTTCCTGCTTGCCCTCCCGGGCGACAGCCGTTCCCGTGACACCGCAACGCGAAGGTAGGCGGCCGGTGCAGCAGACACGCGAGAGACACTTCACCCCCCATCCGGCCTCCGTTGCGCACGCACGGTCCTTCGTCGCCGACACCCTCAACGCGTGGGAGCTCGGCGACCGACTCGATGACGTCCGCCTGTGCGTCTCCGAACTCGCCACCAATGCCGTCGAGCACGCCACTTCCGCCGGCCAGGACTTCCGGGTTCGGGTAGCACACGGCGAGGAGCGGCTGCGCGTCGAAGTGCGTGACCAGGGCGGTGGAACTCCCACCGTGCGGCACGCCACCACCGACGACTGCCACGGACGCGGCCTCCTCCTCGTCGCCGCCCTCGCCGACGACTGGGGCGCCTCCCGTGAAGGGGCCAGCACAACCGTCTGGGCCGAGTTCAAGCTCGGAGCCTCCACCGCACCGCTCGTCGATCACACCCGGGTGGCGGCCCGCGCAGCGACCCTGCCCGTATCGGCCGGGCTGTTCGCCTCCCTCGGCGTGTGGACGTGGATCGGCGCCGACGCCCACGGCGACCCGCTAGGGATCGTCCTGCTCGTACACCCGCCTGCGCGCCGCCACGGCGAAACCGACGAGCGGATCGAGCAGCAGATGCGCGCCCTCTCCGACGCTTTCGGCCTCGTCGAAGCCGGAAAGCCGCTCACGGACATCGGGCCGCGGGTCACGATCCACCACGGCGCCCGCATCCTGCTGCGCCCCGAGGGATCCCACTTCGGCGTACAAGTGCCGGCGCATCCCCGGCTCGTCCGGTTGCTGACCGAGCGAGGCGAGCTCGCCGTCGCCGTCGGACTCGACCCGCTCGCCATCGGCGCACCGCCAGCCGAGGTCGACCTGTATGTGGACCGCGGGCTGCCCGCGAACCGCCTCCTGCTCGGCCGCGCCCAGGCTGCGGCATCCCTGCACGCCATCCGGACGGTCGAGCCCCCGCACGCACCCGACGTGCGCTGAAGAACGGGCCCGCATCGTGGCTTTCTGTTGTTCCGATTGCAGTGCGTGAGCTCCTGCTCCATGTGCTCTCCGCCTGCCCCGGATCTTGGCTCAGGTAGTGATCAACCGGCGGCCCATGGAGCCGCACGGTACGGCGAAAAGTCCTCGAAAGTGCTGGTCAGAGAGGGGTTCCGCTCTTCATCGGACCCACGGTGTCGTGGTCGCGTCCCAAACGCGATCACCAGGGGAGGCCCCTGCCATGGTGCCGATTCTGTTCACCGCTGTGCTGTTGCTGCCGTTCGCGACGGCGGCCGGCCCGTTCGCGCTGTGCGAAGCGCGCGATTACGTACGTCCCGGACGCGGCCGACACCGCCGCGTCGTACGGGGCCGCCACGCGGCCCGGGGAGGGCGACGATGACCGCGCGCCCCACCCTGAGCGCCACCCCAAGTGTCGTGTGGTGCTGGACAAGCTGTACCCCCAATGCCCCTCACCAGGCCCGTGTAGCCCTGCGCTGCGCCCTCGATCAGCTCGGCTACGACGGCGATGTGATCAGCGATGCGGTGCTGGCGGTCTCCGAGTTCGTCGCCAACGCCACCGAGCACGCGGTCGGACCGTACGAGCTGCGGCTGCGCCGCACTGCCACGGAGGTCATCTGCGAGGTAGAGGACCACGACCCGCGGATCCCGGAGGTTCCCGCGCTCCCGGCCACGGCGCCGTACGCTCCGGCCGAGGAGGACCGCGGGGGTGGGCTGGAGGCACTGTGTGCTTTGTTGACCGAGCGCGGGCGCGGTCTGCACATCGTTCATGAACTGACCAGGGGCGCATGGGGGTTCCGCAGCCAGAAGAGAACGAAGACGGCCTGGCTGGCGCTCCCGGCGGAATTGCCTCTGACGCAAGACGGCGCGGATTCTGCTCCCGGCGACGAGCAAGGAGTGGGCGCCCAGGCGGCGGGCGTCGCGCGGCGGGACGGCCGTGGTGATGTAGAGGTGCGGGAACGGCGTGACCGTTCCTACGATGTGAGGCGTTGACGCCGGACGGCCGGAATCGCGCTGACCAGCAGGACCTGCAGTGGAAACGCCTCTACGCCTTCCCGTCCGGCGTCGAGGGCACTGCCAACGAGCTTGCGGCGGCGACCGGATGCGCCGGTTGGTCAAGGCCCACGTCCAGCACGCTCTGACCGCGATCGCCATCAACGTCGCACGCCTCAGCGACCAGGAGCCCGCTGACTCCCCCCACTGGCCCCGGCCGCCAACGGCCTTCCAGCCGACCGATTCACGCCGTTGTAGTGCTCTGTCTCTGCCACTTCGCCGTTGAGCTGAGGAAGGGACGGTGCATCAGGTCGCAGGGGTGCCCCCGTGGCGGTCTTGTCGCTCGTTCGAGCGACAAGACCGCCTTTTCGTGGCGAGGCTGCATCAAAGCGGCGCATCGTCGAGAACAGGGCGGAATTCATTCGTCCTCTTTCGGTTGAAGGGTGCGCCGCGGGGTAACTCCAGTTGCATCTGATCACTTAGAGTGGCCGCCTTGCTGTGAAGGGTGACGGAAAGTGGGGGATGGTGAAGACGCGACGGCGAGCCAATGTGCTGCTGGCAGGGGTGAGTTCGGTGATCACGGGACTGCTGCTGGCGGGCTGCACGGACGGTTCATCAGACGCCAGACCGCTGCCTAAGGGGACGATCGAGACGACGGCGTCTCGTACGCCGAATGCGGAGCACGCAGAAGCACTCGACGCCTACCGGGCCATGTGGCGAGACCTGACCCTCGCCTCCGAGACGTCCGACGCCGCCTCTCCACTGCTGGACGATCACGCCACCGGCGGTGCGCTGGAGTTGATGAAGTACGGACTGCAGAAGTCCAAGAGGGAGCAGGTAGTCAGCAAGGGGGCACCTCGGGTGGATCCCGAGGTGCTGTCGGCGACCAGTCAGAAGGTCGTGCTGGTGGACTGCGTGGACGACCGGAAGTGGCTGCAGTACAAGCTGAACGGTGAGTTGAAGAACAACGCTCCGGGCGGGCATTTCAAGGCCGACGCGACTGTCCGGCACAGCAAAGGGGTCTGGAAGGTTTCGGACCTCTACATGCACGAGGTCGGGTCATGTTGACCCGCTGCCGTACCGGGAGTGCGGCTGCGGGGGCTCTGGCGCTGCTCGCTGTCGCATCCTTCGTCCCAGCCCGAGCGGATGGGAACGGTTCGCAGTTCGCCGGTGTCGCCTGTGTCCCAGGCGCCTGTGACGCAGAGGCGAAGAGCGTCTCGAGGAGCCCGGGCGGCTCAGGGAAGAGTCGGCCGGTGCCTCAGGGACGGGCGGCGAAGCCCGGTGGCGGTGGAGGAGGGCCGAAGGGGCCGCCGACGATTACGTCGAGCGGCTGGGAGTACGACTTGGGCGGTGGCGCGGGGATCTTGCCGCGCTTCGAGGGCGAAGAGCCCAAGAAGCCGGAGCCAGGCGGCGGGCAGCAGGTTCCCGTGGAAGTGCTCGTCCAGCGGGCGGTGGAGCGGCTGAAGTTGCCGAAGCCGGTGATCCGTACGAGTCCGGATGAGGACTTCGTACAGGTGGTTCACGTACCCACGTGGATGTGGGTGGAGCGCGAGGCGTGGGGTCCGGTGTCGGTATCGGCCGCGGCGGAGGGTGTGAACGTGACGGCGACGGCCCGGCCGCAGAAGGCGGTGTGGTCGATGGGTGAGGGCGGCACGGTGGTGTGCGACGGGCCGGGGACGCCGTACTCGGACGCGTACAGCCCCAAGGCGTCGTCGCCGGACTGTGGTTACACCTATCGGCGGGCGTCGCTGTCCGCGCCGGGCAAGGCGTACATGGTGTCGGTACAGGTGACCTGGGACGTCAAGTGGCAGGGAGCCGGGCAGAGCGGGGTGGTGCCGGGGCTGGTGATGGCTGCCGAACGGCAGCTGGTGGTGGACGAGGTGCAGGCCGTCGTCACGCGCTGACGGCTCGGAGTGATGAAGCGGTCCGTACGGGGCGGGCCTGGGCAGTGGACGTTGGAATTCTCTTGATCGCGAGGTGAGTTGTGGGTACCTCCATGTCTTCTTCGGCCGTAAAGGGCGGCGGGTTCCAGGTGCCGGGAGCGCGCGGATCGGGCCCGGAGCAGCGGCCGGTGGTGACGGGTGCTCGGCGGCGCAGGCTGGGCTGGGTGTGGGCCGGGCTGGGGGCGGTGGTGGTCTCGGCGGTCGGCTTCACGCTGGTCGCGCAGGCGGTGGGGGAGCGGGAGCAGGTTCTGGTGCTGGCCCGCGATGTGCCGGCCGGGCGGCTGCTGAAGCCGGGTGATCTGCGGGTGGTGGAGGTGGCGGCGGACGCGGGCGTGGTGCCGCTTGCGGATCGGGACACGGTGCTGGGGCGGCAGGCGCGGGTGCCGCTGGTGGCCGGATCGCTGCTGGCACCCGGACAGGTGGGCGCGAGGGCCGACTTCCCGCCGAAGGGGTTCTCGCAGGTAGCGCTCGCGGTGGAGCCGGGCGGTGCGCCACCGGATCTTGCTCGTGGGGAACGTGTCGCGGTCCTTCCCGGCCCGGCCGGTGCCGGAGCGGTAAGCGACGAGGCGGAGGAGAAGGCGGTCTCGGCGGTGGCGGGGACGGTGACGGGGGTGCGCGCGGCGGAGTCGGCAGGCGGGCCGCGGGTGGTAACGGTGCTGGTGGAGACCGGGGCGGCGCGGCGCGCGGCGCAGCTGGAGCATCCGCGTGTGGTGGTGCTTCCCGCGCAGGGGCGGGAGGCGCCGTGAGGCGGCTGGTCGTTCTCGGGTCGGTCACTGGCGCGCCGGGGGCGACGACGACGGCGCTGGCAGTGGCTGCCGTGTGGCCGCCGGAGGCGGACGGCGGGGTGCGTCCTGTGATGGTGGAGGCGGACTCCTCCGGCGGTGACCTCATGATCCGCTTCGGTCTGCCGGCGGCTCCCTCGCTGCTGGATGTCGCGGCGGCGGCCGGGAAGCCGTACCCGGGCTCCCTGCTCGGGGCGGCGAGCGAACTCCCTTGCGGGGTGCGGGCGGTGGTCGCGGTGCCGGGCCGCGGCCCGTGCCGTCAGGCCGTGCGGCTGTTGGCTGCCGAGGCCGGGCGGGGTGTGCTGCTGGGGGACGAGAACGATCGGGGCACGGTGCTGCTGGATGTGGGGCGCCTTACCGAGGACGTCGAGCCGTTGCTGGACGTGGCCGACCAGGTCGTGCTGGTGGCGCGGGGCGGAGCGGAGCCGCTGACCCATGTGTCTGCGTACGGCCTGGATGGTGACGCGTATGCCGGGCGGCTGACGCTGGCCGTGGTCGGGCCGTGCCCGTACCCGGCAGAGGAGATCGAGAAGACGCTGGACATCGAGCCGGTGCTGTTCCTGCCCTGGGACGTCAGGAGCGTGGCCGCGATGAACAGCCCCAAGCACGGCGGGCGGCGCACGGCCGGGTTTCGGCCGCCACCGCTGATGACCGCCGCACGGACCTTGGCCCGTCGGGTGGCCGGGCCGCCGATGAGCGAGACCAGGGCGGAGGAGACGTATGGCAGTCGCGTGAGCGAGGACGACGGGACGCGGCTGATGGGGCCAAGCCGGACTGGTCTGGTTCCGGTACCGGGAGTCGAGGGAAGCGGATCATGAGCGAGCGGCTGATGGTGCCCGGCGGCGGTGAACGGGAGCTGGCGCAGCTAGTGCGTCAGCGGGTGGCGGCCCGGCTGACGGCGTACGCGGGCGAGCGGGAAGCGGCGGGGTTGCCGGCGGAGGACGAGACGGCGCGTCGTGCCACAGTGGGACGGCTGCTGGCGGAGGAACTGGGTGCGCAACGGCGCCAGGCCCTGGCCCAGGGCCGGGCGATGATCGATGCCGCGGCCGAGGAGCGGATCGCCCAGGCGGTCAGGGACGCGCTGTTCGGCACCGGCAGCCTGGAGCGGCTGCTGGCCGACGGGTCGCTCGAGAACATCTGCGTCAACGGCTGCGATGTGGTGTGGGTCAAAGACGCGGCCGGGGCCTGGCGCCGCGAGAGTCCGGTGGCCGCCTCGGATGCGGAACTGGTGGAACTGGTCCGCACGCTCGCGGCCCGCGCGGGCGATGAGGAGCGGCGCTTCGACCGGGGTATGCCCCGCCTGAACCTGCAACTGCCCGACGGGTCCCGGCTGTTCGCGGTGATGGCGGTGACCGGGCGGGTGTCGCTGACCATCCGCCGTCATCGCTTCCCGGCCGCCTCGATGGGGGAGCTGGTGCGGCTGGGCGTGTGCGACGAGCAGCTCGCCGCGTTCTTGAGGGCACTGGTGCGGGCGCGCAAGAACATCGTGATCGGCGGCGGCACCAATGTCGGCAAGACCACCGTGCTGCGGGCCTTCGCCCACGAGATCCCGCCCGAAGAGCGGCTCGTGACGATCGAGGACACCTTCGAACTCGGCCTGGACGCCGATGCGGTGGCGCATCCGAACGTGGTGGCCATGCAGGCCCGCGAGCCGAACATCGAGGGCCAGGGTGGCATCGACCAGGCGGAACTGGTGCGGTGGGGGCTGCGCATGTCCCCGGACCGGGTCATCGTCGGAGAGATCCGCGGGGCCGAGGTCATCCCGATGTGCAACGCCATGAGCCAGGGCAACGACGGTTCGCTGTCCACCATCCACGCTTCCACCTCGCGCGGGGTGTTCACCAAACTCGCCTCCTACGCCGCGCAGTCCCCGGAACGGCTCACGCTGGAGGCGACGAACCTGATGGTGGCCTCCGCGGTCCACTTCGTCGTGCACCTGGGCTGGGACGCCGCAGGGCGCCGGGTCATCGACTCGGTGCGCGAGGTCATCGACGCGGACGGGGCGCAGATCGTCTCCAACGAGGTCTACCGGCCCGGCCCCAACGGGCGCGCTATGCCTGCCACCCCGCTGCGCACCGAGACCCTCCATGACCTGGTGGCGGCGGGGCTGGACGCTCAGGGCACCGCCCCCCAGTGGTGGGGGGCGGCGTCATGAGCGGCCTGTTCGGCTCCGGCACCCTGATGGGGGTCGCGGTGGCGTGCGGGACGGTGTTCGGCCTCGGCCTGGTGGCCATCGGTTACGGCGTTGTGCGGCGCGCGGTGCAAGAGCGGCCGGGCTTGTGGCGTGCGCTGGTGGCTCGGCTGCCCGCGGACTGGACCACGCGGCGTGTGGTGATCGCGGTGGTGGCCGGGGTGGTCGCGGGGGCGCTGACGACGTGGCCGGTGGCGGCGGTGCTGACCACCATCGCCCTGCTCACCCTTCCCGGCCTGCTCGGCCCGGACCGGCAGGCGGCACGGCGTACGGAACGGATGGAGGCGCTGGCCACCTGGACGGAGATGCTGCGCGACACGCTGTCTGCGGCGGCCGGTCTGGAGCAGGCGGTGCTGGCCACTGCGGACATCGCTCCGGCCCCGCTCGAGTCGCAGATGCGGGAGCTGGCCGCCGCCGTCCGGTCGGGGCGTCCCCTGCCGACCGCGCTGCGGGCGTTCGCCGAGGAAGTCGATGACCCGTTGGCCGATGTGGTGGTGGCCGCGCTGGTGATGGCAGCCGAGCAGCAGGCAAGCCAAGTAGCGTCGCTGCTGGGCGAGTTGGCGGAGTCGGTGCGGGAGCAGGTGGCCATGCGTCAGCGCATCGACGCCGGACGCGCGAGCGTGCGAACCGGGGTGCGGGTCACAGTGATCGTCACCCTGGGCATGGCGTTGGGACTCGTGGTCCTCAACCGCCCCTATCTGGACCCCTTCAACACGCTGACCGGGCAGGCGGTCCTCGCGGTAGTGGGCGCTCTGTTCGCCGCCAGCTTCACCTACCTGGCCGCGCTCGGCCGCATGGAGGAGCCGGTCCGCCTCATCAGCCCGGCCACTTCCCGAGCCGCGGCGAGCTCTGAGCCGGGAGGTACACGGTGATCGTCATGCTGCTCGGCGCGCTGTTCGGCGCCGGGGCGACCGCTCTCGTCTACGGGCTGCGTCCGCCCCGGCCCGCCCTGGCCGACGTCCTGACCGCCCTCAACACACCCGCACCGCCTGCTGAATCATCTGCGCAGGAGGCGGAGTGGGCCACCCGGCTGGGCAAGCGCGCCGTACCGCTGGTGCGGGCGCTCGGCTTCCCCACCCCCGCGCTGCGCGCGGACCTGGCCGTGTGCGGCACCAGCGAGGAGCAGCATCTGGCGGGCAAGGCGGTCTGCGCCACGACCGGACTCCTCGCCCCGTGGGCCGCCGCGCTGCTGCTGCGCCTGGGGGCCGGTATCGCGGCGGGCTGGTGGATCCCGCTGGCCGGCTCGCTCGCCCTGGCCGTGGTGCTGTTCTTCGCCCCCGACCTGTCGGTACACCGGCAGGCCGCGCGGCGGCGCCGCGAGATGCGCCACTGCCTCAGCCTCGTCCTGGACCTGACGGTGATCGCCCTCGCGGGCGGCGCCGGAGTCCAGCAGGCCCTCGCCCAGGCCGTCGCCGCGCCCCACGGGTGGGCGGCTGCGCGACTGCGCCACGCCCTGCACGTCGCGCAGCTCACCCGGACCAGCCCCTGGCCCCACCTGGGGGATCTGGGACGGCGGCTGGCCGTGGGGGATCTGACCGAGCTCGCCTCGACGCTGAACCTCGCGGGCAGCGAGGGCGCCAAGATCCGCGGCTCACTCGCGGCGAAAGCGCGGGCGATGCGACGACGGC
Organism: Streptomyces yerevanensis; assembly: GCF_000716805.1. NCBI lineage: Bacteria > Bacillati > Actinomycetota > Actinomycetes > Kitasatosporales > Streptomycetaceae > Streptomyces > Streptomyces yerevanensis. The sequence continues at coordinate 30,447 of NZ_JNWJ01000080.1, read as the reverse complement.
GGATCTCGGAGGCCGACGGGGACGCGCAGGCGGCCACCGAGCAGATGTCACTGCCCGTGGTCGGGCTGTTCGCCGCGTTCCTGCTCCTGATCGGATACCCGGCGCTCGCCCACGTCATGTCGATCAGCTGACGCCCCCACCCAACCGTACGAAACCAAGACCAAGTAGAGAGAGCACTCGTCATGTTCCAACTCGACACCCTGGCCCACCGGGTACGCGCCCACCTGACCGAAGTCCGCCGGCACATCCGCGAGCACGGGGACGGGGGCTACACCACCGAGACCATCGTGGTCACCGCCCTGCTGGCGGTCCTGGCCCTGAGCGTGGTGGGCATCATCGCGGCCAAGGTACTGGGCAAGGCCAACGGCATCGACCTGGGCGGCTAGTTCGTGACCGCGTTCCTTCGCCGGCTGCGCAGTGACCGGGGGGCGGCCAGTACCCAGCTGGTGCTCGTCGTCCCGGCGCTGCTGCTGATCGCGCTGCTGGTGGTGCAGTTCGCGCTGGTCTGGCACGCCCGCCACATCGCCCAGTACGCCGCCCAGCGGGCCTTGGCCGCCGCCCGCGTCGAGGACGGCACCCCAGCGGACGGCCGGACGCAGGCCCGGCGCAGCCTTGCCACGCTGGGCAGCCGGGTCCTGACCACCCCGTCCGTGACCGCCGAGCGCACCACCGCCCGGACCACCGTGCGCGTGGACGGGACGGTGATCCGCGTGCTCCCGGTCCCGGGGCTGGTGCTGCACGCCTCCGGCACCGCATCCGGACCCACCGAGCGGATCACTACTCCCGGCGGAGGCCAGCCGTGATCCGGCAGGCGCGCCGCGCGCGAGACGATGGGGAGCGGGGCTCGGCCGCGGTGGAGATGGTGCTGATCACGCCGCTGCTCGTCCTGGTCCTTCTGGTCGTGGTGGCATTCGGGCTGCTCGCCGATGCCCGCCTGGTCGTGGCGGACGCCGCCCACCAAGCCGCCCGCGCCGCCTCCCTGGCCCGCAGCGAGAAGGATGCCCGCACCCAGGCGCGGCAGGCGGCGAGCGCGGCACTGCGCGAGGCGGGGGCATCCTGCGCGCATCCGAGTGTCCGCCTCACCACCGGCGGTCTCACGCCGGGCGCCACCGTGACGGCACGGGTCTCCTGCACCGCCGACCTGGGCCATCTCACCGGCACCGGGATGCCCGGCCACCTGCCCCTGGCCGGCACCGCCTTCTCCGTCGTCGACAGTTTCAGGAGCAGCCCGTGAAGCGACGCGTGCGAGCGCATCTGGCGCAGGTCCGCGCCCGGCTGGCGGAAGGGGACGACCGGGGGCAGGTCACGGCATTCGTCGCCGGCGTCTTCGCCGCGCTGTGGCTGTTCGCCGGGATCGTCGTCGACGGCGGGCTCGCCCTGGCCGGCAAGGCCCAGGCGCTGGACGTGGCGCAGGAGGCCGCCCGCATCGGGGCCCAGCAGCTGGATGTCGGCCGGCTGCGCCGCGGCGGCGACGTCCGGCTCGTACGCGAGAAGGCCGCAGCGGCGGCCCGCGCGCATGTCGCCGCCACCGGAGACAGCGGCACCGCGTCGGTCAAGGGCGACGCCGTGACCGTCCACGTCACCCACCACCAGCGCACCCAGATCCTGCAGCTGATCGGCCTGCGCACCCTCACCGTGCACGCCAGTGGCACCGCACACGCCCAACGCGCCACCCCGTAAGGACCGTTCACCACCACCTTCGGCCGAAGAGAGCGAACCGGCGATGACCCATCCTCCCCAGCTGCGCCAGCGGCTGACCGCGGCCGTCACGGCGGGCGGCACCCTGGCCCTCACGCTCGCCCTGCTGGCCGGGATGCCCTACGTCCTGTGGCGAGCCACCGGCCTGCCCTGGCCCGAACACGTCTCCTCCGTCAGCGAGTTCGGCCGGCGGCTGACGCAGCCGGTCAGCGACCCCTTGATGATCGACCTGCTGGCCGTGGTGGGCTGGGTGTGCTGGGCCGCCTTCGCGACCACCGTGGTCCGCGAGACCTGCTGGTACACGACCCATCTGCCGCAGCTGCTGCGCGACCGGCACGCACACGATGAGCACGTGGCCGCCCTGTCGGTGAAGGGGTCGCTGGCCGCGCTGTGCATCGGCACCCTCGTGGTTGCCCTGATCGGCCTGTGGCGCCCGCAGACGGTCAGCGCCCAGCAGCCCTCCTCGCCGGGCGAAGTACGGACGCATATCGCCGCGACAGCCCCACTCGTACCCGCCCTGGGCCAACCGCCCACCCCTCCTGCCGCAGCCGCGACAGCCCCGGCGCGGGCCATGACCGCCGGGCTCACTCCGGAGCGTCCCGGCCCGCCTGGCAAGGCCGAGGAAGTCGAGCACATCGAGTACACGGTCACCGAGGGCGACACCCTGTGGGACATCGCGCACACGCACATGGGCGACGCGCTCACCTGGCCGCGGATCTACGCGCTGAACAAGGACCGCGTCCAAAGCGACGGAGCCCGGCTCACCGACCCGGACCGGATCAGGCCCGGCTGGCACCTGATCATCCCCATCGCCCAGAGCGCCACCCCGCCGCCAACCCCTGCGCCTGCCCCGGTCCCGGATGCCACGCCTTCCCCGCCCTCTGCGCCGCCCGCCCAGCCAACTCCCGACCAGGGCACGGGCACCGGCCACGAGGCAGGCGGTGAGCACACCCCTGCGGGGCAACCTGACCGGCACGAGGAGACCGCGGCCCGCAAGACGGACACGGAGCCGGGCCCGGCCGCCATCGGCCTGGGGGAAGCGAGCCTGATCGGCATCACCGCAGCGGCGGGCCTGCTGGCCGCACGCCGCTACTGGTACTGGCACCAGCACCGGCTACGCGAGCCCAATCACGAGGCGGAGGTGCCCGCCCTGAGCCCGCTGGTGGACAAAGCCGCGCAGGCCGCCCACGCCGCCACCCGGCCCCCTCGCCCACCCGACCCGGATGCCCTGGTCACCCACCGCACCCCAGCCCAGAAACCCCGCAGCACGGGCACGGTCACCATCGGCGTCCGCGACAACGCCGAGGTCCTGCTCGACGAGCTGGCCCGGCCCGGAGGCTGCGCCTGGACCGGTCCCGGCTCCGAGGGCGCCGCCCGCGCCCTGCTGGTCGGCATCCTCACCGCCGCCGAACGCCAGCGCCCCGGACCTCCGCTCGTCACGGCGATCGTGCCCGAAAACGTGGCCGAGGGCCTGCTGCCCTCACTCCCCGCCCAGTTCACGGCCCTGACCCAGAGCGCCGACACCGCAGAAGCCATCCGGGCCGCCGAGCAGCACCTGATCGCCCACGCCCGCACCCGGTATGAGCAGGACACCGACCCCGCGGCAACCGGGCCGACGATCACCGACAGCACGCCGGAGACCGGCCCGGGCACCCTGCTGCTGCTCACCGTGCCGGACGCCGCCCACACCGGACAGCTTCAGGCACTGGCCACCCGCAGCCGCCCCGGCACGCTGATCGTCCTCACCCTGGGTGCCCCGCTGCCCGGCGCCGCCTCCTGGCACATCGCCGACGACGGCACCACCCATGCCAACGCCCACGATCAACACCCCAGCCCGCTCAGGCTGTTCCACCTCACGCCCGAGGCCGGACGAGACCTGGCCGAAGTTCTCCTCACCTCCCACGGTCAGCGCCCCCGCCTGCGTATCCTCCCCACCCCCAGCCGACGCCCGGACGATGAGCACTCCGACGACGAGCACCCTGAGGCCCCGGCCGCGCCCATGGCGGATGAGCCGCCCACCCGGCCGTACGCCCTCGAGGCATCGCGGCCGACGCAGACCAAGCCGGTACGCCTCCACGTCCTCGGACCGATCACCCTGTACGCCCGCGGCCACCAGGACCCCGTCGGCACCAACCTGCGGAGCGAAGTCCACGAACTCCTCGCCCTGCTCGCCGCCCACCCCGCCGGACTCCTCGCCTCCGACATCGCCGACAAACTCCATCTCGATCCAGGCAGCGACCAGAACGCGCTGAAAAACCTCCGCCGCGCCGTACGCCGCGCCCTACGGGCCGCGACCGGAATCACCGCCCAGGAATTCATCGTGCTCCAAGGAGAACTCCACAAACTCCATCCGGAACTCGTGGAAACCGACCTCGCGGACTTCAGCCGAAACCTGAATAGAGCGTTCTCTGTCACCGACGGGGAGGAAGCAGAGAACGATGCCCTGTCCGCCGTGCGTGACGCCCTGGCCCACTACCGTGGGCCCTTCGCCCAGGGCGGGGACTACCTGTGGGCCGACGCGATCCGCGAACACCTCGCCATGAAGGCCACCGACGCCGCCCTCCGCCTGGCCCGCAAGGCCGAGCACGCCGACGCCGCACCACGCGAGCGGGATGCCGTCCTGACGCTGCTGGAACACCTGAGCATCCTTCACCCTGACCACGAACGCCTCGCCCAGCACACCATCCGCCTCTACCAAGCCGCCGGACGCCACGACGCAGCCCGGCACACGTACACCCGCCTCAAGCGACACCTCACCGACCTCGGCCTCGAACCCGAGCCGGCCACTCAGGCCCTCGTCGCACCCCGGACCCACTCCCGTTAACATCGGGGATCAAGCCGCATACCAGGATGCACGAGGCGTTGATACGGCCCGGCGAGTGCGCGTTGGTCGGCATCCAGGCGGCCCATTCGTTCTCCAGGTCGTAAGCACGCTCTTCTCCGAAGAACCCGATCAATCAGCCGTACGGAATCCGGGCGGCCAGCTCCTGCGGTCCGGTCCAGCTCAGAGTGAGCCGCGGACGACGAGGAAGCTGTAGACACCGGCGGCCATCACGATGAACGCGATCTCGGCGATGCACACCCAGAGGGCGACTGGCCTGGGGGTTTCCGGAAGCGTCAGTCCGAGTTTGTGGAGCTCTTCGATATCCGAGTCCCGCCACAGACGCCGTGCCCGCCGTCCGCGTGAAGTTCGCCTGCCGAGGCGGCGTTCCGGGAGGAGCGCGGTCAAGCCGCAGCCGACCAGGGTGAGCAGCCCGATGCCCGCGGCGGTCAGTTCCGTCAGCGCGAAGACGATCCCCTGGCGATCGGGACGGCCGTAGACCCGGTTGTCCAGCGCCCGGGCTTCGCCGGTGAACACCAGTTGGTATCCCTCGCGTTCGATGTCCGCTGCGAACGAGAACAGCGTCCCGGTGCGGGTCTGCCCGTCGACGGTCCAGGTGGCCCCCTCGCATTCGCCGACACTCGGGCCCCGGCTGCCCTGGACGATGATGGTCTCTATCTCACAGGAGCTGGGCAGTTCGACCGTGACGGGGGTGCCGAAGACGTAGGCGGCCTCCCAGCCCACCGGACGCTGCGTGAACAGCCCGGAGAGCAGGAAGAAGGCCGCCGCCACCCCGGTGAGAATCAGGTTGCCGAATGCCAACAGCACCAGACCAACCGTCATCCCCCGCATGGCCTCCCCCATCTCCGCTGCTGTTCAATTCAAGCGTCCGGGTACGCGCCCCGGAAGAGGTTCCGCGCGCTGCACCGGGAGGCACATGGCGGTATGCGTCGTCCGTCATGGGGCGGTGACGGGTACATCAGGCTGTGAGATGTCGGCTTTCTCCTCACAGGTAGCCTGCCGCCCATGACGCGTACACAGCACACCGGGGCACAGCCGACCCCACAACGGGCCACGGACGAGGATGGCGTACGCCTGCCACGGCTGCGCTTCAAGGACGTCGTGGTGCGAGGAGCGGTGCAGGGGATCGCCGCCGTCGCCCTGCTCTTTATCGGCACACTCTTCGTCGCCGACCATCATGACCGCGTGACGTTCCTTGCCGTGGTGTCAGGGTTCTCCATGGTCTTCGCCGGGATAGGGATCGTGGTCGGAGTCTGCTTCTGGGCGGCGTGCTCGGGCGACATCAGACGCTTGCGGGACTGGGGCACCATCACCCGCCAGTACGAAAGCGCCTCCATCGTGGCGCCGGTTTTCGTACGGGCGGGAGTTCTCGCCCTTGTGCTCTTCCCCGGCGCGCTCGGGCTCTACCACCTGGTCGACAACGCCGCGTACGACAGCTGGCTGTACGGGAGTTGAGCATCATTCCATCGCCGACGTCGACGGCAGCCTCGACGACGTCAGCGACGAAGAACTCGCCCGCCTGCGCCCTGCCGATCGGGACGACGACGAACAGCCGGACCGCCCTGTTCCCGCTGCGAAGGCGACCTTGATGGGGATTCTTGAAAACGGCTCTGTCCGCAGTTCCGTGAATCCCCAGGTCAGCGAGGGGAGCGAGGGATCGTTTCGGCAGAGTGTTTCCTGCCATGGCGAGCAGGACGGTCGAGGCTGTGCTGTTTCCCGGGATCGATGTGCGAGTGGAGCGCGTCAGCGACTCCTCCGACGTCCTTGTGGTGGAGGCGGTGTCCACCGCTCGCCCGGGCCGGTGTCCGGACTGTCGGAAGCAGGCGAGGCGTAGACACAGCACGTATCAACGCGCCCTGGATGAAAGGCCGTTGGGCTCTCGCCGGGTCATAGTCCGGCTGCGGGTGCGCCGGTACTTCTGTGACCGGAAGAGTTGTTCCCGCAAGACGTTCGTCGAGCAGGTGCCGGGACTGTCCGAGCGGTACCGGCGCTCCAGCACCGGGCTGACAGGCTGGCTGCGGTCGATCGCGATTGAGCTCGGCGGCCGTCCGGCCGCGCGGTTGTGCCGCCGTCTGCGGCTGGTCGCGGGCCGGACCCGGCTGCTCAGGCTGTTGACGGCGCCGACGGTGCCGGACCGTGCGCCGCGGGTGCTGGGGGTGGACGAGTTCGCCTTCCGCAAGGGCTGCACCTACGGCACCGTGCTGGTCGACGTCGAGGCCGGCCGGGTCGTGGACGTGCTGCCCGACCGCACCTCGGAGACGTTCGCGGCCTGGCTAACCGAGCATCCCGGAGCCGAGATCATCTGCCGGGACCGGGCCAGCGCCTACACCAAGGCGGTCAAGGAAGCCGCCCCTCATGCCCTGGAAGTCGCTGATCGCTGGCACCTGTTGCAGAACTTGTCCGCCGCGGTGGAGAAGACCTGCCACCTGCACCGCGACTGCCTGCGCAAACGTGCCGAGGAAGAGACGGTGACCGAGGTACCGGAGCCGCCCCCGATGCTGTTACCGCCCGCCGAACTGCCCCGCACCCAGATCATCGAACGCACCCGCCACCGCTACGAGGACATCCACCGCCTGCTGGAGAAACGCTGGACGATCAGCGCCATCGCCCGCCGTCTGAACCTCGACCGCAAGATCGTGCGCCGCTTCCGTGACACCGACCTCGACGAGTTGCTGGCCTCCGCCCGCGAGCGCCGCCCCAACGGCGTCCTGGAGCCGTTCAAGACACCTCAGGCGCTTAACTCGTCAAGCGGCGACTGCGAGTTCGGCGGGGAAGGCTGTGTTTTCGTCGAACAGCTGGCGCTTCTGGAGACAGTGATAGAGCTGGCCCAACAGTCGGTTGAAAAGGTTGCGCTGGGCTGCGGCGTGCCAGTCTCCGTGGTTGTCGCGCCGCCTGCGGTAGTGGGCCTTGGCACCGGGTGAGGCGGTGATCGCGGAGAAGGCCCAGAGATAGCCGGCATGGTTGAGGCGGTTGTTCTTCACCCACCGCCTGGTGATGGACGACTTTTTGCCGGAGGCCCTGGTGACGGGCGAGGAGCCGGCGTATGCCTTCAGGCCGCGGGCGTCGGCGAACCGCTGTCGGTCGTCCCCGACTTCGGCGAGCACCCGGGCGCCGAGCTGGACGCCGAGGCCAGGGAAGCTGAGGATGATCTCAGCGTCCGGGTGCTGAGGGAAAGTCTCTTCGACGGCCTCGGCCAGATCGTCGGCGGCGGTGCAGGCGGCTTCAAGCTGAACCAGGAGTGCGAGCATCTGCTTGCCCAGCGCGTCTTCGACCAGCGGCGGCTGATGGGCCCAGTGCGCGCGGAAGACTTCGCGGAGCCGTTCGGCCTCGGCTTCGATGCCGCGTTTGCGGCCGGCCCGCTTGAGCGCGGCCTGGAGCTGAGTGCGGGTGAGCCGTGCGGCCCTGGCCGGTGTCGGGGCGGCCTTGAGGAGCTCGTGGGCCTCGGGTCGGCACAGGCTGTTCTTCCAGGGCTCGAAGGCTGCCAGTGCCGCTGGGTAGTACTCGCGCAGGAGCGATCGAAGCTGGTTGGCGGCCTGCTGGCGGTTCCAGGTGGCGTCCTGCTGGGCGCGGGCCAGGACGGCGACGGCGCGGGCGAGATCGGAGTCGTTGGGCAGTGGCCGGTGGGCGTGCATGTCCGTGCGCAGGATGTTCGCCAGTACCAGGGCGTCGCCTGGGTCGGACTTCTTGCGCGAGACGCTGTGGCGGTCCCGGTAGCGCGCGGCGGCCATAGGGTTGATCGCGAACACTTGCCGCTTGCCGGTCCGCAACACCGTCACCAGCAGGCCGCGGGATGTTTCGATGGCGACCGGGATCGGATTCTCTTCGCTGTCGCCGTACTCGGCGAGCAGGTCCAGCAGAATCCGGTAGCCGACCGCGTCGTCGGTGATGTGGCGCTTGGCCAGCAGCTGGCCGGTGTCGTCCACCAGGGCGACGTCGTGCGTCTTCTCAGCCCAGTCGATACCGCAGTAGATCAAGTTGCTCCTCCCCTGAGCACAGGCTCTTTGCGCTGGTCGCGAGCGCATGCGGGCCACGCAGCGACCTAATTCCAGGACTCGACGCGAGGCCGGTCCGCCACCTCAGAAGCCGTTCGTGGCACCAGCTCACCGCACGGGCCTCGGTCTAGACAGGAGCTCGGACGGCTCGGGCGTAACGAGAGGTCACCGCGCGGCAGGCTCGCCCCACCAACTGCAACGAGGAAGCACGACGCGTGGTGGCAGCCGCGAGGACGCCGAACGCCGCCGATCTTGAACTAGGCATCAGTGCCCGGCATACCTCAGGCATCCGCTCGACGCCCACACGACCGCCACCACGACGAGTACGAGGACTGCGTGCCGCTCTATGCGGAGGTCTCAATGGACCCGGTTCGCCGTAGGCATCGCAGCCCCGTACTCGAACAGCCCGCTGGAGCGGCAACCGCTCTTCGTGGGCTGCTGAGAACGAATTAGGCATACCTCAACGCCCGCTTCACCGAAGCCCAAGGCCAGGTCAGCGGCACCCGCCTGTTCCTGGAGATCCAGGCTCGCGGCTACCGCGGCAGCCGCCAGGTCGTCCGCAAACACCTCGCCGCCCTCCGCGCGGGCACCGCCGAACCGGTCCGGGCCGACACCCCGAGCCCTCGCAAAATCACCTCGTGGATCATGCGGCCCCGTGAGACGCTCACCGAAAGCCAGGACGAGCGACTCCTTCAAGTCCGGCTCGCCTGCCCCGACATCACCCGGGCCTGCGATCTCGCTCGGGCGTTCGCCGATCTTGTCCGCCAGCAGCGCGGTTACCTTTTGCTGGAGTGGATCCGGCAGGCCGAGCAGGACGCGCCGAAGCCCATGAAGGGCTTCGCCGGTTTCCTCCGCCAGGACCTCGACGCGGTGACCGCCGGTCTGACCCTGCCCTGGAGCTCCGGGGTCGCCGAAGGACATGTAAACCGGGTGAAAACACTCAAGCGGGCTATGTATGGCCGGGCCTCGTTCGAACTCCTCCGGGTCCGGATCCTTACCCAGCCGTCGTCGACGAAGGAAGATTTCAGGCGATCAACCGTCGATCTTGCGGGTCGAAGCAGATCAGGCCGGAGGTCCGAGCCAGGCCGGCGGCGAACAAGGCGGCCTCCTGGTACTTGCTGAAGACCATGCCGAAATAGAAGAGCGGACCACTCGCATTGTTGATCAAGGGGCCGTCCGACCAAGGACTTGTGTCCTCGTCCTCATCATCGGCACTCAGGTCGGGCCACCGGGCCACCAACCCTTCGACGTACTGCCTGATACGCGCGGTCGGCGGCTGGCCTTCGCCTTTCATGAATCTTCCGTACAGGTCTTCGAAGACCTCAAGCGCAGCCGCGTCGTCAGCCGGGCGTGGACCGTCCCAAACAGCCAAGTCGTAGCTCATGACGGCATTGTGCTGGTTCCCACTGACAGTCGATGCCGCCAGGGGTGGACTGCAGTGGCCCGTCACGGAACTGCGGACAGAGCCATTTTCAAGGAGCCCCATTAACCCCTCCTGCCGCACTGGCACTGCCCGCTGATGACCGCTGTGTATGGATGGAGCCCTGTCCGGCCTGCGACACGCACCGCCCCGCCGCCCGCACCTTCATCCACTGGCACCGCGACCTCGACCGCGATCCCACCGCCGCCGCGACTGCTCTGCGCGGACTCGCCACCTGTGACGACGCCGCAGCCACGACGTTCGGCGCCCTGCTCCCCACATCACCCACGCGTGCTGCCCGACCGGACTGCGGACACGCTTAAAGCCGCAGCTCTCCGCCCCTGCGTGCCTCATCGCTCGGCGTGGCCAGCCTGATGGCGTTTGCCCCGTCGTATCCGGTGTCGTATCCGCCGTCGCTTCCGTGTGCGCGCTTGGGTACGACACCCCTGTCCGGCCCGTCGGTGCAGGCCAGGGGACCTGCGAGCCACCGGCGGGCGAGGGCGACTGTATATCGGTGCAGCAACGCATCCCGATCTACTGACAGCCAGCGCCCGGCCCCACACATCCCGCGCTGATGCCCGCGCCAGCCACACCCCATTTCATCCTGTGTGACTCTTCCATTTCACCAACTCGGCTTCCAGCCAGCCCTGTACAGCCCTGGCCCAGGAGTGCCGGGCGCCGTGCCGGGCGCCGTGCCGGGCGCCGTGCCGGGCGCCGTGCCGGGCGCCGTGCCGGGCGCCGTGCCGGGCGCCGTGCATTCGCGCGTGTACTCGAATCGACGGGGTGCCGGCGCGTGTGGCCGCCTGGGAATCGGTCGTGCGGGCCGCCGTCCACGACGCCTTGTGTCGCACCTCCGGGAATTACCCTGAATTCACGTCGTGAATTCACGAGAATTCCAGCATTATCAAGCCGGAATGCGACTTCAGGTGGGGTGCGGGTCGAGCTATATTTAAATTGTTCCCGGAAAGGCCGGGAATGGAAAACCTGCCAATGGGGTCCGCCCGAAAACGGATGACGGGCGGAGTGCGCCCAAAAAGGGCGGCTGCCTCTGAATTCGGAATGCGACTGCCTCGGTTAATCAGTGAAAGGGCCTGAGTGATGACCAATACCGCCACACCCTCGTCCCCGCCTCCCGGCCCCGCGCCGCAGCCGACCGCCCCCACCGCGCCGAACTCCCCGGCGGCGCCTGTGAGTTCACCGCCCGGTGCGGGCGGGAAAGCGCGCCCGGGGGAACTGCGCGCGAGGATCGCGCAGGTCCTGGCGGCGAACGCAGGCGCGCAGTTCACTGTCACGGAGCTGGCGAGGAAGCTCGGGCACTCGGGCGGGGCGGTCGGCAACGCGTGCGAGACGCTGGTGTGCCGGGGCGAGGCAGAACTGGTCGGCTCCAAACCCCGTATGTACCGGGCGACTTCGACCACGGCCACCGCTGTACAGCGCGCCGTACCGGCCCAGTCCTCGCCGGGTGGCCCGCCCCGGGTGCCGCGACCGGCCGCCCCTCAGGTGCCTGCGGCCGGGCCGTCGGGCGGGCGGCCGGGGCCGATCACCCGCCCGAACGGGCAGCAGTACCACCCCAGGGCGCTGGCGCAGCTGCCGGACGTGGAGGCGCTGCGGCGGCTGCGCGAGGCGGGTGTGGCGGTGTTGCTGTACGGGCCGCCGGGCACCGGGAAGACCTCGCTGATCGAGGCGGCCTTCCCGGACCTGATCACGGTCGCCGGGGACGGGGACACCACGGTCGGTGACCTGATCGGCGAGTACACCCAGGACGCGAACGGCGGTTATGAGTTCATCTACGGCCCGCTCGTGACCGCCATGACCGAAGGCCGCGCCCTGCTCCTGGACGACGCCACGCTGATCTCCCCGAAGGTGCTGGCCGCCCTGTACCCGGCGATGGACGGGCGCAGGCAGATCCAGGTCAAGGCGCACAAAGGCGAAACGATCACCGCAGCCGACGGCTTCTACGTGATCGCCGGACACAACCCCGGCGTCCACGGGGCGGTCCTCACCGAAGCCCTCGCCTCCCGGTTCTCGGTGCAGATCCAGGTCGGCTCGGACTACGACCTGGCCTCCGCCTTGAAGATCAACCGGACGGCGGTGCGCATCGCCCGGAACCTCGCCACCCTCCAGCAGGCAGGCGACATCGGGTGGGCCCCGCAGCTGCGTGAGCTGATCGCCTTCCAGAAGATCGCCGATGTGCTGGGCACCGAGGCCGCCTTCGCCAACCTGGTCGGCATCGCCCCGCTGGAAGACCGGGACACGGTCGCCGAGATCGTCACCAAGGCCATCGGCCGCCCGGTCACCGCCCTGGCCCTGGGCCGCCAGCTCTGAAACCCCACCCCGCGCCCCTGTTCCGGCCCGCAGCCGAACCCACCACCTCCCTGGAAAGGACCGACCCGCCATGCCCGCACACCCGCACGTCATGCCCACCCCGCCCGCCCTGACCGAAGCCGAACGCGACCTGGCCCGCTGGGAGGACGACGGCGGCCCCGCCGTAGAGCCCCGCCCGCACCTGCAGGCCGGACAGTGGCTGCGCATCGCCGCCGCCCTGACCGAGCGCCTCCCCGAACTCGCCGGACGCGAGGACGTGCTCGTCACCTGCGAAGAACACACCCGCTCCGGAGCCCCGGCCGCCTTCTTCCCGACCCAGGCCGCCCTGGAGATCGACCGAGCACTCTTCGCCCCACTGCACCCGGTCACCATCGACCCGACCCGCTCCGGCGACGAGGAGCGCTACCCGGTCGCCTGGGGCGCCTTCACCCACGAGGCCGCACACGCCGCGCACAGCCGCTGGAACACCCCGCCCCCACTACGCGGCACCGCCCTCGACACGGCAGCCCAGCTGCTGGAGGAATCCCGCGCCGAAGGCGCCCACCTCGCCCGCCGCCCCGCAGACCGCCGCTTCCTGCGATCCGCCGTACACACCCTGGTCCTGGGCGACTTCACCAGCCAGACCCCCACCGACCGGTGGCAGGCCGCAGCGGCGGCCGGGCTGATCCTCGCCCGCCGGGACGCCGGAATCCTCGACGAGGACGAGACCGAAGTACTGGAGAACACCGTCACCCACATCCTCGGCAAGGACCTGCTGGCAACCCTCGCCCAGATCTGGACGGCCGCCCACGCCACCGCCGACGAGGACGCGCAGGGCATGCTGGCGCACGCCGAGGCCTGGTGCCAGGCCCTCGGAGCCGACCCCACGGGCCCCGAACCGGCCCCCGACCCCACCGGCCGCAGGGGCGAACTGGCCGAGGCGATCGGCAAGGTCATCGGCGCGGTGACCGCAAACGAGGCCGCCCAGACCGCAGCCCAGGCCCGCGTCGAGGCCGCCCGCACCGCCCGCAGGCAGGCGAAGGCCGCCCAGGCCGCCCATGCACGGCAGGCCGCGAAGACGGCCGAGAAGGTCTTCGCACCCGGCGGGCGCCCCCACACCCCCGGCAAACCCGTCAAAGGCCAGCGCGGCTGCTCCCCGGTGACCGGAACCCGGCCTCCGAGAGCAGCGGAGAAGGCGGCGGCCGGGCAGCTGGCGAGGGCGCTGCGGGCCGCCGCCTACCGGGAACGCACCACCACCGTCACCCCTTCGGTGGCCCCGCCCGGACGCCTGAACATGCGCCAAGCCCTCGCCCGGGACGCCCAGAAGGCCGCAGGCGCCACCCCGACCGCAACCCCCTGGACCCGCACCGTGCACCGGCCCAGCCCCACCCCGCCGCTGCGGGTGGGCATCGCAGTGGACGTCTCCGGCTCCATGAGCCTGGCCGCAGAACCGATCGCCTCGGCCGCCTGGATCCTCGCCAAAGCCGCAGCCCTCACCGACCCCGACTCGCGCAGCGCCACCGTCGCCTACGACCGCTCGCTCACCGCGATCACCGCGCCTGGCCGCGCCCCCACCCGGGTGACCGAGTTCGACGCCAGCGGCATGGGCCACAGCCTCGCCGAGGCCATCGACGCCCTGGAAGCCGGAGTCGACCTCACCCGGCCGGGCACGGGCCGCCTGCTGGTGATCGCCTCCGACGGCTACTACCACCCCGAGGAAGCCATCCACGCCGCCGGACGCATCGCCGCCCTACGGCAGGCGGGGTGTGCGGTGCTGTGGCTCGCCTTCGACCCCGACCCCCACTCCTTGCCCGGCGCCACCCTGCTCGAACTTGCCGACCCGGCCCAGGCCGCCGCCGCCATCGGCAAGGCCGCCACCGCCGCCCTGGCCACCGTCCAGCCCTGACCGCCGTGCCGCCCCGGCACCGTCCCGGGGCGGCACCCCCACCCACTACCGACCTCCGTACCGAAGGAGTCCGCTCGCCATGGCATCTCTTGCCGAACGCGCCCACGCCGCCGCCGCATTCATCCGCCACCACAACGTCATCAGCCTGCACGGCCCCTACCGGGCCGAGGAACACGCCCGCACCGCCGTCCGCCTGGCCGCCGCCCTCGGCCTCGGGCTGGACCAGATCGCCACCACCCCGGACTGGCTGCGCCGCCGCACCACCCCCGGCGAGCCCATCCTGGCCACCGCCACCTGCCCCGACACCGGTGAGACGTACACCTTCCTTGCCCGGTCCCCGCTCTACGACGACGAACCGTTCGAACTCCTCGGCCCCTGCCCCGAGTGCGGCGGAACGGTGCCCCTCGCCGAGATCAGGCACCTGGCCGACCTCGGCACCCACCTGGCCCACCCGCCGCTCAAGGCCGAGGAGCTCCTGCGGGCCGACACGCTGCCGGACACCTTCACCCGCGACGAAGGCCACACCTGCACCTGCTCCTACGGCGAAACCCTCTAACCCACCACCATCCGCACTACGGGAAGGACCCCGCCGCCATGACCGACCGCATCAGCCGCGTCCGTGGCACCGCAGCCCGGGCCAACACCCCCTCCGATCCGTCCAGTTCAGACTCCATCCGCCATCGTGCGCCAGGGGATGAGGCCCTGCGAGCGGCCCTCGGCGAGGACGGCTACCGGCACCTCGGCCACCACCGCCAGGAACGCGGCACCGCGCTGGGCGAGCTGGCCGATCTGGTCTGCAGCACCGCCCGCGAGGCCGACCGGCTCCACGGCAAACTGCGCCGCCACGCCGCCCACGTACGCGACCGCCTCGACGACACCCTCAACCCCCGCCTGGACCCGGCCTTCGTCCCGGTCACCGGCCTGCTCACCAGCACCGGCCACACCACCGACCTGCACGCCGCGCGCTTCGCCCAGCAGATGAACCAACTGACCCTGGTCCTGGAGAGCTACCAGGCCGCCGCGCGGCGTACCCGGGCGTGACCGGGCGCAGTTGACCACGCGGGGGCCCCGCGACCGGGCCCCCGCCCCACCCACCCGAAACCCGCCACGTCGGGCCGGGGCACCGCACCGGCCCGCCCATCCGGAAGGACTTCCACCATGCCCGGTACCGGTCAGCCACCATGTCCCCTGCTGGTGCACCACCTCCTCGGCCACGCCCGCGCCCTCCTCGCCGCCGCCGCAGACGAGGAAGTTCCGCCCCTCGCCGCGCTGTTGGCCCGCGCAGCGGACCACCTGCCGGACGAGGACCGCGCCACCCTGGACCCGCCCGCCCTCGCCCGGGTCGTAGCGGAATCCGCCGCACAGCTGCTGGCCTGCGCCCGCACCCTCATCAGGCCGGGCGACCCGAACCTGGAGCACTGCCTGCAGGCGCTCGACCGGCTGCCCCGGTCGGCCCGCACCGGCCTGCTCACGGCGGCCGTCCGACGCACCGCCCTCGACCCCGACCCCGACGACGCCCCGCCGCCCACCACCGTCCGCGTCCTCGCCCCGGTCGGCCAGCCGACCGCCCGACGCGGCACCCAGGGGCGCTGCCCGTGCTCGTGCAACAGCGGTGGCTTCTGCGGCGGTTGCGGACACGCGGGCTGCGGAGGACGGCGATGAACCGGCGCACCGTGCACAACCACGGTGAACCGCCGCGGCGCAGCCTCACCCACGACGACGGCGTCGAGCCCGAGAACAACGGCCCGTACGCCGATGTCGCCGACCCACTGACCGGCGCCGTACGACTGTCCGCCGAGATGTGCACGACCTGCATCTTCCGCCCCGGCAACCCGATGCACCTGCAAGAGGGCCGGGTCACCGCCATGGTGGCCGAGGCGCGGGCACGCGAGGGACACATCACCTGCCACAGCACGCTGGGAACCGATTCCCCGGCGATCTGCCGCGGCTACGCCGACGGCCCCGACCAAGGCCGCAGCCTCGCCCTGCGCCTGGCCCGCGCCCTGGGCACGCTGCACGAGGTCACCCCGCCATGACACCCCCGAACACGCCGGGGCCGGGCACCCGCCTGCTCGCCGAGCAGCTCGGCAGCGACGCCCCCGTGACCGTACTGACCGCCCGGCACCCTCCCGGTGACCCCCTCCACCGCCTGGCCCGCGCCCTGTGCCAGACCGCCACCGACCTGGACGCCGCATACGCACAGGCACAGCAGGCCGGCCGCGAGCTGCAGGCGCTGCGCGGCCGGCTGGCCACAGAAAGCGAAGGAGCCGACGACTTGAGCCAGAAGATCAGCTCCGCGGCTGCCGAGCTGGAGCTCCTGCTCGAGCGATGCGAGGTGAGTGACACGGCCCTGATCCGGCTCCTTGGCATCTACCAGGACATCGCCCCGGCGCCCGGAGCGAACCGGCGAGCGGCCCCTGCGGCACGTGACTGAGCGGCCGACAGTCCCCGGCGAGCCGCCTGAGCAACGTCAGCGGTGGATCTTGGCGCAGGGCGCACCATCCGTTTTGTTGAACTGGACGCACAGCCAGGTGCCGTCCCAGAAGCTTCGGCCCTTCAAGTTCCAGTCGACCTTGGAGAACTTCGTCATGCCCGCAGTGACCGGAGTCGCGTCCTTCCATCTGGTGATGTCGGTCCGCTGGCCCTTGTAGACCGTGTACAGGCGGGCCCGGACACCGGTGCCGTGGCCCTCCATCCAGCCGCCCGCCCGCTTCACGGACAGGCCCTCGCCCTTGACGCTCAGCCCCACCTTGCCATCCGTGACCCTCGCGTCCGCGTGCGCGGGAACGGTCGCGCAGGCCAGAAAGAGAAACGCCGCTGCGGCGGTCATCATGTGCTTCATGGTTCGTCCAAGAGGAAGTGTGATGCGGGCAGTTCGACGCCCGGCAGGTGATCACCCAAGGAGGGGTGAGGAGGACAGGGCCGCAACGGGCCGCGCCACGTTTCGGGAGAACACCGCGGCGCTCGGCACCGTCGGCCAGACGGCGACGGCAACTGCTGCGCGGGGCCGTTCCGCGGCGTGTTGCCGGGCGGCCGACGCCGCCTACCTGACGCGCTGCGCGCAGGTCACCGGAACCTGCCCGCCGGCAACGATGTACCAGTTGTAGCCGTCCCTGCCGCACTTGCGGTAAAGCGGCCCGCCGTTGGTGCGTCCAAGAGCGATGACACAGAACCTGTTCGTGATCACATCACCGCGGTGGACGTAGCGGACGACGGGGGAGTCGGGCCGGGCGACCTTGGCGCCGCCCTCCGGCATACGTACGGCGACCTTCTTGCCTGTGATCCGAATCTTGCAGTGCGTCGCTTCAGCTGTGCTCTGGGCAAGGGCCCCGGCCGGGACGGACGGCGTGAGGACCCCGCACCATGCAACAAGGCCCAGTAACGCGGCGGTGGTTGGACGCAGACGGATTCGGATACGAGACGGGGCCATCTCCTGCTCCTTTGGTCGAAGTCATATGCGAGGCGGTGCTCGGCATCGCGTGTCCACGCGGTGGGCCGGGACATGCCTGGCGTGTTTCTCACAACGAGCGGCATACGTGCGAAGCAGCGCGATGTCACCTGAATCGGTGAGATATGCGCTGATATACATAAAGATGGTGTGAATAAGTGAGGATCCGGGCATTCCTCGGCCTAGCGATCTGACTCGCAGATAAGGACCGCCCGTTGCACCGCCGCCACGTCGTGAGCGTGCTCGTAGCTGCGCTGTCGACTTCCGCGGTCGCCGCGCTGGTGCATGTCCCGCTGCACCGGTGAGCGCCAAGTCAAAGACTTCTGCCGTATCGCCGGGCCGTGGAAGCCGTTCTGCACTATCAGCTATCCATCGAGGGCGGACGCTATCTGCTGGAGGACCTCGCCCGGAGCGGGCGGGACTTCGACTGGCTGCGCCGGGGCTGACCCCCACCCCCCCTCAGGTGACGAAGTGTTCGCACAGACCGGCCAGCGGTCCAGAGGAGCAACAGCGGCGTACGGACGTCGGATCAGCCGGTAGCGGCGTGCCCCTCGCCTGAGCCCATCCTGTCTGCAGTGTCCTCGCGCGCCGTAAGTGCAAGGTGACCAAAGAAGTTTCGTGAAGGCGTTGATGAGACTGCCCTGCCGCGACTGATAGCTGGTGTCCGAGCAACTTCACCTCCGCAGGAGACGAGATGCCCGAAGAGATGCACGGGGCGAGCGGCCCGGCATCCACCGAGCGACCCATGCGGATGGCCTCGCCGTCCGTCGAAGACCGGCTGAACACTGCCGTGGCAACCGCCGCGGCGGCGACCATGCCGGTTCTCACACCCGAGGCGCACAAGCAGCTGGTGCGCGCAATGGAACAGGAGAGTCTTCACCGCGGCCGTATGGCCAAGAAGGCCGGCGTACAGCTCGCCGGGACTATGTGGAGCAACGTGGTCACAGGGCTGCATCAGCGGCTGCTGAACCTCGGCCCCGTCGACAACCTCGACGCCTACCTCAACCGCAGCGTGACCAACCAGCTCAGCAAGCTGCGCACCACGGTCGAGGTGCTGGTCGGCGACGAAACCCTTGACGTGCTCCGGGAGCAAAACGGCGACCCCAACCTCGGCCAAGTGTTGGAGCTCAACCATGAGTTGATCGACATCGTCAAGGGTATCCGCGTAGCGGGCATCCTGACTCCCCGAGAGATGGACGTCTACGTCCTGTGCCAGATCCTCGGCGAGGACAACGAGACGGTCGGGCTGTGGCTCGAGCCGCCGACGAACAAGAACTCCGTCGCCTCCCTCAAGTGCAAGGCGATGAAGAAGGTCAAGAAGGCCTGGCGCGCCGGGAAGTTGGAGCACCTCGGGTACCCGCCACCGCTGAAGCGCAGGCGGACCCCGCCCAGGAACTAGAGCATCCCGCTGCCCCGCGGCCCGGCAATCC
The DNA here is from genome assembly GCF_000716805.1 of Streptomyces yerevanensis. NCBI lineage: Bacteria > Bacillati > Actinomycetota > Actinomycetes > Kitasatosporales > Streptomycetaceae > Streptomyces > Streptomyces yerevanensis. The sequence continues at coordinate 11,407 of NZ_JNWJ01000080.1, read as the reverse complement.
CGGTCCGTGCGGCGGCGGGAGGGGCTAGCCCTCCTACCCAAAATGAGAATGCCCCCCGCCCCAAAGGTCGCCAAGCCGGAGGCGGGGAGCACGAGACAAGGAAGCCCCCCGCCTCGTAAGGCCTCGCCAGCCAAGCACGAGGCGGGGGGCACGAAACCAAGGAGCCAGCTAGTGCGCGAAATCTTCGCCGCTTTGGGTGCTCTCGCCGGAACCATCGTGAGCGCACTCGTTACTGTCATCTACCGGCTCATCACACCCAGGCCGGTTGTCGAGCTTCCTCGTGTTGTCCTCGCGCCGGAGGCGGATGAGTCCTTGCCGCGGGCTGATCTGCCTAGGCAGATCATGCGTGTGTAGATCCGTCTCCAGCCGCAGACCACAACAACGGAAGAGGTTATAGAGAGACACAACAGCTTCTGGGAAGGGTCCCCGTTGATCGGGGGCCCTTCCCCGTCTCGTAGTAGGTACGAGGGCACGCGAGCCGGTCACCCGACCAGGCGCACAGCTTGCCCCCAACCACGAGGACGGCGCCTTGAACGGCTTGATCTCGGAACTCCTCGCGATGGGTGCGCCGCTGTGGCTCGTCTTCCCTCTCCTGCTCCTCATGGCGCTGATCCTGGTGATCCGCGCGGTCGCTTCTGGCTCCGCCACGATCATCAAGGCGATGCACCCAGGTAAGTCCGCCGATGCAGTCAAGATGCAGGAGAATCGCATCCAGCACCGGCGGTGGAAGGCCCAGCGCCGCGATTTCAACCGCCGGGCGCGTGCAGCGCGTCGCGCCTACATTCGTGCCGGCATTGAGGCCCACTTCACGCGGCGGCGCACCGCCCGGTACGTCGACGGCCCGGTCGTACTGCCCCAAGTCGTCCTGCCGCCGGAGGAACCACTGATGCTCCCGGCATCCTCCGCGCCGGTCATCACGACGGCTGAGCCCACCCGAGAAGTCTCGGGCGACGCCTGAGGCACGGTGACGGCGTACGAGCGGCGCACCAGCCGGTACGACCTCGGCGCCGCCCGACGCCCCTGGGCCGTGTCAGTAGTTGCCGAGTTGCGCCGAGGCTCGGGCACGCGAAGGACGCATCCCTTGCCGCAGCACGCTGGGAAACCGACTCCCCGGCCACCTGTCGGGACTGTGCCGACGGCCCTGACCAATGCCGCAGCACCCCCCTGCGCCTGGCCCGTGTCCTGGGCACACCTCAAGAGTCAAGCGCACCGGTGTCACCGGGTACTTGCACTCGTCCCTGGTGGTGTGGGGTAAGGAGGGGCTGGGCCGCACCGGCCCCGAGCACTGCCCCTCGCGCTTAGCGTGGGGCAGATGCTGTCCGTCACGTCACGCCGATACCCTGGTCATCCTCTTCGCGGATGAGAGTGCGCAGCAGGGCGGTGTGTTCGTTGAGTCCGGTGACCTCTTCGACGAGGTCACAGAAGCTGCCCAGGGAGTCGTGATCGCGCAGATCCGGTATCCGGCCGGGTGTGCTTTGAGGGTCGCGCGCATGGTCGGCCAGCGCTCCGCCCAATGCTTCAGATGCCAGGCGAGCAAGTCGTCGAGGAAGGCCACCGCAGGGCCGGTGTCATTAGAGTCCTGCTGTTTGGTGAGGGAGCGCCGGCCGATCAGAATGCGTTCGAAGCACCACAGCAGCGCGAAGTACGCCTCCAGCACCTCCTGTGTTCCTGCGGCGGGCGGGAGACCGTCCGGGCCAGGCTCGTGATAGCGGGTGCCGCTACGGAAGTGCTCCAGCACATCCCGGGCCTGGGCGGTGGCCCCGGTGGTGAGGTCCGTGTGCAGGGTGCGCGCCAGCTCGTACGCCGTGTGTGCGAAGGTGCCGCGCGCGGAGCGTCGGGCCCAGTACGCCGCATACACGGCGACTGTCGCCGACACCACGGCAACGACCGCGCTGAGCCAGTCAGCCACCGAACCCCGCCCTCCCCGCCTCCACCCGCTTCGTGTGGAAGACTCGCACAGCAGTCGGGCTGGTTCCCAACCCCCGTGGGAACCAGCCCGGTTTGCTCCGGCCGGTTGGCTATCCGTTGCCCTCCGGCGCTGCCAGACGGTAGGTGCGCGGCCGGTCGTCCACCTGCTCGGTGACGCCCTGCCGGGTGAGGGTGACCAGGGCGTTCGCGATCGCCCCCGAAGACTTCTCGATCACGCGGCTGATCTTGGTGGCGGTGAACGCCTCGCCGGGATGCGCCTGGAGGTGCTCGATGACCATGTGCCGCAGGGCTCCGGGCGCGAGCCGCTTCTTCTCACCCGGCAGAATGATTGCTTCCGTCGGCGTCGTCTGCCGCCCGGCGCCTGTCTGCGAGGCAGGGGGGTCTTCGTTCTTCGAGCCGTCGCTGGAGCCGTCCGTGGGCGGCTCGTTCTCGCCGGTGTCGTCGCCCTCGCTGTGTTCGGCGTCCTGCGGCGCCTCGGTTGCCGGGGCGGTGGGGGCGTCCATGGTGCCGTCGTCGGGTGCGGTCTCGTCGGCGGGTGCATCCTCATCGGCCGTGCTGTTTTCGATCGGCTCCGGGCTGTCCGTGACGGGGGTTTCCGGCTGGGTGCTGGCGGGTTCCTGACTGTGGGGGGCGTCGCCGTTGCCGGTCTCGGGGGTGGGGGCGGCGCGCCAGTGGTCGGGGGTGCGGCGGGGGCCGTCGTGGCCGCCGGGGGTGCGTACGGCCAGGCCGTGCTCTTCCAGGGTGGTCAGGGCTTTTCCGGTGGTGGAGCGGCCCAGGCCGGCGGCGAGGGCGAGTTCGGCGGCGGTGGCGCTTTCGGTGAGGCCGATCAGCTCGGTGTAGATCGCGGCGGGTGCGCCGGTCAGCTGGGCGAGCGGCTCGGGGGCGGGAGCGACGTGGCGTGGACGGGTGGCGTCGGTCGTGGTGTCGGACATGAGGGAACCTCGTTCCGTGTGGATGTCGTGGTTGAGGTCCCCGGCCGGGGTGCGGGTCCGCGTGGGCGGTCCGCTGGGTTCGTCGGGCGCGTGCGCATCGCGGTTCTCCCGGGCGAACGGGGCCGTGGCGCGAGCGGGTTGACGGTGGTCCGTGAGCCCGCTCGGGTCGTCGGCCACGACCATGGACGCTCGCTCGGTGAGGGAAGTCAAGCGGCCCGATCGCTTCCGATCGGGCCAGCTCAGAGGTGAGGGACGAGCGTGCCGGGGCGATCGGTGAGCGGGCGTGGCCAGATTCCGATCCCGGATACGGTGGGGACGGTGGGGGTGGATCGGGCGGCGGACGAGGGCGGTTCAGCCGATCGGGGGCGGCGGATCGGGGTGGCGGGCCAGGAGTTGCTCGCGAAGCCGGCGGGCGCGCCGCGGCCCGATGCGCAGATCGGTGCGCAGCTTCCAGACGCTCACCGGTTTCCCGGTGACGGCGCGGGCCGTGTCGTCCAGGGCCACGGCGCGCGGCCACACGTCGGCGTCTGTCGCCAGGTCGCCGACCGGTCGGGGGCTGGGGCCCACGGGGCGGTCGGCGGGCGTGCTGTCGTCCATATGGGTTCTGTGCTGGCCGACGCGGGCGGTACCAAGGGTGCGGGATGCGGCGGGGCCGGGATCCGGATGCCCCCCTGAGCGGCGGGCGTTGAGCGGATCGGGATCGTCGGCGTCCGGGTCAGTGTGCTCCCCGGCCGTTCGGGGTGCGGTGGGATCGGCGGGGCCGATCTTCTCCAGGAGGTCGGTGACGGTTCTTCGGTAGGCGGCGATCGTTTCGGTCAGGGCGATCAGGAGCAGGGCCGGGGTCAGGTGCAGCAGTACGGCGGCCGGATCGGCGCTGCGGGGCCAGCCGATCTGTCCGTCGGGCCACAGTGACTCCCAGGAGTTCATCAGGGCGGCGGTGCAGCCGGCGCCCCAGCGCAGTGCGGTCGACCAGGCCGGTGGGCGGATGCCCCAGGCGGCCAGGCGTGCGTCCACGTACAGGACGCCGGCCAGCGCGGTGCCGATCATCGGGTCGAGGAGGATGGCGATGGGTAGGGGGACGCCGCGGCTGGTGGCGAAGCGGGTGACGTTGACGGTGGTGAAGACCAGCGCCAGGATGCCGACCACGCACAGCACGCGGGTCATGGTCCTGAGCAGGCCGACGGCCTCGATCGCGGCGATCTGCTTCACCAGACACCACCGCCTGGCACCGCCGGCCTGGTCGCGCCCTGGAAGGACGGGTTTTTGGTGTTCGCGGGGCCCTCGCGAACCACCGCGCCGGTGCGGGGTGCGTCGATGGCCTGCCCGTGGCCGGTGTAGAGCGAGACGTGGGTGATGTCGCCGGGGCCGGTGCCGAAGAACAGCAGGTCGCCCGGGGCCAGTTGGGCGCCCTTCGGCAGGCGCGGACCGCGGTCGTACTGGGCCTGGGCGACGCGGGGAATGGGGATGCCGGCGGCGTTGTAGGCGGCCTGGGTCAGTCCGGAGCAGTCGAAGCCGCCCTCGGCCGGGCCATCACCGCCCCACACGTACGGGGTGCCCAGCTGGGCACGGGCGAAGGCAACCGCCTTGGCAGCAGCGCCCTTTGGAGCGGCTGCGGCGGCCGCGTACCTGTCGGCGATCGTGAGGACTTGGGTGACGTAGGCGTCCGAGTGGTTGTAGTGCCAGATCGCCCGCCGCAGATTCTTGCCGTTCCGGGCGCCGTTGGCGCACAGCAGCCGGGCCGCGGCATAGACGGCGTCCACCGGGTCCCAGGGAGTGGGCGGCTTCTTCCCGCCGGGCGGCACGGGATACGCGTACGCCTTGAACGTGGAGGGCAGGAACTGCATCGGCCCCACGGCGCCCGCCGAGGAGCGCATGGTGGGGTGGCGTGCGTGATCGGTCTCGACCTTGCCGATCGCGGCCAGGACGGTCCAGGACAGGCCCGGGCACTCGGGGGCGGCGCGCTGGTAGAGGGCGAGCAGGCGGGCGGGGATGTCGGCCAGGGCGTGCCTGCTCGGGGCCGCCGGGACGCTGCCGCCGGACATCCCGCTGCCGCTGCCGAGCGCGGCGGCGAGGGTGAGGGCGACGAGCAGCGGCAGGGCGATGACCGCGCATCCGATGCCGCCGGCCGCCTTGGCGAGCAGGGAACTCATGCACCGGCCCCGGGGGTGAGCGGCAGCGGGGGCACGGGGAGGGTGAGGGCGGTGTCGGCGTCGGTCGGCTCCAGCCCGGCGGCCGGGGCCAGGCCGGGCCAGTGGGTGGCGAGGCGGGTGAGCGTGGTGCGGCGGGCGCCGGGCTCCAGGGGCGCCCACCACGGTCCCCACGGGCTGGTGGTGGTGAAGTCCGCGGACGAGGTCGCCACCCGCAGGCCCAGCTCGCGCGTGGCGTTGGCGAGGCGGTGGCGCAGGGCCTGGTCGCGGGAGGCGGTGCGGGTGTGGATGAGCAGGGCCGGGCTGCTGCCGGTGGCGAGGGTGAAGGCGGCGTAGGCGGCGAGTTTGGCCTCGATGCGGGGCAGGGGCTGGCTGCCGGTGTCGTATTCGAGGAAGAACGGCAGCAGATGGCCGTCGTCGCGGTAGTGGGCGTAGGCGTCGGGGCGGATGATGTCGCCCCAGCGGCGTGCGGCGGAGCGTTCCGAGAGCCACAGCGCGAGCCCGGTCTCGGGGCTGGTGTGGGCGCGGGCGGCGAGGTGGGTGAGCAGTTCGTTGACGCCCAGGTCGTGGCCGAGGGAGGGGGAGTAGGCGATACGGCCGGTCGCGGTCGGGCGCCAGCCGAGAGCCGCGGGGTCGAGGCCGGCGTGGGCGGCGAGCAGGGCGGCACCGGCGGGGCCGAGGGTGTAGTGCTCGGGGGCCGAGCCCGATGCGGTCAGGGGGCGGAAGGAGTCGAGGATGGCGTGCTGGTGCAGGGTGCGCAGGCGGCGCTGGGCGGAGCGCAGCGAGGTGAAGGCAAGGCGGGTGATCTGGTGGGTGGTGAGCACCCGGTGCTCGTGCAGCATCCGTACCAGCCACAGGTCACGGCCGGTGAGGCGGCGGGCGAGGGCGGCCACGTCCGCCGGCCGGGCGGGGCGGGGGCGGGTGAGGGCGGCGCGGGCGGTGTAACGGGAGCCGGGGCCGAAGGTCGGGCGCGGGAGTGCGGGCATGACAAGTCACCACCGGATGCATGGGGTTGCGCGGACGGCAGGGGGTGCGGGGAGGTGGAATCAGGGCCGGGTGGCCGGGCGGGGGCCACTGCGGGAGGCGGCCGCCGCGCGCAGGTCCGTCGCGCGGCCGGGCACCGGGGGCGGCAGGGGGCGGGTGGTGAGGGTGAACGCGGCCGATTCCGCGCCGCCGGTCAGCAGGTGGGCGGCGGCCTGGTAGGGGCCGAGGTGGGCGAGGTCGTGCGCGGCCAGCGTGGGCAGGGTGTGGCGCTCCAGCGAAGTGGCGTCTTCGGGGGAGGCGTTGAAGAAGACCTTGTTGCGGGCGTTGGCCGAGATGCCCTCGCGCAGGTCGCGGGGAAGCTGGGCGAGGTGCTGGTGGGCCAGCAGCAGGGACAGCCGGTAGCCGCGGGCCTCGGCGAGCATGTCCTCCAGCGGATACGGGAGGGTGAGGAAGTTGTGCGCCTCGTCGATGCTCAGCGTGGCGTCGATGCGGGCGTGTTCGGGGGTGCGGGCGCGGGCGGCGGCGGCCTGCCAGGTGCCGGCGACGATGAACGAGCCGAGCAGCCGGGCGGTCTCTTCGCCGAGCGCGCCCTTGGGCAGGCGGGCGAGCAGGATGCCGCCGTCGAGCACGCTGGTGAGGTCGAAGGTGGAGGGGCCGGCGGCGATGGCGCGGCGGGCGAAGTCGCGCAGCAGGAAGGCGCGCAGCTTGTTCATCACCGGCCCGATGACCGCGGCGCGGGAGGGTTCGGACATCGACTCGTACCAGGCCCAGAAGCCGCGCAGTACGGGGTCTTTGAGGGCGGGGATGATGCGCAGCCGGTAGGCGGACTCGCCCAGCAGGCGGGGGACGTCGGCGAGGGTGACCAGCTGGTGGGTGCGGTCGCGGTGTTTGAGGAGGGTCAGGCAGGCGGCCCGCATCACGTCGTCGGTTCTGGGGCCCCAGAAGGCGGTGAAGATCCGGCGGAAGATGCCGGTGATGTTGTCGACGACGACGTCGATGTCCGTCCCGTCCAGGACGTTCAGGCAGGGCGGGAGGTGCCGGTCATCGGGGTCGATGAGAACGAGGCGGTCGGCGCAGGTGTCGGGCAGGCGGTCCAGCAGGTCGGTGACCAGGTCGCCCTTGGGGTCGATGACGATGACGCCGCGTCGGCTTTGTACGTCGTCCAGGGCAAGGTTCGCGATCAGGGTGGACTTGCCGGAACCGGTGGCGCCCATGACGTGGAGGTGGTGGCGGGCGTCGGGGACGGCGAGGCCGACACCGCGGCGGGCGCCGGTGTCGGAGCGGCCCAGCGGCTTTACCCCGTTGCCGGGGGCGGGTTCGGGGATTGGCGGGGGCGGCAGGACGGAGCGGGCGCCGGCCCGCTGCACGCCCGGGGCGTCCGGGTCGAGGGGCAGGTGGGCGAGGGCGGCGAGTTCCGGCACCGACAGCAGCGCGGGACGGGTGGGCGGGAACTGCCGGGCGTTCAGGCGTGGTTCGGGGTTGCGCAGGCGGGTGCGGGCGAGGTAGTTGCGGTCGGCGTACAGGCCGAAGGCGGAGGCGATCGCGTGGGCCCGGCCGCGGGCCACGTCCTCGGCGCGTTTGGTCGTGGGGGAGCAGGCGGCGGCGTAGGTGAGGGTGCACTGCCACTGGGAGCCGGACTGTTTCGCGACCATCTGCCGTATGGCGGCGCCGTGTTCGGGGTCCTGCCTGCTGGTGGCGGCCGGCTGGGCGCGGTGCAGGAGGAGCGCGGCCAGGGCAGGCAGCCGGGCGGGGGTGTGTCCGGCTTTGATCCGCCGGGCCTGGCGGCGGGCTCGGCGCAGCGCGACGCCGGTGGCGGGGCGGGCCAGGATCTGGACGCACGCCGACTCGTCCTCGCCCATGCCGGTGGCCGCCTGGAGCAGCGCACGCAGCGGGTCAGCCGGGTGGTCGCAGCGCAGGGGCAGGACGTCGGGCCGGGCCGGTCGCAGCCGTCCAGCAGCGACGGTGTAGCCGTTCGTCAGGAGCGGCGGGGATGCGGTGACGCGGGTGTGGGCGCCGGGCCAGGCGGCCTCCACCGCGCGGCGTACCAAACCCAGCGGCACCGTGCCGGGCACCCAGAGCCGGATCCGTAGGCCGGTGTGGAACCAGGTGTATTCGAAGGCGAGATGGGGCTGGCCGGTGGTCAGGCGCCGCCACCACGGGCGCAGCAGCCCGGCGAGCTGCGCCCACATCACCTCACCTCCCTTGGGGGCGACGGTGGGCGGTGCGAGGATCTCCACGCAGCGCGCGCCGTCGGCGAAGCGTCGCTGACGCGCGCGCAGCAGCCAGCGTCGGGCGCTGTACCCACAGGCTGTGGACACGAGAATGAGCAGGATCAGGACGGGTGCGGAGGCGGTGCACCAGTCGAGGGCGGCCCGGAGCGCGGTGGAGGTGAACGTCTGCGGGTGGGTGAGGAAGTCCACCAGCGGTCCGCCCGGCGGAGCAACGGCCGGCAACCGGTACGCCGTCACCACTCCCACCGCCCCTCGCCGACGGGTTCCTCGCCTGGCAGGCCGTCCGCGTCGCGGGCTTCGTCTACCGGATGCTGGGCGGCGAGCTCGCCCGGGTCCGTGGTGATCACGTCATGTTCGCCGGGCGCCGCGACGCTGATCAAGGCGACCTTGTGGCGGCGATCGCCCGTGAGCAGCAGGGCCTCGCCGCGGGTCGCGGAGAGCAGGAACTCCCGCTCGCCGTGGCAGAGGTGGAAGTTCTCGCTGATCCCATCGATGGCCTGCGGGGCCTGGCGCAGCAGGATCTGGGTGGCCGCGTTGGAGACGATGGCCCGGCCCAGCGGGGAAGTGAGCACGTCGTCGGCGTCCTGGGTGACCACCGCGAGTCCGGTCCAGTACTTGCGGGCGGCCTTGGCCATCCGGAACAAGAACCGGGCTCCGTCGCCGTCCCGCATCAGCAGCCACGCCTCGTCCACCACCACCAGGTGGCGGCCGGTGCGGGGACGGGAGCTGACCTGCCGCCAGATTGCGTCCAGGGCCAGCAGCATCGCCGGGGCCTTGACCTCGTCCGGGAGCTGACGGAGTGCGAAGACCACCAGATGCCCTTGGGTGGTGGCGGTGCTGGGTCCGTTGAACAGCTGCGCGTGGGAGCCGGTAGTGTAGGGGACCAGCTGGTTGGCGAGATCTGCTGCGGTCTGGCTGCCGTCCTCGGTCAGGATGGCGGCGAGGTCGGCGAGCCGGGGTGGGGTGCGTTGCCAGGTGCGGGGGTCGGTGGTGATCCCGGCGCGCGTGTACGCGGCGAGGATGGCCCGGTCGAGTACCGCCTTCTCGGCGGCGGTCAGGTCGCTGCCCAGCAGGACGGCGAGGAACGTGTGCAGGAACAGCACGCGCCTAGTGAGGAGGTCCTCCTCGCCGCCGGTCGTTGGTGGGAGGTCGAAGGGGTTGAGGCGTACGCCGTCGGCGCCGAGGGCGATGACGTGTCCGCCGACGGTTTCGGCGAGGCGGACGTACTCGTCCTCCGGGTCGATCACCGAGGCGGTGGTGCCGGTGAACAGCAGCCGCAGCAGCTCGAGTTTGGCGAGGTAGGACTTGCCGGCGCCGGAGCGGGCCAGGGTGATGGAGTTGTAGTTGTCCTGCGCGAAGCGGTCCCACACGACCGGGGCGCCGGAGACCGCGTTCAACCCGTACAGCACCCCGGCGGGCGTGCCGTCCGGGCCGGTGTTGATCGGCAGGTCGGGGCTGGTGAAGGGGAAGCAGGCGGCCAGCGCGGCGGTGTCGAACGTGCGGCGGATCTTGAGCGTGTCGATGCCGAGCGGGAGGGTGGCCAGCCAGCCGGGCAGCGCCCGGTAGGTCGTGGGCGCCACGGTCATGAGCAGCGACTCGGCGATCGCACGGACGGCGGCGGCCTGCTCGGCGAGGGTGTCCTCGTCCGGAGCGTGCACGGTCAGATACAGGGCGACGTGGAACAGCTTTCCCTCGCCGCGGGCGATGCGGTAGGCGAGTTCGGCGGCGTCCGCGGCGGCGGCCTCCACCTCCGGATCGTCCAGGCGTCCCTTGTCGAAGCCGGTGCGCCGACCCGATTCCAGCCGGGCGCGCTGTTTCTTCAGCCCGGCCGCGGCGATCGGGTTGGGGACGGGTTCGATGTGCAGGGCGAGGTCGAGGTGGCCGGGGAAGTTCAGCAGCGGGGCCAGCCAGCCCGCGGTGACCTCGGCCGGGTAGCCGGTCACCACCAAGGTGGTGGCCAGGTGTCCGCCGACCGCGAGGGCGCGGGCATGCACCTCTACGGCCTCGGGTCCGGCCACCTCCAGCAACTGGGCGGCACCGACGACCGGTACGTCGGCAGCGGTACGGCGGCGGCCGAAGAAGAGCCGGGTCATACGGGGTCACCTTCCGATCCGTCCTGGGGGCCGGTGGGGGCGTCGGGGTTGCAGGCCGCACGCACCAACTCGGCGCTCTGCTCGGCGTCCAAGGGCGTGACGGTGATCTCGGCAGCGCTGAGCGCTCGGGTGGCTTCGTGGACGCGTTGGATGACGCGCCCCGCTCCCGCGGAGTGCCGCCCGCCGTGCGCTGCGGCTTCTTCGCGGGCGACCAGCACGATCTGCCGGCCGAGCAGGTTGCCGCCGGTGGCGAGGTCGGCGAGGAAGTCGGCGTGGGCGCGGGCGGCCTGCTCCAAAGCGGGGTGAGGCAGCGCGGCGGCATCGTGCTGCAGGGTGTCGGCGAGTGGGGCGAGGTCGATGCGGTGGCAGCGCACCAGCAGCTGGGTGGGGCCGGTCAGGGAGTTGAGCCAGCGTGCGAACGTGGCGGTCAGGCCCTGCTGTTCGGCCGCGGAGCGCAGCTCGAAGTTGACCGTGGAGCACGTCGCCACGGCCGCCTTCCCCTCGCCGCGCAGGTCGAGCACCCCCTCGGCGGTGATGCCGTCGTACGGCATGCGCATCGCGGCCGGCGGCGGCCCCGCCGCCCGGGCCCAGCGGTCGGGGACGACGGCCGGCAGCGGCGGCACTCCCTCGGGGGCGTGCACCCGGCGTCTGGGGGTGCGGGTGTGCCGGAGGGCGGCGAGCAGGAAGCGGTCCAGGCTGATGCCCTCCCGCCGGCCGAGCGCGAGCGCGGCCACCGCACCGGCGATCGGGACCACCAGGGCCGCGTAGGCGAGCGGCGCCATGAAGGGCCGCGTCGCCCACCAGCCGCCGTACAGCACGAGCCCGGCGACGGCGAGGATCGCGCTCTGCCGGGCCGTGAAAGGTCCCAGGAGTCGGTCGGGGCGTGAGATGTCTGCGGGAATGCGGGTGGCGTACGGGGCGTCCGCCGCTTCGTCGGGCTGGTTCACGGGTCGTTACCTCCGGGGCGGTTCGAGGGGCAGCCGCAGCTGCACGGGACGCGGCGGGCGCACCCGGACCCGCGCCGCGGGCACGGGCAGAGTGAGCTGACGTGCACGGGGCACCGGGGACGGGCGGGCCGGGGGCGGGGTGGT